>NZ_KB911277.1:0-230310 GCF_000383455.1 Methylobacterium sp. 285MFTsu5.1 | reverse complement strand
TGGCCGGCATGGTGGACGAACACGTCCTCGGCGAGCAGGTTGACGAAGCCGGCCTTGATGGCGCGCAGGCACCAGTCGTTCTCCTCGCCGTAGCCCTTGCCGAAGGCCTCGGCGTCGAGGTCGCCGACGGCGTCGAGGGCGGCGGCGGTCATGTACATGCAGAAGCCGACGCCGGTGGGCACGGGCACGGCGCGGCCGCGATTGACCTGCGCGGCCACGCGGTCGAGGTCGGGCCGGGCGATCTCGAGCGGCATGGTGTTGTTGGCGTTGAAGCGCGGGTAGGAGCAGATCGTGGCGTTGTTGGACAGGGGCGTGACGCTGCCCACGGGCGGGCGCGGCTCGGCGGAGGGTCCTGTCTCAGGCTCAGCGTGGGCGACGAGGCGGTCGAGCCAGTCGCCGAAGACTTCGGCGTCGGAGTTGAGCAGGACGACGGCGCGGCCCTGGCGCAGGCCGAGGGCGCGGTTGACCGAGCGGACGAAGCCGAGGTTGTGCTCGTTCTCGACGAGGTGGAACAGGCCGCGGCCGGCGAGGGCGGCGAGGTCCGCGGTGAGCTGCGGGTCGGGGGAGCGGTCGTTGACGGCGAGCAGGGTGAAGGGGGTGGCCTGGGGCGCCGACAGGCAGGCGTGGAGGGCGCGCAGGGTCTCGCCGCGGCCCTTGTAGACGGGGACGATGACGACGACGCGGGCCTGCGCGATGGGCAGGGCCCGGGGCAGGCGGTCCCATTCGTCGGCCGCCGGAGCCTCCATGGGCGGGTAGGTGCCGAGATCCTCGGGGCAGCCCATCAACCCGGCGGCCCGGCCGGTGCGCACGTAGTGCAGGAACGGCGACTCCCCGGGACCCAGCAGGTGCCCGTAGGTCTCCCGGTAGAACGCGATCGAGAAGGCCTTGCTCGGGTCCCGGCCCTCGTGCTGCCCGTAGGCGACGAAGTGGGCGAGCGGCCCGCCGGGGGCCCCGGCGGCGTCGGGGTTGCGCTTGGCGTAGAAGGCGGCGTCGAAGAACGGCGCGACCGTCCGGGCCTCGTCGGCCAGCGCCGCCTCCCGCGAATCCGGCGTGCCGTAGCGGGGGTGGAAGGCACCGGCCGCGATGTCGGTGCCGTGCATCAGCGCCGTGGCGAGGCGGTGGACGAGGGGCGCGAGGCCCGTCTCGCGCATCCCGGGATGCGCGTCGGCGTAGGCCTGCCCGTCGAAGTCGGGCCTGGGGTTGCGGCCCGCGCGCCAGCCGGTGTCGCAGTAGTCGCGCACCGCGTCCTCCGCCTCCGACAGCCCGTAGCGCGCCCGGTAGAAGCCGTGGTCGAAATGCCCCGCCACCAGCCGCGCCTGCAGGTCCAGGAGCGCGTCCCGGTCGAGGGTTTCCTGCCCGATCGCCCCGAGCCAGCCCGTGTCCTCGACCGGCGCCCGCGCCGGCCGCAGCCCGCAGACCCGCAGCAGCGCCGCCAGCGTCGAGCGCCCCGGGCCGGGATCGCGCAGCTCCCGCCAGCCCGCCTCGGCGAAGTGCAGGAACGGCTCGCGCCCGCCCACGTCCGGATAGGTCGCCCGGTACCACGCCGCGTCCACCGCCGGCAGGTTCAGCCGGTGCGGCTCCGCGAACGGCTCGGCCTCGGTGAGCCGGGTCTCGGCGACGTAGCGGAAGAACGGGTCGTCCGCGACCGCCCGGCTGCCGGCCCGCGCCTGCACGTAGCCGGCCGGGTCGAAGTCCGGCCGCGGGCCGATCCGCGCCCGCCAGCCCTCCGCCACGTAGTGGCGCAGCAGCGCCGCGTCCGAGGCATCGGCCAGCGCCTCGGCCTGCGGTCCGGGCAGGCGCTGCCGGTAATGGGCGGCGTCGAAGTAGGGGGCGAGGGTCTCGATCCGCAGCGCGAGCGCGGCCTCCGGGTCGGGGCGGGCCGGTCCGCCGTGGAGGACGTAGTGGACCAGCGGGTTCCGGGTGGCGAAGGTGATCCCGCGGCTGAGGCAGTAGGCCAGGGTGTCGAAGTGCGGCGCCGGCTCGCGGCCCTCGCGCCAGCCGGAGGCCATGTAGTGGTCGACCGGGTCGACGCCGGCGGCGGCGAGGTCGGGGTTGCCGGCGAGATAGTAGGCGCCGTCGACGAGGCGGCGGGCGAGGCGGTGGGCCTCGGCCGTGTCGGGCTTGGGCAGGGCGGCCGCCTCCCCCTCCCCGCCGGCCCCGCCACGTCCGGCGCGGCGGCGCGCCAGGGCGTGCAGGAGCGGGTTGATGCCGGCGCGGGCGAGGTGGGGATGGGCGGCGAGGTAGGCGGCGGAGTCGAAGTCGGGGCGCGGGTCGCGGCCCGCGCGCCAGCCGTGGACGAGGTAGTCGCGCACCGGGTCGGCCGTGATCCCGTACCAGCTCGCGTAGAACGCCGTGTCAAAGTGCGGGGCCAGGGCGGCGATCAGGCGCGCCTCGAGATCCGCGCCGGTCGCCGCGCCCGCCCAGCGTCGGTGCAGCGCCGCCGGCGTGGCCAGCGGGTCGCGCAGCCGGCCGAGGCGGCGTCGCATCCGCGTCAGGGCCGAGATCCGGCCGGTCCCGTCGGAGTCGCGGCGCATCTCAGGACTCTGCGGAGGGGCGTTCGCCGCGGGCCGTCACGGGGCGCGGGATCCATCGGCCGCCCGCCGGGCGGGCGCCGTCGAGGCGCGGGGCTCTGATCGGGTCATGGGCGGCAGCTGGCGGGCAGCGTCGGAGGCGCGAGGCGGCGCGGGAGCGATCGTCCTGTCGGACACAAGTCGCACTAGCGGAACCGGCCGAATCCGTAAACCGCGGGGCGCCGTCGGCGTCCGCGCCGCGGGCCATGCCGCGGGTCATGCCGCGGGTCATGCCGCGGACCGGCGGAGGGGCCTTGCTGCCGACCGTATTTCGATATATCTGAAAATTCGTCATATCGAAATCGAGTCGTCTCCATGCATCCCTATGTCTCGGACGGCCTGCACGCCGATCCCTTCGACGCCTTCCGCGTCCGCGCCCATCGCGGGCCGATGGGCGGCGACCCCCGCGGACGGCACGGGCCCCACGGCCACCCGGGTCGCGGTCCCGGCGACCGCCGGATGTTCGGCCGCGGCGGCCGCGGCGACCTCGCGCGCTTCTTCGCCCACGGCGACCTGCGCCTCGTCATCCTCCACCTGATCGCCGAGAAGCCGCGCCACGGCTACGAGATCATCAAGGCGATCGAGGAGCGGGTCGGCGGCGCCTACAGCCCGAGCCCCGGGACCGTCTACCCGACGCTGACCCTCCTGGAGGAACTCGGCCACGTCACGGTGACCCCCGGGGAGGGCACCAAGCGGCTGCACGCGATCACGCCCGAGGGGCAGGCCTTCCTGGACGGCAACCGCCCGACCCTCGAGGCGATCCTCGCCCGGATGGCCGAGGCCGAGGCCGCCCGGGGCGACGGTCCCCCGCCCTCGGTCGTGCGCGCCAAGGAGGGGCTGAAGCTCGCCCTGCAGATGCGGCTCGCCCGCGGCCCGCTCAGCGCCGAGCAGGCCGCCGCCATCACGGCGGCCCTGGAGGCGGCGACCGCCGCGGTGGAGCGGGCGTGACGGGCCGTCCCGCGCCCGTCACCGGACCCGTCACCGGACCCGTCACCGGACCCGTCACCGGGACGCGGCCGGTGCCCGACCCGCGGCTCGGCAGCCTCGTCCTCGGGATCACCCTGTTCCGGCCGCGGCCGGACCAGGTGGCGCGCGTCCGGGCCCTGGCCTCGGCCGGCGACGCCGCGGTGATCGCCTTCGACAATGGCGGCCTCCCGGCCGGGACGGCCGACCAGCTCGCCCGGGCCGGCGTGACCCTGCTGTCGGCGGGCACGAATCTCGGCATCGCCGAGGCGCTCAACCGGATCGCGGCGGCCGCCCGCGCCGCGGGGGGCGGGACCCTCCTCCTCCTCGACCAGGACGCCGAGCCGCCCGCGGATCTCGCCGCCGCGCTGCTGGCGGCGCGGGACCGGCTGCGGGAGGCCGGGATCCCGGCGGCGGTGGTGGGCCCGGCGCCCGCGCCGGCACCGGGCCACAAGGCGCCGGCCTACCCGCCCCGTCCCGGCGCGCCGGCACGCGACGGCCTCGCCCCCGTGCAGTTCCTGGCGACCTCGGGCTCGCTCGTCGACCTCGACGCCTTCGCGCGGGTCGGGCCGTTCCGCGGCGACTTCTTCATCGACGGGGTCGAGCTCGAATGGTGCTTCCGTGCCTGGAGCCTCGGCTACGGCTGCTACCGAGCCGACGCCGTCGCGATCCCGCACCGCGTCGGCGGCGGGACGATCCGGGCCTTCGGGATCACGATGCCGCGCCAGCCCCTGTTCCGCATGGCGACCTACCTGCGCAACGCGATCTACGCGTGGCGGCTGCCGCACGTGCCGCCGCGCTGGAAACTCGCCCAGGCCGCCTACCTGCCGCTCCAGGCCGGGCTGTACTGGGCGGATTCGGGCTTCCGGCCCGCCGTGCTGCTCAGGCTCCTCGCGGCCGCGCGCGACGGCGCCCTCGGGCGCCTCGGGCCGCCCCGGGACCTGCCCCGGGACCTGCCGTGACCGACCGCCCTGCCCTCGACGTCGTGATCGTCAACTGGAACGGCGGCGGCCTGCTGCGCGCCTGCCTCGCGAGCCTCGCGGCCGCGCGGGACGCCGCGGCCGTGCAGGTCACCGTGGTGGACAACGCCTCGACGGACGGCTCCACCGAGACCCTGCCCGCCCTGCCCCGCCCGCTCCGGCTGATCCAGAACACCGCGAATCTCGGCTTCGGCCGGGCCTGCGACCAGGGCGCCGCCGCCGGCGACGCCCCCGCGATCCTGTTCCTGAACCCGGACACGCAGGTCGCGCCCGACGCGCTCGGCGTGGCCCTGGCCGCCCTGGCGGCCGACCCGCGGACCGGGATCGTGGGCGCGCGGCTCGTCGACCCGGACGGGCGGACCGCGCGCTCCTGCGCCCGGGCGCCCTCGGCGCTGGGCCTCCTCGGCCGCGCCCTGGCGCTGGACCGCCTCGGCCTCGTGCGGCCGCACTTCCTGCTGGAGTGGGACCACGCGGAGGACCGCGCCGTCGACCAGGTGATGGGCGCCTTCCTGATGATCCGCCGCGACCTGTTCCGGAGCCTCGGCGGGTTCGACCCGCGCTTCTTCGTCTACTGGGAGGATGCGGACCTCTGCGAACGGGCCCGGGCGGCGGGCTTCGCGGTGCGGCACGTGGCCGGGGCGGTCGCCCGCCATGTCGGCCAGGGCACGACCCGGCAGGTGCGGGCGCGGCGGCTGTTCTACTTCCTGCGCAGCCAGATCCTCTACGCCGGCAAGCACCACGGCGCCGCGACAGCCCTCGGCCTGGCGGCGGCGAGCTTCGGCGCGCAGGTGCCCCTGCGGCTCGCCCTGGCCCTCGCCCGCCGCTCCCCCCGGGAGGCCGCGGAGGTCCTGCGGGCGGCGGGCCTCCTGGCCGCGGCGCTGCCGGGGCTCGTGCCGGACCTCCTGCGGGCCGCGCGCGCGCGGCCCGCCGCTTGAGCGGGCCGGCGATGCCGCGCCCTGTCCGCGCTCCCGCCGCGCAGGGGTCGGCCGCCCGCGCGACCCGGACGCGGCCATGAGACTGCCTGTCACCGGCGACGGCCGGTTCTGGGCCCTTGCCTTCCTGGGCCTCGGCCTCCCGGCCTGCCTCGCGCTGGCCTGGATCGGTCTCACCGGCGAGTCCCCGTCCGCCCTCGCCGTCTGCGGCCGGCTCGCCGGCATCGCGGCGTTCCTGGGCCTGGGGCTCGCCGCCCTGGCCCTGGCGACCCGGGGCCGGGCCGCGCTGTTCGCGCTGCTGTGCTTCCCGGCCTCGCTCGCGGCCGCCACCGGACCGGACGCGCCCGTCCTCGCGCTGGCGGCGCTCGCGGCCGCGCTGCTCAGCCCCCGGCCGATGACGGGCCGGCACGGATCGGCGCGCCGCGCCGGCGCGGCGCTGGCGATCGCCCTGGTGGTGCTGGCGCGGCCGGCCTGCGCGCCCCTCGTGGGGATGCTGCTGGTGCCGTTCCCGCCCCCGGGGCGACGCGTCCGCGCCTGGCGGGAGCGGCTGCCGCTCGCCGCGCTCGCCCTGCTGCCGGCTCTGCTGTCGGCGCTCCTGCCGGCCCTGCTGCCGGCCGCGAGCCCCGGGCTTCCGCCCCCCGGCGCGGCGGGGAGCGGATTGGTGTCCCTGCCCGTCCCGCTGCCCGGGTTCCTCACCGGGGTCTGGGCCGCCGCGCTGCTGGTGCCGCCCGTCGCGCTGCGGCGCGGCCCCCTGCCCCCGCGCGCGGAGCGGCTGTGGCTCTCGGGCTGCGCGCTGCTCGGCCTCTGGCTGGCGGTGCTGCCGCAGGCCCTCGCCCCGGCGGGCGGCCTCGGGGGGATGCAGGCCCGGGACCTGCTGCCGCTGGCGCCGATGCTGATCCTGGCCTTCGCCCGGGGGCGGATCGGCACCGCGGCGGCCCTGCGCTGGCCGGCCCTGCTCCCGGTGCTGGCCGCCGCCCTCGACGCGGTGGTGCTGCCGATGATCGCGCTGCGGGCGTAGCGGGCGCTCAGTCCCGGTCCAGGAACTCCAGGAGCGCCCGGTTGAAGGCCTCGGGCCGGGTGACGCTGTGGGCGTGGCCGCCCTCCGGGGCGAGGGCGAGCCGGGCCTTGGGCAGCGCCGCCGCCAGCCGCTCGGACCGGGTGTAGGGCACCAGCACGTCGTCCCGGGCGGCCATGACCAGGGTCTCGTGGCCGATCGCCCCGAGATGGTCCGCGATGGTGAAGCGCTCCAGGGCGGCGATGCGGGTCAGCACGGTCTCGGCGCCGGGGAAATGCGCCAGGGCCTGCGCCGCGTCGGCTTCGACCCGGTCGGCCTCCGCGGAGAGCCAGGGGGCCGGGTACAGGAAGATCGCCTGGGCCCGCACGTAGGCCTCCGGCCCGCCCCCGGCCAGGATCGCCCGGCGGGCCGCGAAGCAGCGGCGCGTGGCCGGGTCCATCGCGTCCCAGCCGTTGATCACGACGAGGCGCCCGACCCGCCCGGGGGCGTCCAGCGCCATCTGGAGGGCGATCAGGCCGCCGAGCGCGTGGCCGACCACGTCGGCCCGGTCGATCCCGGCCGCGTCCAGCACCCCGAGCGCGTCCCGCGCCATGGCGGGAACGTCGTGGTCCGGCGCGAGCCGGCCGGGCGAGCGCCCGGTGCCGCGATGGTCGTAGGTGACGACCCGGAACCGCGCGGTCAGGGCCGCCATCTGCGGCGCGAAGTAGCCCGCCGCGCCGCCGAGGCCCGGCGAGAGCAGCACCGGCCGCCCGCCCGCCCGGCCGGCCACCGCGTGGGGGAGCGGGCCCATCAGCGGCCGATATGGGCGATCGCGGCGATCTCCACGCGGGCCTCGGGCTTCACGAGGCCGCACTGGATGCAGTAGCGCGCGGGCTTCTCGCCCGGGAAATACTCGGCGTAGACGGCGTTGATCGCCGCGTAGTCGGCCCAGTCCGCCAGGAAGACGTGGTTGAAGGTGACGTCGTCCATGGTGCCGCCCGCGGCCTCGACCACACCCCGGATGGTCTCCAGCACGTGGCGGGTCTGGGCCGCCGCGTCGCCGGCATGGACCACGTTGGCCTCCGCATCGAGCGGCAGCGTGCCCGAGACGTACAGGATCCCGTCGGCCAGGGTGCCCGGCACGTAGGGGGCCAGCGGCTTGCCGGTCCCCGGCGGTATCACGACCTGCTTGGGCATTCCCCTGCGCCTCCCGCGCGCGACCTGTCGGCCGGGCCGGGCAGGCCGCGCGGGAGGCCGCGTCGCGGCGGTCTTCGCGCACCCTGCCGGTCACCGGCCGGGGGCGCGATGCACTTATCCGGCCAGATCGCCGCCGGATGTACCGCCGGATGTACCGCCGGATGTATCGATGCCGGCGTGTGAGGACGCCCCGAGGGCGGCCTCGAAGGCGGCGACGTCCGAGACCCAGCCGAAGAAGGTCTCGATGTTGGCGAGCGCCGCGCGCTGCAGGCTCTCCGGCCCCGCCTGGTGCGTGGCGTCGGCCAGCACGATCCCGAAATACTCCCGGTGGAACCCGTCCCGCAGCGTCGACTCGACGCAGACGTTGGTGGCGATACCGGTGAAGACCAGCGTGGTCACGCCCCGGGCCCGCAGGGTGCTGTCGAGGGGCGTGTTGTAGAAGCCGCTGTAGCGCGGCTTGCCCATCACGATGTCGCCGGGCTCCGGCCTCAGGGCGTCCACCAGCGCGTAGTCCCAGGATCCCTTGGCGAGGAGCTGCGCGTTCGCTTCAGGATTCCGCCGCATCGTCTTGAGGGCGTTGGATTTGTGCCAGTTCGGCGAGCCCGGGCCGCCGGCCTCGACATAGGCCGGGTCCCAGCCGTTCTGGAACCACAGGACCGGGATGCCGGCGGATCGCGCCGCCGCCACCGCCCGGGCGATCCGGGCGATCACCGGGCCGGTGCCCGAGACGTCGAAGCCGGCCCGGTCGAGGTAGCCGCCCGGGCTCGCGTAGGCGTTCTGGACGTCCACCACGATGAGGACCGTGGTCGCGGGATCGAGGGCGATCGGCTCCGGGCGGGCCGGCAGGACGACGCCGCCGTGCCGGCCCTGGGCGTCGCGGAATCCGGCGGGGCGATCCATCTGGCAATCCATCGAGCGGTCCATCGGGCGGTCCATCAGGCGACCTCGGGCAGTGCCGCCGCCGTCACGTGCCGGCGCGACCGCATCAGGGGCTGGATCCGGGTCCCGAAATCGTCGAGGCCCTTGAGGAAATCGTCGAAGACGAGCAGCACGCCCTCGACGCCGTCGATGGTCATGACGGCGTCGAGCATCGCGGCCACGCTGGCGTAGCTGCCCACCAGGGTGCCCATGTTGAGGTTCACCGCCGAGGTCGGGTCGGCGAGCTGGCGCACGTTGGTGTCGCTGCCGGACTTGGTGTCGGCCGCGCCCTGGACGCCGAGCCACGCGATCGCCTCGGCATCCGCGCCCGCCTTGTAGTGCGCCCAGGTCGCCATCGCGGCGTCGTCGGTCTCGTCGGCGATGATCATGAACAGGGCGAAGGCGGTCACCCGCCGCCCGGTCCGCGCGCTGGCCTCGGCGAGCGTCTCCACCACGGGCGCGAAGGCGGTCGGCGTGTTGAGCCCCTTGCCCAAGCAGAAATTGTAGTCGGCGTACTGGGCCGTGAAGGCCAGTCCGGCGCCGCTCTGACCGGCGCAGATGATCTTCACCGGCGCCTGCGGCCGGGGGCTCAGCCGGCAATCGTTCATCTGGAAATACGTGCCCTTGCGGTCGCTGGCGCCCGTCTCCCACAGGTCGCGCAGGATCTGGGCGTACTCGGCCAGGTAGTCGTAGCGCCTGGCAAAATACTCATCCCCGGGCCACAGGCCCATCTGGTCGTATTCCGGCTTCTGCCAGCCGGTGACGAGGTTCAGGCCGAAGCGCCCGTCGGAGATCGAGTCGATGGTCGCGGCCATGCGGGCCACGATGGCGGGCGGCAGGCACAGGGTCGCCGCGGTGGCGAACAGCCGGATCCGGGTGGTGACGGCGGCGAGCCCCGCCATCAGGGTGAAGGATTCGAGGTTGTGGTCCCAGAACTCGGTCTTGCCGCCGAAGCCGCGGAGCTTGATCATCGACAGGGCGAAGTCGAGCCCGTAGCCCTCCGCCTTCAGGGTGATCGCCTTGTTGAGCGCGAAGCTCGGGCGGTACTGCGGGGCGTTCTCCGACAGCAGCCAGCCGTTGTTGCCGATGGGGATGAACACCCCGACACTCATCGCCGGTGCCGGACGGGCATCGGCGCTGTCGTCCGCGTGGCTCTGCATCGTCGTCCCGCGCTCCGCCCGGTCGGTTCCCCGCCGGAACCGAGTCGACAAGCGGAGGCTCGCAAAACCGCCGCGGAGGGTCAAACCCGCGGCGCCCGTCGGGCGCGAAAATGCCTATCTTTCCAGCGACTTGCACAACCAGGGCGCGATGCCTGCCCAACCCATGCGCGCTTCCCGTCCGGCCGCGCCTTCCCGCCGGTCCGCGCTTCCGCGCGGCGCGATGATCGGTCACGATGCGGTGACGGTGCGGCGATCACTGTCGGCAGGGTCACAAACATTGTCGTGGGCGTGGCGAAGACCATCTTCCCGTGACGATGACGGATCTCGGTCCGACCCTGCCGGACCTTGCCTGACCTTGCCGGAGTGACAGCGATGCGCGCGTGGCCCGCCCTGCTCCTCGTCCTCGGCCTCGCGGGGCCGGTGGCGGCCGACGAGGCGGGGCGCGCGGCGGCCCGGGCGGTCATCGCCAAGCAGGAGCAGGCGCTCGGCCGCGACGACGCGCAGACCGCCTACGAGCAGGCCGCGCCCGGGATCCGGGAGCTGTTCCCGAATGCCGACCTGTTCATCGGCATGGTCCGGAACCAGTACCGTCCGGTCTACCGCCACCGCAGCTTCGTCTTCGGCGAGGCGCGGGACACGGACGCGGCGGGCGTGGTCCAGTCGGTGGCGATCCAGGACGAGTACGGCGTCGACTGGACGGCCGAGTACAGCCTCGCCCGCGACGCGGACGGGCAGTGGCGCATCACCGGCTGCCGCCTCACCAAGGCGCCCGGCACGCGCGCCTGAGGACGCGCGCAAGAGAGCGCGCAGGAGAGCGCGCCCCCGAGGGGCGCCCGCCGCCGGCACGGCGGGCGCGGAGGCCGAGCTCAGGGCCGGAACGTCCCGAGCTTCTCGAGCATCTGCAGGGTGACGTCGGCGCAGGCCTTGGTCGTGTCGTCGTCGGCGCACTTCACGTCGACCCGCACGTCGCCGCGCTCCAGCACGATGTGGGCAGCCCGCGACGGCGGAGGCGGAGGCGGAGGCGGAGGCGGAGGCGGCGGGGGGCCGTCCGGGCCGGGACCGCGGCGCGGGTCGCCGGGGGGCGGGGGTGGCGCGCCGGCCTCGGGGCCGGGCCTCGGGCCGCCGGGCGGCGGCGGCGGGGCCTGCGCGAAGGCGACGGTGCCGGACAGCAGTGCCGCGACGCCCGCGAGGGCGATGATTCGGGTCATGTCGGCTCTCTCCGAGACGGGATCCGCCCCGGCGGCTCGGGGGCCGCGGGGCGGTCCGGCTCTAGGACGCGGCCGGGCAACCGGCCCTGAACCGGCCCGTTCAGCCCCGGTTAAACCGCCGGCCCCGCCCCGTGCGCGCCCGGCAGCCAGGGCGGCGGCGCTCGGCTTTCGACAGGTCCGCCGGCATCGTGTAGAGGGGGCGCCTTCCCTCGGAGGACCCCGTGCTCCACGTCTCGACTCGCGGCGCGGCCGCGCCGCTCTCGTTCTCGGACGCGCTCCTGGCGGGCCTCGCCCGCGACGGCGGGCTCTACGTGCCGCAGACCTGGCCGCAGATCGGCCGTTCGGAGATCGCCGCCCTGGCGGGCCGGCCCTACGCGGAGGCCGCCAAAAGGGTGCTGCGCCCGCTGATCGACGGCGACGTCGCCGGGCCGGACCTCGACCGGATGATCGACGCGGCCTACGCGACGTTCCGCCACCCGGCGGTCTGCCCGCTGACCCAGCTCGACGACAACCTGTTCCTGCTGGAGCTCTTCCACGGGCCGACGCTCGCCTTCAAGGACGTGGCGATGCAGCTGCTCGGGCGGCTGATGGACCACGTCCTGGCCGAGCGCGGCGCCCGCGCCACCATCGTGGGCGCGACCTCGGGCGACACGGGCTCCGCCGCCGTGGAGGCCTTCGGCGGCCTCGACCGGGTCGACGTGTTCATCCTCTACCCGCACGGGCGGGTCTCGGAGGTGCAGCGGCGGCAGATGACCTCGGTGCCGGCGCAGAACGTCCACGCGCTGGCCGTCGACGGCACGTTCGACGATTGCCAGAACCTCGTCAAAGCCCTGTTCCAGCACGCCGATTTCGCCGACGCGGTGCGGCTGTCCGGCGTCAACTCGATCAACTGGGCCCGGGTCGCGGCGCAGGCGGTCTACTACTTCACCAGCGCTGTGGCGCTGGGCTCCCCCCACCGCCCGGTCTCCTTCGCAGTGCCGACCGGCAATTTCGGCGACGTGCTCGCCGGCTGGGTCGCCAAGCAGATGGGCCTGCCGGTCGAGCGGCTGATGATCGGCACCAACGCCAACGACATCCTGGTGCGGACCCTGGAGCACGGCGCCTACGAGCTGCGCGGCGTGGTCCCCACCACCTCGCCCTCCATGGACATCCAGATCTCGTCGAACTTCGAGCGGCTGCTGTTCGAGGCGCTGGGGCGCGACGCCGCGTCCCTGTCGCGGCTGATGGCCGGTCTGAAGCAGTCCGGCGGGTTCTCGCTGAACCCCGAGGTGCTGGCGACGGTGCGGGCGGAGTTCGACGCCGTGGCGGTGCCGGAGCCCGACGTCATGGCGGAGATCGCCCTGACCCAGGCCGCCACCGGCGTGGTGCTCGATCCCCACAGCGCCATCGGCGTCCGGGCCGGGCGGCGGCTCCTGGAGCGGGACCCGGCGACCCCGGTCGTCGCCCTCGCCACCGCGCATCCGGCAAAGTTCCCGGACGCGGTCGCCCGGGCGACCGGCGGCCTGCGCCCCGCCCTGCCCCCGCACCTCGCCGATCTGATGGACCGGCCCGAGCGCCTGACCCGGGTCGCCAACGACCAGGCCGCCCTGGAGGCGCTCATCCGCGAGCGCGCCCGCATCACGAGGGGTGCGTGAGCCCGGCGCGCGTCACGCGACGCGCCCCCTCTCCCGTGCGGGAGCGGGGACCCGCGCCGCATCCGGCCCCCTCCGCGACGAGGCGTCGATGAACCAGCATTTCTCCACCCACGCCGCCTCGCCGTCCCTGCGCACCACGCGGCTCGACAACGGCGTGACGGTGGTGACCGAGCCGATGCCCGGGGTCGCCACCGCGAGCCTTGGCGTCTGGGTCGGCGCCGGCTCGCGCAACGAGCGCGCCGACGAGGCGGGCCTGTCCCACCTCATCGAGCACATGGCCTTCAAGGGCACCCGCACCCGGTCGGCGCAGAAGATCGCGGAAGAGATCGAGAATGTCGGCGGCGAGATCAACGCCGCCACCTCCACGGAGGGCACCAGCTACACCGCCCGGGTGCTCGGCGAGGATGCCGGCCTCGCCCTCGACGTGATCGGCGACATCCTCACCGACTCGGTGTTCGACGCGGGCGAGCTCGCCCGGGAGAAGGGCGTCATCCTGCAGGAATACGCCGCCGTCGAGGACACGCCGGACGACGTGGTCTACGACGCCTTCACGGAGGCGGCCTTCCCGGACCAGCCGGTCGGCCGGCCGATCCTCGGGCGGCCCGAGACGATCCGGAGCTTCGACGAGGCCGGGATCCGCGCCTATCTCGACCGGGAATACACGCCGGACCGCATCGTCGTGGCCGGCGCCGGGGCCGTGACCCACGAGGCGATCGTGGCGGCGGCCGAGCGCCATTTCGGCGCTCTGCCGGCCAAGACCGCCCCCGCCTCGGTGCCGGGAATCTACGGCGGCGGCGAGCGGCGGATGCCGCGCAAGCTCGAGCAGGCCAACGTGGTGATCGGCCTGCCGGGCCTCTCCTTCCGGGACGACCGCTACTACGCGCTCCACATGTTCGCGCAGGTGCTGGGCGGCGGCCTGACCTCGCGGCTCTGGCAGGAGGTGCGCGAGACCCGCGGCCTCGCCTACGAGATCCAGGCCTTCCACTGGCCCTTCTCCGATTGCGGCCTGTTCGGAATCGGCGCCGGCACCGCCGGGGCGGACCTGCCCGAGCTCGTCGACGTGACCCTGGCGGCCACCGCTCGGGCGGCCCGCGACCTCGACGCCACCGAGATCGCCCGCGCCAAGGCGCAGCTGAAGGTCTCGCTGCTCTCGGCCTTGGAGACGCCGGGCGGGCGCATCGAGCGCAACGCCCGCCAGATCCTGGCCTGGGGCCGGGTGATTCCCGCCGGGGAGGTGATCGACAAGGTCGATGCCGTCACGGTCGAGGACGTCCGCGCCGCGGCGGCCGCGATGCTGCGGGGCACGCCGACGCTGGCGGCGATCGGCCCGATCCGCAAGCTGCCCGCCCTCGACAGGATCGCGGGCGCGCTCCGGGGGGCGTAGGGCAGCTTCGGTCGGTCGCCGCGCCACCGTCTTTGCGAGCGGAGACCCCCCGCAACGGCCGGACCCCGCCCCGCCCAACTTGATTTGGCCGCAAAGGGGCGCGATCCGCGGGCGGTGGACCGGCCCCGGGGCGACCTTGCCCCAGGTCAGGTCCGCGCCTATCGATCGAGGCCGCCCGGGCGGCCGATGCCGAAGCTCGCACGGCCGGAAGTCAAGACACCCTTGCGCATCCTCGCCCTCCTCCTGACCCTGGTCGGCGGTCTCGTCGGTGCCCTCGCGCTCACGCTCGCCGCGAGCGCGCCCGCCCAGGCGGTGGAGGCGGTCCGCGTCACCCTCGACGCGCCGGTGATCGACCTGACCACCGCGATCGAGCGCTACCGCTCCGACGGCGACCTGATCCAGATCTCCACGGCGCCCGGCAAGGACGGCATCGTCCGGCGCATCGTCGTGAAGGCGCGCGACGCCGGCGCCCGGCCCGACTGGATCGTGTTCGCGCTCACCAACGACACCGACGAGCAGATCGACCGCATCCTGGTCGCCCCGCATTTCCGGCTGGTCGATTCCGGGGTGATCTGGCCCGATCTCGGCGGCTCGCGCATCGCCGCCATCACGGCGAGCCAGGGCATCCGGCCCGAGCGGGACGAGAACCCGGAGGCCGACCAGTTCACCATCACGCTCGATCCCGGCGCCACCGTCACTTACGTGGCCGAGCTGCGCGGCTCCAACGTCCCCCAGCTGCGCCTCTGGGACCAGGACGCCTACCGCCGCAAGACCGCCGGCCTGACCCTTTACAAGGGCATCATCATCGGGATCAGCGGCCTGCTGGCCCTGTTCCTGACCATCGTGTTCGTGGTCAAGGGCGCGATCATCTTCCCGGCCGCCGCCGCGCTCGCGTGGTCGGTGCTGGCCTATGCCTGCATCGATTTCGGCTTCCTGCAGCGGGTGTTCCCGGTCACCGAGCTCGCCGAGCGGGTCTACCGAGCCTCCGCGGAGGCGGTGCTCGGGGCGACGCTGCTGGTCTTCCTGTTCGCCTATCTCAACCTCGCCCGCTGGCACGTGCGCTACAGCCACGTGGCGTTCTTCTGGCTCGCCTTCCTGGCGGGCCTCGTCGGGCTCGCGGTGTTCGACCCGCCGGTGGCGGCGGGCGTGGCGCGAATCTCGATCGCCGCGGTGGCCGGGATCGGCCTGCTGCTGATCGTCTACCTCGCCGCCCATAACGGCTACGACCGGGCGATCCTGCTGGTGCCGACCTGGCTCCTGCTCGTCGTCTGGGTGACGGCGGCGGGCTTCGCGGTCACCGGCCAGATCGGCAGCGACCTCGTGCAGCCGGCCCTGATCGGCGGCCTCGTGCTGATCGTGATGCTGATCGGCTTCACGGTGCTCCAGCACGCCTTCGCGGGCGGCGGCCTCAGCCACACCCTGGTCTCCGACACGGAGCGGCGGGCGCTGGCGCTGACCGGCGCCGGCGACGTGGTGTTCGATTGGGACGTGCCCGCCGACCGGGTCTTCGTCGGCCCTGAGATCGAGGGCCAGCTCGGCCTCGCCCGCGGCACCCTGGAGGGGCCGGCCACCAACTGGCTGGGCGCGCTCCACCCCTTCGACGTGGAGCGCTACTCGGCCGCCCTCGACACGGTGATCGAGGAGCGGCGCGGCCGCATCGTCCACGATTTCCGCCTGCGCTCGGAGGCCGGCACGTTCTTCTGGTACCGGTTGAAGGCGCGGCCGGTGATCGGCGCCGACGGCGAGGTGATCCGGGTGGTCGGCACCATCGCGGACGTCACCGAGATCAAGACCGCCGAGGAGCGCCTGCTCCACGACGCCGTGCACGACAGCCTGACCGGCCTGCCGAACCGCGAATTGTTCGGCGACCGCCTCGACGCGGCTCTGGCCTTCGCCGGCCAGGACCAGCGCCTCAAGCCCACCGTGATCGTCCTCGACGTCGACCGGTTCAAGGGCATCAACGACGCGATCGGCCTGTCGGCGGGCGACTCGATCCTGCTGACCCTGTCGCGCCGCCTCGGCCGCCTGCTGCGCCCGCAGGACACGCTGGCCCGGGTGGCCGGCGACGAGTTCGCGGTGATCCTCCTCTCCGAGCGCGACCCGGACCGGATCCTGGCCTTCGCCGAGATGATCCGCCGGGCGATCGCCACGCCGATCACCTACGCCGACCGCGAGATCTTCCTGACCGTCTCGATCGGCCTCGCCCTCTACGAGGCCGGCGCCAACCTGAAGCGCGACGAGGTGTTCAAGAGCGCCGAGATCGCCATGATCCAGGCCAAGCGCAACGGCGGCGACCGGATCGAGGTGTTCCGCGCCCATATGCGCACCGACCGCTCGGACCGGCTGATGCTGGAGAGCGACCTGCGCAAGGCGATCGAGCGCAACGAGCTGCGGGTGCTGTTCCTGCCGGTGGTGCGGCTCGAGGACCGCACCGTGGCGGGGTTCGAGACCGTGCTGCGCTGGGACCACCCGAAGCTCGGGCGCATCCCCGCCTCGACCTTCCTGCCGCTCGCCGAGGAGAGCGGCTTCGTGGTCAACCTGGGCATCTTCGCCCTGGAGCGCACCGCCCTGGAGCTCGCGGCGTGGCAGCGCTCCCTGGAGGTCGAGCCGCCGATCTTCGCGGCCTGCAACCTGTCCTCACGCCAGCTCCTGCGCCACGACCTCCTGCACGACGTGAAGACCGTGCTGGCCCGCTCCGGGGCCCTGCCCGGCTCGCTCAAGCTGGAATTCAGCGAGAGCCTCGTGATGGAGAACCCGGAATACGCCGCCCAGATGCTGGCGCGGATCCACGACCTCGGCGCCGGCCTGTGCCTGTCGGATTTCGGCACCGGCTACTCGGCCCTCTCCTATCTCCAGCGCTTCCCGTTCGACACGATCAAGGTCGACGCGACCTTCGTGCGCCAGATCGGCACCGGGCAGACCGCGATCCTGCGCTCCATCGTGCGCATGGCGAGCGAGCTGAACCTCGCCATCGTGGCGGAGGGCTGCGAGTCCGAGGCCGACGCCCAGGCGCTCGCCGGTCTCGGCTGCGAGTACGCCCTCGGCCCGGCCTTCGGCGAGCCGATGACCATGCTGCAGGCCCGCCAGATCGTCGGGGCCGCCCCGGAAGCGGCCTGAGGGCTGCTCCCAGGACCCGATCCGGCGAAAGTTGCGGATCGGTTTAAGTCCGCCTTAACCATGTCCGATCAAGCTCCTGTTGATAGGCGGGCCTTCCAGCGCCCGCGATGGGGATGGGTCGGATGGCCGAGGCGGCACGGCGTTACCAGCAGGCGGGCGGCTCGGACCTCGTGCGTCGCCTGATGGCCCGGCCGGTCCGGCTGGAGCAGCAGGTCCGGACCCGGATGCCCCTCCGCGACCCGCGCCGCGTCGACGCGTTCGCCGACGCCTATGCCGACGAGGCCGCGGACGACGCGGAGGCGCTGGCCGAGGCCGACGCGATCGTCCGCCTCGAGACCGAGTTGCAGGTGATGAAGGCGGTGCTCCGGGCCCAGCGGCAGGAGGTCGAGTCGCTGCGGGCGCAGCGCCAGCTCCTGACCGAATCGGCCCCGACCGACGATGTCCGCGCGACCCGCGAGCGCTGGGCGGCCCTGGTCGACTCGCTCCTGATCCGCGCCCGCTGATCCGTCACCAGGGCATGCGGGGGAGAGCCATGGGGGCGCGCTGCTCGCTCGTCGTCAACGGTCGGTCGGTCCGCGTCTCGACCGGCGACACGCCGCTGGAGGCGGCGCTGGCCGAGGGCATGATCGCGCCGCTGCAGGCGCAGTCCGGCAACCTGCTCGCCGGCCAGGGGATCGCTCAGGGGATCGCACAGGGCAGCGCGGCGCCGTCCGGCCGCCGCCATCCGGCCCGCCGGGCCCGGGCCGAGGCCCTGCGCCCGGCCCTCCCCGGCGCCCCGATCCAGGGCCAGGAGGAGGCGCCGCCGCCGCCCGTCGCCGTTCGCAAGGGCACGGTCACGGAGATCCGCCGGCTCAGTCCCGGCATCCTCGAGATCGTCGCGACCCTGACCCGGCGCCCGACCGGCGAGCCCGGCCACCAGGCACTGGTGACCTTCGCGGGGCTGCCGACGCGGACGCTGTCCCCGACCCTGCGGCTCGACGGCACGACCGAGATCAACGACGTGGTGTTCCACGTCGCCCGCGACCCCGAGGGCGATCCCCTCGACGGGCTCCGCCTCGACCAGCCGGTGCGTCTCAAGGGCCCCGTCGGCCGGGGGCAGTACCGCCCCGGGGGCGGCCGGCTCGTGCTGGTGGCGGCCGGCGCCGGCTTCGGCGCGATCTGGGCGATCGCCCGGGCGGCCCGCTACGTCGAGCCCGCCCGCGAGATGGCCCTGGCCGTCGGCGCCCGCGACGCCCTGGACCTCTACATGCGCGAGAGCCTGGACTGGCTGCGCCGCACCGGCGTCGGCCGGATCGTGCTCTGCGCCGATCGCGGCCGCCAGCGGCCGCCGGACGTGCGCTCCGGCCCGCTCAGCGCCCACCTGCCGAGCCTGCGCGCCACCGACGTGGTCCACGTGGCGGGCGACCACTCGACGGTCGGCGCCGTGCAGGTGCTCGCCGCCGCGGTGGGCGCCCGCTGCTACCCGATCGTGATCGACTGACCGGCGTCGCCTCGACGCGGCGGCGCCCGGCTGCTACCGGCGCCGGAGCGGCCGCACGGGGCCGATCCTGAGTCCGATCCGAGCCCCGATGATCCGCGTCCTCTGCCTCGGCTACAGCGTCACGGAGCTGCCGGGCTACGTCGAGCGGGCCAACGCCCTGGCCGAGGCCGAGGGGCGCCCGGTCACCTTCCTCCGCAGCGGCTGGGGCGGCCATTCCCTGCCCTCCATCGCCGCCCTGATCGACGAGATCCTCGACGCGCTCCCCTGCGACCGCGTCCTCCTCGAGCTGTTCACCGGCAACGTCCGCTACTTCGACGGCGCGACGATGCGGGCCTATCTCGACGACATCCTCGCGGCGACCGCCCGGCGGGACCTGCCTGTCGCCTTCCTCAACCTCCACCAGGGCGGCGTCGACTACGCGGCCGAGCCCGTCGCCGGCCTGCTGGCGGAGTACCGCGCCCTCTACGGGATCCCCTATCTCGACATCGCCGCCCCGGTGGCGGCCGCGGGCGCGGGCGACATCACCTACCTGCTGAAGGACGCGACCCACGTCACGCCGGCGGGCGCCGACCTCTACGGCACCCTGGTCTACAGCTTCCTGCGCGCGCCGCCGCCGGGGCGGGCCTATATCGACCGGTTCCGGACCCTGCCGGGCCGGTTCGAGGCCCTGCCGCTGCGCGCCCTCCCCGGCCTGACCTGCGGGTTCGCCCTGCGCCGCAACGGCATCCCGCTGGACTTCCTGGAGATCCCGGAGGGCACGCGCGTCGCCGTTCCCCTGGGGCGCCCCCGCGACGTGATCGGGCTCCTCGTGACCTACGGGCCGCGGGCGGGCACGCTGACGGTCGAGGACCCGGCGACCGGGCGGGCGCGGACCCTCGTCGCCTACGACGCGTTCTCCTACTACACGCGCGCGATGTTCCGCAGCGTGACCCTCCCGGCGGCGCGCGCGCTGACGATCGCGCAGTCGGCGGAGCGCCCGGACATCGCCTTGCGCAAGGGCGCGCCGGATCCGGGCCCGCGGATCGGGCGCGTGTCGCACGTCGTCTGCCGGCGCAGACTCGGCCTCGCCCCGCGCGCCGCGCGCCAGCTTCACCGGCTGCGGCGCGGCCTGCGCCGCGTCGGATTGCGGCTCGGGCTCGTCCGAGGCGCCTGACCCCGGCCCCGTTCGGGCATAGTCATGCAGGCACGAGCGTTTGAATAACGCACCTTTATGGCATTCAATTTCTCGATCTCTATACTTATAAATTTAGTCTCCGTATCGGTTCGTGTCCTCGTGCGGGCGAAGAGTGATCTGATCGATCGTGGCTTCCTGTTCGTGGCGTGTGATAAGCTGTGCCGGTGACGCCGGCGGAGATCGAACGGAATGCGGATCCTGCGCGATGCGAACCTGCATGTAAAAATGTCCGCGCCGCTCTTGTTCATGGTGATCGTGTGCGCCGCCTCTGCCGCGTACTCGCTCAGAGAACTCAGGGCGATCGAGGAGAGAGATAGATTTTTGGTGGATTACTATTTCGCGAGGCTCGAGATCTTCTCACGTGTCCGCGAAAAATTCGTCGATGCGGCCCTCATGAACCGCAACCTCATCATCGGCGAGCCGAAAGGCGACATCCCCCTCTTCCGCAAGCGCTACGACGCCTCCGTCAAGGCCGTGGCCGACGGCATCGAGACGCTGGAACAGGGCTCGCGGCGCGCGGAGATCGCGGCGCTGCAGCGCCAGATCGGCACCGTCGCCCGGGACTATTTCGACCTGCTCGACCGCTCCAACTACCTCGCGCTCCGGAATGACCGGCCGGCGGCGATCCAGGTCGGCGTGGTCGCCAGCCGGGAGGTCCGGGCGCAGTTCGACCGGGCGGCCCAGGCGTACGAGGCGGCGGCGGCGGCCCGCCTCGGCGAGGCGAAGATCGCCACGCAGCAGGGGGCCGACCAGGCCCGGTCGGTCCTGATCGGCGCCACGGTGGCGGGCCTGCTCGTCGCCCTGGGACTCTCCGCGGCCATCGTCGTGGTCGGTGTCACGCGGCCGCTCCACCGCCTTGTCGCCGCGCTGCGGCGCGTGGCGCAGGGCGACGGCGCGGCCACGATCCCGGAGGCGCGGCGCGGCGACGAGATCGGAGCGGTCGGCCGGGCGGTCGAGGCGATCCGGAGCTTGATCATCCGCAACGCCGAGGCGGAAGCCGAGGGCCGGCGGCGCGCGGACGCCGCCGCGGCCGCGGCCCGCAAGGAGGCCACGATGGGCCTCGCCCGGACCTTCGAGGCGGCTGTGGCCAGGATCGTGGACCGGGTCTCGACCGCCGCGGGCGAACTCGAGGGCACCGCCCACCAGATGACCGCGACCGCCCAGGAGACGGCCAGCCAGTCCGGCGCGGTGGCGCTGGCGGCCGAGGCGGCGGCGGTCAACATCGGCACGGTGGCGGCCGCGACCGAGCGGCTCGGCAGCGCCATCCAGGCGATCGGCCGTCAGGCGGGCGGCTCGTCCGCGCTCGCCCAGCAGGCGGTCGGCGAGGCCGACCAGACCGCCGGGCTCGTGGCCGAGCTGCGGCAGGCGGCCTCCGAGATCGGCGAGGTGGTGCGGCTGATCGCGTCCATCGCCGAGCAGACCAACCTGCTGGCCCTCAACGCCACCATCGAGGCGGCGCGGGCCGGCGAGGCCGGCCGCGGCTTCGCGGTCGTGGCGGGCGAGGTGAAGGCCCTGGCCGAGAAGACCGCGCGGGCGACCGACGGGATCGCCGCGCAGATCGGCCGGATCCAGGGCGTGACCGGATCCGCGGTCGGCGCCATCGGCGCGATCATCGACCGGATCCGCGAGATCAACGGGGTGGCGATCGCGATCGCCGCGGCCGTGGAGGAGCAGGGCGCCGCGACCCGGGAGATCGTGCGCACCGTCGCCGAGGCGACGCGGGGCGCCGCGGAGGTCACCGGCACCATCGCCGGGGTGGCCGAGGCCTCCGATCGGACGGGGGTCGCGGCCGACCACGTGCTCACGGCCGCCACCGCCCTGTCCCGTCAGTCCGAGGGGCTCGCGGCGGAGGTGGAGCGGTTCCTGGACGGCGTGCGCGCGGCCTGAGGGCGGGGCAGGCCCGCTCCCGCGCGGGAGCGGGCCGGTGGCGACTCAGCCCAGGCGGACCCGCCAGATCTCCTCGGCGTACTCGCGCATGGCGCGATCGGAGGAGAACCACGCCATGCGGGCGGTGTTGCGGATCGCCTTCGCCCACCAGCCGCGGGGATCGCGCCACGCGGCGTCGATCGACCGCTGCACCCGCCAGTAATCGTCGAAATCGGCGGTGAGCAGGTACTGGTCGCGCCGGCGCAGGTCGTCGGTGAGCGGCCGGAACCGGCCCGGCTCCTCCGGCGAGAACCGTCCCGAGGCGATCATGTCGAGGGCGGCGGCCAGCCGCGGCGAGGCCTGGATCGCCCGGGCCGCGTAGTCCGGCTCGGCCTGCCGGGCGCGGACGCCGTCGGCCTCCAGGCCGAAGATGAAGATGTTGTCCGCCCCGACATGGTCGCGGATCTCGATGTTGGCGCCGTCGAGGGTCCCCACCGTGAGCGCGCCGTTGAGGGCGAACTTCATGTTGCCGGTGCCCGAGGCCTCCATGCCGGCGGTGGAGATCTGCTCGGACAGGTCGGCGGCCGGGATGATCGATTCTGCGAGGCTCACCGAGTAGTTCGGCAGGAACACCACCTTCAGCCGGTCCGCGACCTCGGGATCGTCGTTCACCGCCTTGGCGACGTCGCAGGCGAGCTTGATGATCAGCTTGGCCTGGACGTAGCTCGGCGCCGCCTTGCCGGCGAAGATCTTCACCCGGGGCGTCCAGTCCCGGTGCGGCTCGGCCTTGATCGCCTGGTAGAGCGCCACGGTCTCGACCACGTTGAGGAGCTGGCGCTTGTACTCGTGGATACGCTTGACCTGGATGTCGAACAAAGCGGCCGGATCGACGTCGATGCCGGTGCGCTCGGCGATGATCGCCGCCAGGGCCTCCTTGCGCTCCCGGCGCACGGCCGCGTAGCGCGCCACGAAGGCCGGGTCCTCGGCATGGGCCTCGAGGCCCCGGAGCAACTCGGGATTGTCCAGCACGCCGGCGCCCACCGTCTCCACGGCGAGCCGGGTGAGGCCGGGATTGGCGTTGTGGAACCAGCGGCGGAAGGTGATGCCGTTGGTCTTGTTGACGATTTTGTCCGGATCCAGCGCGTGCAGGTCGGAGAAGACCGTCGAGCGCATCAGGTCGGTGTGCAGGGCCGAGACGCCGTTGACCCGGCGCGCGCCGTGGAAGGCGAGGTGCCCCATCCGGACCCGCCGCCCGTGCGACTCGTCGATCAGCGAGATCGACGCGAGGTAGGCGGCGGCATCCGCCGATCCCTGGCGGCCGTGCTTGGCCTGCTCCTCCAAGTGCATCCAGTTGATCAGGTAGATGATCTGCATGTGGCGCGGCAGCAGCCGCTCCATCAGCTCCACCGGCCAGGTCTCCAGGGCCTCGGGCAGGAGGGTGTGGTTCGTGTAGTGCAGCGTGTGCGTGGTGACGTGCCACGCGTCCTCCCAGGAGAGGCCGTAGACGTCGAGGAGGACGCGCATCAGCTCCGGCACCGCGATGGCCGGGTGCGTGTCGTTGAGCTGGATCGCCGCGTGGTCCGGCAGGGACCGGACGTCGCCGCGCTCGGCCACGTGGCGGGCCACGAGATCCTGGATCGAGGCCGCGGTGAAGAAGTATTCCTGGCGGAGGCGCAGCTCCTGGCCCTCGGCCGAGGAATCGCTCGGGTAGAGCACCCGCGAGATCGCCTCGGCGCGCATCCGCGCCGCGACCGCGCCGACATGGTCGCCGCCGTTGAAGCGGGCGAGGTCGACGGGCTCGCCGGCCTCGGCCTTCCAGAGGCGCAGGCCGTTGACGTGGCGGCCGCGCCAGCCGACCACCGGCACGTCGTGGGCCACCGCCCGCACGGTCTCGGCCGGCTGCCAGTGGCGCCGGATCACGCCCTCCTCCGGCGAGGACAGCGTGACGGTGCCGCCGAAGCCGATCGCGTAGGTCGCCTCGGGCCGGGCGAATTCCCAGGGGTTGCCCTCGGCCAGCCAGGTCTCCGGCGCCTCGCGCTGCCAGCCGTCCTCGAAGGACTGGCGGAACAGGCCGTGGTCGTAGCGGATGCCGTAGCCCATGGCCGGGATGCCGATGCTGGCCATGCTCTCCATGAAGCAGGCGGCGAGCCGCCCGAGGCCGCCATTGCCCAGCGCCGCGTCGGGCTCAGCGTCCTGCACGGCGTCGAGATCGATCCCGAGCTCCCGGAGCGCGCCGCGGGTCGTCTCGGTGAGGCCGAGATTGTTCAGCGCGTCCGACATCAGCCGGCCGATCAGGAATTCCAGCGACAGGTAGTAGACGCGCTTGTTCGGCACGCTCCGCTCGGAGGCCAGCGCGGCGGCCACGATCCGCTCGCGCAGGGCCAGCGCCGTCGCGGCGAACCAGTCGCGCGGGCGGGCGGTCTCGGGCGTGCGGCCGAGCGTGAAGGTGAGCTTGGCGCGGATCGCCTCGCGCAGGTCCACCACCGCGTCGCCGCTGCCGGACAGCACCGGGGCGGTCCAGGCGGCCGGGGCGGGCGCCTCGGTTGCGCGCTCGTCGCGCGAGACATCTTGTGGCACAGGCCGGGTCAGAACATCGTTCAACACGTGCGGGTCCCCCAAAGTCGTCGCCCCGGATTCTAGCGCCGGGGGTATCGTGGGCGGATTATCTCTTTTGATGGATTGCCGCCGCATGAACGGACGGGCGATCCGTGCCCCGAAGCGTCCGACGATGCGGTCGGCTTCCGGCGAAGTCGTGGCAGCGCCGCTCCGGCGGAGCGCACGGGCACGCCGGAGGAGATATGGCAGGGCGGCGTGACATTCCAGGCACAGCCGCGCGGCGTCGCCCTGCACAAGGGGCATGCGCACAGGTTTTGGGGGCCGCAGCCATTCCCTGGGCGACGCCGCGTCGGGGCGTTTCGCGCGCGGCGCGCGCTCTCGGCGCATCCATCGCCGGTCGCCAGCGCGCGGGTCAGCGGTTAAGCGTGGGCCGCCGATGCGAGGGGCGCAGCATGACCGACACCGTCTGGTGGAAGCGCGGGACCGTCTACCAAGTCTATCCGCGCTCCTTTCAGGACACGAACGGCGACGGAGTCGGCGACCTGCCCGGCATCACGGCGCGGCTGGACTACCTCGCATGGCTAGGGGTCGACGCCGTGTGGATCTCGCCGGTCTACCCCTCGCCCATGGCCGATTTCGGCTACGACGTGGCGGATTACTGCGGGATCGACCCGCTGTTCGGCACGCTGGCCGATTTCGACGCCCTCGTGGCCGAGGCCCATCGGCGCCGGCTGAAGGTGATCCTCGACTTCGTGCCGAACCACTCCTCGATCGCGCATCCCTGGTTCTCCGAGAGCCGGTCGTCGCGCGCGAGCCCGAAGCGGGACTGGTACATCTGGCGCGACCCGGCGCCTGGCGGCGGCCCGCCCAACAACTGGCTGTCGAATTTCGGCGGCCCGGCCTGGACGCTGGATGAGACCACCGGCCAGTACTACTACCACGCCTTCCTGGCGGAGCAGCCGGACCTGAACTGGCGCAACCCCGCGGTGCGGGCGGCCATGCACGACGTGCTCCGCTTCTGGCTGGAGCGCGGGGTCGACGGGTTCCGGGTCGACGTGATCTGGCACCTGATGAAGGATGCGGGATTCCGCGACAACCCGGCCAATCCCGACTACGCGCCGGGCTCGCCCGAGATCAACCGCTTCACCCAGGTCTACTCCGCCGACCGGCCCGAGATCTTCGACGTGATCGCCGGGATGCGGGCGGTGCTGCGCCAGTACGGCGAGCGCGTGCTGATCGGCGAGATCTACCTGCCGGTGGAGCGGCTGGTCGCCTATTACGGCCCGGACCTGACCGGGGCCGACCTGCCGTTCAATTTCCAGCTGATCCAGACCCCGTGGCGGGCCGACGCGGTGGCCGACCTCGTGGCGCAGTACGAGGCGGCCCTGCCCGAGGGCGGCTGGCCGAACTGGGTGCTGGGCAACCACGACCAGCCGCGCATCGCCGCGCGGGTCGGGCCGGCGCAGGCCCGCATCGCCGCGATGCTGCTGCTGACCCTTCGGGGCACGCCGACCCTCTACTACGGCGACGAGATCGGCCTCGGCCACGTGCCGATCCCGCCCGACCGCGCCCGGGATCCCTGGGAGCACAACGAGCCCGGGCACGGCCGCGACCCGGAGCGCACGCCGATGCAGTGGGACGACAGTCCCCAGGCCGGCTTCTCCACGGCCGAACCCTGGCTGCCGCTGGCGGCGGATTGGGCCGCCTGCAACGTCGAGAGCCAGCGCTCGGATCCGGGCTCGATGCTCACCCTGCACCGGCGGCTGCTCGCCCTGCGCCGCGACCACGCGGCGCTCGCCGTGGGCGGCTACCGCGAGGTGCCGCTCGGGATCGCCGAGGTGTTCGCCTACGAGCGCTTCGCCGACGGGGACGTCCTGCGCGTGCTCCTGAATTTCGGCGCGGCGTCGCAGGACCTGCCGCTCCCCGAGGGGGCCTGGACCGTGCTGCTCTCGACCCGTCCGGGGCGCGCGGGCGAGCCGGCCGGCCTCACCCTCGCGCTGGAGCCCGCCGAGGGGGTGATTCTGCGCCGCGCCGGGTGACGCGAGGCCGCCCCGGCTCCGGCACCCGTCAGACCGGGGACCGAATCAGGGGCTCAGCGGGCACCGCCGATCGGGCGAAGACGGACGTGCGGGACCCGTCCGGTTACGCCGGGCGCCGTCGTTCCGGGCCGAAGATCTGTATCCAGAAGCCGAAATCCGCCGCGGCGGCGCGATTTCTCGCTGCGATGCCACATAGGTAAGTGACGCTTAATCACCACGGTGGCCTATTTTGTGCGTCGCAACGGAACCGTCGCGGCGAAGGAGCATTGGCCGTGGTTGAGATCGTGACAGCCGTGCCTGCCCGGTCGACTGCCAGACCGGGGCATTCCGCCCGGCCAGGATCAATGCTGATGCTCGATGCGCGCCGTGGTAGTCCCTTCGCCGAGTGGTCGTCCGGCGAGGGGAACGGCGTCGGTCCCGTACCGGTTCCGGCCCGGCCGGCCTCGCTGCGCCGCCGCATCCTCTACGCGACGCCCGAGATGGCGGATTTCGTGAAGACCGGCGGCCTCGGCGAGGTCTCGGCCGCCCTGCCCCGGGCCCTGGTCCCGCACTACGACATCCGCGTCCTGATCCCGGGCTACCGGCAGGTCCGGGCCGCCTTCCCGGAGATCCCGGTCGTCGCCCGCCTCGAGGGCTTCGCGGGCATTCCCGCCTGCGACCTCGGCCTGGTCGAGGCGGCCGACGGCCTGCGGATCTACGTCCTGCTCAGCCCCGACCTCTACGAGCGCGACGGCACGCCCTACGGCGACCAGCACGGCGATTTCGGCGACAACGACCTGCGCTTCGCCCGCCTCAGCCTCGCGGCGGCGGACCTCGCCACCGGCGCCGATCCCGACTGGGCGGCCGACATCCTGCACCTCAACGACTGGCAGGCGGCCCTGGCGCCGGCCTATCTCGCGTGGCGCGGCCGGCGGGTCCCGAGCGTGCTGACCATCCACAACCTCGCCTACCAGGGCCTGTTTCCCCGGGACGCCCTGCCCCGGCTCGGCGTGCCGGACTCGGCCTTCCAGGTCGACGGCGCCGAGTTCTACGGACAGCTCTCCTTCCTAAAGGCCGGCATCTTCTACGCCTCGCAGGTCACCACGGTGAGCGAGACCTACGCCCGGGAGATCCAGACGCCCGAGCTGGGCTGCGGCCTCGACGGGCTGCTGCGCACCCGCGCCGGCCAGGGCCGGCTCGCCGGCATCCTCAACGGCATCGACGAGACCTGGGACCCGACAACCGACCCGCACCTCGCCACGCGGTTCGAGATCGACGACTGGAAGGGCAAGCGCGCCAACACGGAGGCGGTGCGCCAGCAATTCGGCCTCGCGGTCTCCCGCGGGCCGCTCTTCGCCATCGTGTCGCGCCTCGTGCACCAGAAGGGCATCGACCTGAGCCTGCAGGCGGCCGAGACCATCGTGGCCGGGGGCGGCCAGCTCGTGGTGATCGGCCAGGGCGAGGGCCGGTTCGAGCAGGCGCTGCAGGGGTTGGCCAAGCGCCATCCCGACGCGGTCGGCGTGCATGTCGGCTTCGAGGAGGCGCAGGCCCGGCGGATGTTCGCCGGCAGCGACTTCCTGCTGATGCCCTCGCGCTTCGAGCCCTGCGGCCTTGCCCAGATGTACGCGCAGCGCTTCGGCTCCCTGCCGATCGTGCGGCGGACCGGGGGCCTCGCCGACACGGTCGAGGACGGCGTGACGGGCTTCACCTTCGGGGAGGCCTCGGCCGCGTCCTTCGGGGCGGCGGTGCGGCGGGCGCTGGAGGCCTTCGGCCAGAAGAAGCGGCTCAACGCCATGCGGCGGCGGGCCATGGCGGCCCGCTTCGGCTGGGACCAGGCCGCCGACAACTACGCCGGGCTCTACGGCCGGGCCATCGGCAACAGCGTCGGGCTGCGCTGGCGGGCGGCGTAGGGACTTCTCGCGGCCCCTCTCTTCTCTTCTCTTCCGCTCCGCGAGGCGGGTGAGCCCGTTCGGGTCAGATCATCCCTGCCAGCGGGGCGGGCGCTTCCCGGCGCGCCGCCTCGCTGGGCTCCGCAGGCGAGCCCGGACCCGGAGCGGTCATCGGAGGCGGGATCCGGACCCGCTGTCGGCGCGGAACGCGGCGCGCCGGCGGGTCCGGATCCCGGGTTCCGCCGCGCGGCCCCTCACCCCTCCAGCAGGAAGATCATCGTGGCGAGCGGCGGCAGGGTCAGCGACAGGCTCTGACCCTGGCCGTGGCTCGCCTGATCGTCGGTGTGGCGGCCGCCCTGGTTGCCCAGGTTGGACCCACCGTAGACCCCGGCATCCGAGTTGAACGCCTCGCGATAGAAACCTGCCTGCGGCACGCCGATCCGGTAGCCCTCGCGCGGCACCGGCGTGAAGTTCGACACCACGATCGCCACCTCGCCGGGCTTGGCACCCTTGCGGGCCCAGGCGATGACGCTGTTGTCCTGGTCGTCCGCCACCAGCCACTGGAAGCCGGTATGCTCGACGTCGCGGCCGTAGAGGGCCGGGGTCGAGACGTAGAGCCGGTTCAGGTCGCGGATCACGCTCTGGACGCCCTTGTGCAGGGGATCGTCCAGGAGGTGCCAGTCCAGGCTGTTGTCGTGGTTCCACTCCCGCTCCTGGCCGAACTCGCCGCCCATGAACAGCAGCTTCTTGCCGGGATGCCCCCACATGAAGCCGTAATAGGCCCGGAGATTCGCGAATTTCTGCCAGCGGTCGCCCGGCATCTTGCCGAGCAGCGAGCCCTTCCCGTGCACGACCTCGTCGTGGGAGAGCGGCAGGATGAAATTCTCCGAGAAGGCGTAGAGCAGCCCGAAGGTCAGGTTGTGGTGGTGGTAGCGGCGATGGATCGGATCCTCCTGCATGAAATGCAGGGTGTCGTGCATCCAGCCCATGTTCCACTTGAAGCCGAAGCCCAGGCCGCCCGTGTAGGTCGGGTGCGAGACGCCCGGCCAGGAGGTGGATTCCTCCGCCACCGTGATCGTCCCCGGGGCGTGGCTGTAGGTCGCCTCGTTGGTCTTGCGCAGGAAGTCGATGGCGTCGAGGTTCTCGTTGCCGCCGTAGCGGTTCGGGATCCACTCGCCCTGGCGGCGCGAGTAGTCGAGGTAGAGCATCGACGCGACGGCATCCACGCGCAGGCCGTCGAGGTGGTAGTGCTCCAGCCAGAACCGGGCGTTGGCGGCGAGGAAGGTCGCGACCTCGGTCCGCCCGAAATTGTAGATGTAGGTGCCCCAGTCCTGGTGGAAGCCCTGGCGCGGGTCGGCGTGCTCGTAGAGGTGGGTGCCGTCGAACAGGCCGAGCCCGTGGGCGTCGAGCGGGAAGTGGCCCGGCACCCAGTCGAGCAGCACGCCGATGCCGGCCTCGTGGGCCGCGTCCACGAAGGCGGCGAAGTCCTCAGGGCTTCCGAAGCGGCTCGTCGGCGCGAACAGCGAGACCGGCTGGTAGCCCCAGGACCCGTCGAACGGGAACTCGGTGATCGGCAGCATCTCGATATGGGTGAAGCCCAGATCCTTGACGTAGGGGATCAGCCGGTCGCCGAGTTCCTTGTAGGTGAGGTAGCGGTTGCCCTCCTCGGGCACCCGCGCCCAGGAGCCGAGATGGACCTCGTAGACCGAGATCGCCGCGTGGCGCGGGTCCTTGGCGCCGCGGGTGCTCATCCAGCCGGAATCGCGCCAGTCGAAGTCGCTCGACCCGTGGGTGACCGAGGCGGTCTCCGGCGGGTGCTGGGCCGCGAAGGCGACTGGGTCGGCCTTGAGCGGGACCAGGGATCCGTCGGGGCCGCGGATCTCGAACTTGTAGCGCACGCCGGCCTTGAGGCCCGGCACGAACAGCTCCCAGATGCCGCCGTCCTGCCAGAGGCGCATCGGGTGGCGCCGCCCGTCCCAGTCGTTGAAGTCGCCGACGACGCTGACCTTGCGGGCGTTGGGCGCCCAGACGGCGAAGCGGAAGCCGTCGATGCCGTCGAGCTGCCCCGACTGGGCGCCGAGCATCCGGTAGACGAGGTTGGTGCCGACCTCGCGGAGCGCCGCCACGTCGTACTGCTCGATCGAGGAGCCGAAGCCGTAGGGGTCGTAGCGGCGGCGCTTCGTCCCGTCCCAGGACTCGACCTCGATCTCGTAGAGGGGCCGGTGCTCGCCCTCGGCCTTCGCGACCCAGAACCCGTCCGGATGGCGCTTCTCGAAGGGCGCGGTGCGGCCGTCCATCACCAGGGTGGCGGCCCGCGCCTCGGGCAGCACGGCGCGCACCTCCCAGGCCTTCGGCCCGACCCGGTGGGGGCCGAGCACCGCGAAGGGGTCGCCGTGGTTGGCGGCCATCAGCGCGGCGACCGCGTCCGGGTGGACGCTCGGCGGCTGCGTGGCGCCGGCGCCCGGGACATCCGCGGACCGCGCCGTCGCCCCCTCCGGGTCGACCCGCGTTGCGAAGGTCTCGTCGATCGCCGTCATACAGTTGCTCCGGGCTCGTGTCCGTCCGTGTCCAGAATGGTGAGAACCCCACGGGCGGGGATTTCGATCCAGTCCGGCCGGTTGTTGGCCTCGTAGTCGACCTCGTAGAGCGCCTTGGTCAGCAGGCAGAGGCGCAGCAGCCGGGTCCGGCTCTCCGAATCGGTCACCGCCGCCCGGGAGCCCTCGACCGCGGTCTCGTAGCCGGCGAGGAACGCCGCCTCGATCATGCCGCGCCACGCGGTCGCCGCGTCCCGCGCCCGCTCCTCCGAATCGGCGAACCGCGCGGTGATCTCCCGGATCACCGTCTCGGCGCCGTACGCGAAGGAGCGCATCAGCCCGGCGACGTCCCGCAGGGGCATCGACTTGGCCCGGCGCTCGTCGGCCGGGCGCGAGGGCTCGCCCTCGAAGTCGACGATGATCAGGTCGTTCTCGGCGACCAGCACCTGGCCCAGATGGTAGTCGCCGTGGATGCGGGTCTTGTGGGCGCCCCGGACCGGCGCTTCGGTGAGCGCGGCGATCAGCGCCTCGACCTCGCCCCGGCGCTGGCCGAGCTCCGCGCAGGCCGGCTTGCCGGCGTCGAGGCCGCGGTCGGCGAGGCCCTTGAGCGCCCGGAAGGCGCGCTCGGCCTGGTGGCGGGCGTCGCGCGCCAGCACGGCGAGGTCGTCCCCGGTGAACGGCTCGGCCGCGAAGGCCGGGTCGTCGGTCTCGATGGCGAGTGCCGCGTGCAGCTCGGCGGTGCGCCGGCCGAGCAGGTCGGCCCAGGGCCGGTGGGCCTGGAACGCCTCCTCGGGGGTCGCGGCCTCGCTCTCGGGCGTGAGCACCACGGTCTCGAAGTCCCGGCGCAGGCCCTCCAGCATCAGGGTCCAGGCGTCGCCCTGGTTCATCACGAACTTCTGCAGGACCGCCAGGGCGGTCCGGGTGCCGTCCTCGGCGACATGCTCCAGGGTGCCGAGCAGGGCGGGTGTATTCGAGAAACCCGCCTTCTCGGTGAGGAAGCGCCCGACCTCGATCTCGGGATGCAGGCCCGGCTGCAGGCGGCGCAGCAGCTTGAGCATCATCTTCGAGCCGATGGCGATCGAGGTGTTGCTCTGCTCGCCCGAGAGCCGGCGGATGTCGGCCACGTCGACCGTGACGTCCGGGTCGAAGGCCGAGGTGACGGCGAAGACGAGCCGCCCGGTCTCCGTGGGGATCTCGCGGGCCTGCCGCATGTCGTCGATCAGGCAGGCGGCGAAGTCGTTGGAGCCGGCCGCCCCGTAGAGCAGGCCGGTGCGCGGCCCCCGGCGCACCCGCGCCACCGCGAAGGGCATGAGGGTCTCGTCCTCGCGGCCCTCCTCGACGCCCACGGGCACGAAGTATTCCTGGGTCTCGCCGCTGGCGAGCTGCACCTGCAGCCGCGGCAGCAGGAAGCGCGCGCTGCCGTCGACGTCCTTCAGGGCGGCGCAGTCGACGACCTTCGTGGCCTTGATCCGCGAGCCCTTGGCGCCGAACCAGCGCCGGCTCGTCAGGAACGGCGGCACCACGGTGCGCTCGAAGGCGACGCGCTCGCGCCCGCTCATCAGGGTCTCGATCCCGCCGGTGAGCACCAGGGTGAACAGCTCGGGCGGCTCCTGCTGCGGGCCGATCACCCCCGACCGGGCGGCGCTCAAGGAGAACCAGTAGAAGCCGTAGGACGGCAGGGTCAGCAGGTAGGGCAGGTCGCCGATCGGCGGGAACTCGGTGCCGCCGGTCAGCTCGATCGGCACCGCGGTGCGCAGCTCCGACAGGTCGAGCTGCACCGCCTGCGGCGCGCGCGACAGGTTCGCCACGCACAGGATCCGCTCGTCCTCGTGCTCGCGGATCCAGGCGAGCACCTTCCGGTTCGACGGGTACAGGAACTGGATGGTGCCGCGCCCCAACGCGACGCTGTTGTTGCGGATCGCGATCATGCGCCGCGTCCAGTTCAGCAGGCTCGTCTGGGCCTGGGTCTGCGCCTCGACGTTGATCGCGTCGAACCCGTAGATCGGGTCCTGGATCGCCGGCAGGAACAGCTTCTGCGGGTTCGCCCGCGAGAAGCCGCCGTTCCGGTCGGGCGACCACTGCATCGGCGTGCGCACGCCGTCGCGGTCGCCGAGGTAGATGTTGTCGCCCATGCCGACCTCGTCGCCGTAGTAGAGCACCGGCGTGCCGGGCATCGACAGGACGAGGGACTTCATCAGCTCGATCTTGCGCCGGTCGTTCTCGAGGAGCGGCGCGAGGCGTCGGCGGATGCCGAGGTTGATCCGGGCGCGCCGCTCGGCGGCGTAGAACGACCAGAGATAGTCACGCTCCTCGGCCGTGACCATCTCGAGCGTCAGCTCGTCGTGGTTGCGCAGGAAGATCGCCCACTGGCAGCCCTCCGGGATCTCCGGGGTCTGGCGCATGATGTCGGTGATCGGGTGCCGGTCCTCCCGGGCGATCGCCATGTACATCCGCGGCATCAGCGGGAAGTGGAAGGCCATGTGGCACTCGTCGCCGTCGCCGAAATACTGCGCGGTCTCCTCGGGCCACTGGTTGGCCTCGGCGAGCAGCATCCGGTCGGGGTAGCTCGCGTCCAGCGCGGCGCGGATCGCCTTGATGACGTCGTGGGTCTCGGCGAGGTTCTCGCAGTTCGTGCCGTCGCGCTCGATCAGGTAGGGGATCGCGTCGAGCCGCAGGCCGTCGACGCCCATGTCGAGCCAGTAGCGCATCACGTCGATGACCGCTTCCAGCACCTTCGGGTTGTCGAAGTTGAGATCCGGCTGGTGACTGTAGAACCGGTGCCAGAAATACTGCTTGGCGACCGGGTCCCAGGTCCAGTTCGACGCCTCGGTGTCGAGGAAGATGATCCGCGTGTCCTTATACGGCTCGTCGGTGTCCGACCAGACGTAGAAGTCGCGCTCGGGCGAGCCGGGAGGGGCCTCGCGGGCGGCCTGGAACCAAGGGTGCTGGTCCGAGGTGTGGTTGATGACGAGCTCGGTGATGACCCGCAGACCGCGCTCGTGCGCCGCCTCCACGAAGGCCTTGAAGTCCTCCATGGTCCCGTAGGACGGGTTGATGTCCCGGTAATCGGCGATGTCGTAGCCGTCGTCGCGCAGCGGCGAGGGATAGAACGGCATCAGCCAGATCGCCGTCACGCCGAGATCGCGCACGTAGTCGAGGCGCTGGGTCAGGCCCTCGAAATCCCCGATCCCGTCGTTGTTCGAGTCGAAGAACGACTTGACGTGGATCTGGTAGATGATGGCGTCACGGTACCATTGCGGGTCGCTGCGATCGATCATCGCGTCGCTGCCTCATCGGTCGAGTCTGACGGGACCGGCGGGGGACCCGGCCGGGGCGCGGGCGGCGGGCCGCCGCGCGGGTGCGAGGGTCGGCGACGGGAATTCCCGCCGCCGCATTCAAGGGCCATGGCCGAGTGCCACGCGCGGCCTCAGCCCGCAACCCGCCGCGGCGCCCGGAGGCGCCAGATCACGCAGGATCGCTCGGCCGGATCGAGGGCGATGCGGTGGGTCTTGCCGCGCAACTCGAACGTGTAGCCCTGGAGCAGGTCCTCGACCTCGACGGCGCCGTCGTCGGGCAGGCCGAACAGCCAGAGCGGCACCTCGTAGGTGCATTCCTGGCGATTCTTCGGGTCGAGGTTGACCATGGTGAAGACGCAGTTGTCGCGCTCCGGCGTCGACTTGGCGTAGGCGATGATGTTGTCGTTCCAGGCACCCGTGAAGGTCACGTTGCGGAAGTCCCAGAGGGCGGGGTTCTCGCGTCGGATCCTGTTGAGCTTGACGATGTGCTCGCGGATGTTGCCCGGCCGGTCGTAGTCCCAGGCCTTGAGCTCGTATTTCTCGGAGTTGAGATACTCCTCCTTGCCCGGGTACGGCGCGGCCTCGCACAGCTCGAAGCCGTTGTAGATGCCGTAGACCGACGACAGGGTCGCGGCGAGCGTGCCGCGGATCACGAAGCCCGCGCGCCCGCTGGTCTGGAGGAAGTAGGGATTGATGTCGGGCGTGTTGGCGAAGAAGTTGGGGCGGTAGTACTCGCCCATCTCGCCGGCCAGCTCCAGGGCGTAGTCGGTGAGCTCCTGCTTGGTGTTGCGCCACGTGAAGTAGGTGTAGCTCTGCTGGTAGCCGGCCTTGGCGAGCTTCTTCATCATCTTCGGCCGGGTGAAGGCCTCTGCGAGGAAGATCGCGTCCGGGTAGCGGCCGTTGACCTCGCCGATCACCCATTCCCAGAACGGGATCGGCTTGGTGTGCGGGTTGTCGACCCGGAAGATGCGCACGCCGCGCGCGCACCAGCCGAGCAGGATGTCGCGCAGCTCGATCCAGAGCGAGGGCAGGGCGCCCCCGTAGAAGTGGACGTTCGAGATGTCCTCGTACTTCTTCGGCGGGTTCTCGGCGAATTTCAGGGTGCCGTCGGGGCGCCACTCGAACCATTCCGGGTGGTTCTTGATCCAGGGATGGTCCGGCGAGCACTGGATCGCGAAGTCGAGGGCGATCTCCATGCCGTAGGCGTGGCTCGCCGCGACCAGCCGCTCGAAATCCGCGAGCGTGCCGAGGTCGGGATGCACGGCCTCGTGGCCGCCCTCCTCCGCGCCGACCGCGTAGACCGAGCCGACATCGCCGGGCTCGGCCTTGAGGGTGTTGTTCTTCCCCTTGCGGTTGGTCCGACCCACGGGATGGATCGGCGTGAAGTAGAGAACGTCGAAGCCGAGCTCGCGGATCTCGGGCAGGCGCCGGATGACGTCGTCGAAGGTGCCGTGGCGGTTCACGTCCATCGACTGGGAGCGCGGGAAGATCTCGTACCAAGCGGAGAACCGGGCCGCGAGGCGGTCGGCGATCACCGGCAGGGTCACGGGGTATTGGGTCAGGTTCACCCGCTCGGCGTTGCGGCGCACGAGGCTCGATGCCTCGGGCTGAAGGATCCGGTCGAGCTGGGCGGCCGAGCCGGTCTCCTCGGCGGCGAGCGCGGCCACGAGCGCGGCGAGGCGCTCGGCGTCGCGGCCGCCGCGGGTCCGGGCGAGCGAGGCCGCGGTCCCGACGAGCGCCACGCCCTCGATCGTCTCGAGCCGCACGTCGACGCCGGCGGCGCGCTTCTTCAGGGTGTCGCGCACCCAGGACGAGAACGCGTCGCGCCACGCGATCAGGGTGAACTCGTAGCGGGCGTTCCGCTCCAGGGGGAAGTGCCCGGCCCAGCGGTCGTTGTCGACGAAGACCATCGGGTCCTCGCGCCAAGTCTCGCCTCCAGACGCCTCGGTGCCGGCGACCCGCGACAGGATCGCGGCGTCGATGATCTCGTGGCCGTCGGAGAAGATGTCGGCCTCGACCCGCAGGGACTCGCCGACGATCCGCTTCACCGCCGAGCGACCGCCGTCGATCTCGGGGCTGACCGCCTCGATCACCACCCTTCCCTCCCCGTCCGGGGTGCCGCGCGCCGGCTGGCGGGCGACCTCCTGGGCGCTGGCCGCGAGGATGCGCAACTCGCCCGGCATCAGGTCGATGGCGCTGCCGGGATGGAACGCGATCGGCTCGGCCTCCGGGGTCCGGTCGACGAAGGCGCCGAGCATCCCGCCGGTGCGGGCGACGAGCGCACCGGCCTCGACCGGCACCGGCCGGTCGGTCGGGTTGTAGAGCACGATCAACCCGTGCCGCGCCGAGGCCGGGTGGCCGGTGTCGAAGCGGGCGAGCGCCACCAGATCGCTGTCGGGGGCCGAGATCCGGATCTGCGCGCCCTCGACATTGGCGGCCGGCAGCTCCGCCCGCAGGGCGTTGATCGCCCGGATCGAGGCGGAGATGTCGAGGCCGGTGTCGTTCTCGCGGTCGCGCGGGGTGGTCTCGACCACGTGCAGCGCCCGCCGGTAGCCCCATTCGTAGCCGATCGGCATGAGCACGCCGGCCGAGAAGAAGGCCGCGAGGGCGTAGCGGGTGCGCAGATGCGCCGCCACCGCCTCCGGGCCGCCGCCGATCTCGGCGGCGAGCCGCTTCATGTCGTGGTTCTCGGGGAAGGCGATGGAGGGGGCCAGCACCCGCAGGCGCTCGTACTGCTCGAGCGCCCAGGGCTTCTTCAGGTCCCACCACGCGAAGGAGTTGAACAGGTAGTCGAAGCCGGCGCCGGCCGTGGCCCGGGCCTCCTCGAAGGTGCAGCCGAGGGTCTCGGCGGCGAACAGGCAGGCGGGGTCTTGGCTCTTGGCCTGCCCGATCAGGGCGCGCCAGGTCTCCGGCGGCACCTTGTAGGCGGCATCGCACCGGAAGCCCTTCACGCCGAGGCCCTGGAGATGGGCCACGTAGGCGCCCCAGATCCGGGTCAGCTCGTCCCGGGCGGAGGGCGTGTGGTAGTCGAGCTCGGCCAGATCGCCCCAGACGGTGCGGATCGACGGGTCGTCCGGATCGACGGCGGCCGGGTGCATGATCGAGCCGTCCGGCTCCTTCATGAACAGGTCGGGCCGCTCGGTGGCGAGCCGGGCGTTGTCGGCGGTGTGGTTGATCACGAGGTCGGTCATGACCGACAGGCCCAGCGCCTGCGCGGCGGTGCAGAAGCGGCGGATCTGCTCGTCGTCGGGCGTGCCGTCGGCGTCGCGGAACCGCTCGTCCAGGCGCTCGGGATCGGCGACCGCGTAGAGGCTCCGCGAGCCGCCGGTCTGGTGGAACGGGTTGAGGTAGACCCAGTCGAAGCCGAGGGCGGCGATCCGCGGCAGCTCGGCGGTCCAGTCCGAGACGCGCCCGACCAGGAGCGGGAACAGGTTGTAGATCCGTGGCCCCTCGGCCCGGGGGGCCAGCGCGGCCGGCAGGACGGCCGCGGCCCCGGACGTCGCAGCGGCTTTGGTCGGTGCGTTCATGCTGCCTCTCGGCTCCCGTTCCCAGTGTCGTAACGCCCGAACCCCCGGGCTGTGCCGCGCGATCCGGTCCGACGTGTCTCAGCAGAGTCGCGTGACAGGGCTGCGGAGGGGCCACCGGAAGACGCGCCCGGACCGCCGCCGTCTCTGCGAGCGGCGCCACGCTGATCCAGGTCGCGCTGCCCTGGGTCGCCTCGCTCCGCTCGCGATGACGGCGCGGTCACGGTTCCCGCCGCAGCACCGCGTAGGGGAGGTCGCGCAGGAGAGCGCCGAGATCGGCCCCCTCCCCCTCCACCACCCGCCCCGAGGCGAGGTCCCGCCAGCGCGTCCCCGCCCCGAGATCGACCCGGGTGCCGGCAAAGGCCTCGCCCGACCAGACGGCTTCCCCGACGAAGCCCGCCACCAGCCGCGGCACCGCCACGAACAGGTCGCCGCCCTCTTGGACGGGGTCGGTCCGCCGGTAGGCGATGACGTGGTCGGCCCGGGCGCCGGTGGCCGCGACGAGCTCGTAGGCGGCGCTGGCGTAGAAGTCCGGGCGCTCGGCCCGCTCGGCGAGGAGCCGCGTGAGCGTCGCCTGCTTGACCCGCCCGTCCAGCCAGTGGCCCAGCAGGTCGGCGGGCGCCCCGCCCTCCTCCAGCATCCGTTCCAGCGCCGGGTAGTCCACCGGGCGGCGGTTGTCGGGGTCGACGAAGGAGAAGTCCCAGATCTCGGTGCCCTGGTAGGTGTCGGGCAGGCCCGGCAGGGTGCATTTCAGGACCGTCCGGCCGAGGCTCGCCAGCATGCCGAGATGGGCGAGACGCCGGGCGAATGGCCGGAGCGCGCTCAGGAACTCCGAGCCGGGGGCGATCAGCGCCGTGAACAGCCGCTTGACCGCGCCCTCGTAGACCTCGTCGACGTTGACCCAGCTCGACCGGCGCTTGCCCTCCCGCATGGCCTTCTCGCCGTAGGCGATCAGCCGGTCGCGGAACTCCGCGATCGCCCCGGCCTCGTCCCGCTCCAGAAGCTCCAGCGGCCAGGCGCCCAGGATCGCCTGGAAGAACATCCACTGGTCGTTGGCGTCCGGGGCCGGCTCGCCGTCGATCCGGGCGAGGTGCGGGCCGGCGACCCGCTGCCACAAGTCCCAGGCCTTGGCCCATTCCTCGGGGATCTCCGAGAGGGCGAGCAGCCGCGTGCGGGCATCCTCGCCCCGCTTGGTGTCGTGGGTCGCGGTGGTGATCATGGCGCTCGGCCAGTCCCGGGCGCGGGCGATCTGCAGATCGTGGAAGTGCTCCGCGTCGATCCCGTACTCGCCCGGATCGCCGCCGACCTCGTTGAGGCCCAGGAGGCACGCGTAGCGGTAGAACAGCGTGTCCTCCAGGCTCTTGGCCATGACCGGGCCGGTGAGCTGCTGGAACCGGCGGCGGAAGCGCAGCACCACCCGCGGGTCCGGCCGGCCGGGGCCCGCCGTCTCGACCCGACCGAGCAGGACGTCGGCGGCGAAGTCGTGGACCGAGCGGTCCGGCAGGCTCGACCAGCGCTTGGCCTTGGCGACGGCGCCCTCGATCAGGCGGACATCCTCGGGCTCGACCTCGCCCTCCTCCAGATCCGACGGCAGGTAGCTCCGGTAGGTCGGGAAGCGCGCGATGATCTCGATCAGCGCCCGGCGCAGCGCGTTGACGGTGAAGTCGCGGGTGCGCCGGTCGGCGTCGGCGACCTCCTTGAGGTCGGTGGTCAGCACCTCCAGCTCGCTCGCGAAGCTGATCTCGAGGATCTCGGCCTTGGCGGCGCGGAGCTGGAAGCCGTAGGGCTCGTCGAACCCCGTGGCCCAGGTGTAGAGCCGCTCGATTTTTCCGCGCCGGGACTTGTCGACCAGGATCCCGTCGAGCTGGTTGAGCACGTCGTAGCCCGTGGTCCCGGCCACCGGCCAGGGCCGCAGCCGCTCGCCCGGCTCCAGGATCTTCTCGACGACGACGTAGAAGCCCGGTCCGACAGCCGCCTGGAGCGCCCTTGCGTAGCCCAGCGGGTCGGCGAGGCCGTCGATATGGTCGATGCGCAGGCCGTCGATCCGGCCCTCGCGGACGTGCCGGAACACGGTCTCGTGCGAGCGGTGGAAGATGTCGGACAGCTCGACCCGCAGGCCGGCGAGCGAGTTCACGTCGAAGAAGCGGCGGTAGTTGATGTCGCTCGACGCCACCCGCCAGTGGGCCAGCCGGTAGGCCTGCGCCTCCAGCAGCCGGTGCAACGGCCCGAAACTGTCCGGGCGACCTTTGAAGCCGTTGAGCAGCGCCAGCGTGCTGGCGGTGGCCTCTTGGATCAGCGGCGACACGCCGTAGATCTCGGCGAGCCGGCGCTTCAGCCCCTCGGCCTCCTCGGGGAAGCCTTTGCGGCGGGTCTCGTCGGTATCGATCGACATCGCCCGCAGCCGCTCGGAGATGGCGAGCAGTTCCGCGGTGGTGTCGTCGTCCACCGCCCCGATCGCGGCGATCACCCGGTTGAGGATGGTCGGGTAGCTCAAGGGGCGGATCGGCAGCTGGTGCTCGTAGTGCCAGACGCTGAAGGCGCCGGTCTCGGGGTCGAACTTCAGCTCCAGCGTGCCCTTCTCCAGGGCCTCGCCGTAGCGGTCGCCGAGGAATGGGATCACGAGGTTGCGCCCGGCTCCGAGCCGCTGCCAGTCGATGTCGAAGGCGTCGGCGAAGGGCGACAGGGAGCCCCATTCGAGCACCGAGAGCCACCACGGATTGTCGGAGCCGCCGACGCCCATGTGGTTCGGGACGATGTCGAGCAGGAGCTTGATCCCGTGGGCGTGGAGCGTCTCGGAGAGCGCGATGAAGCCCGCCTCGCCGCCGAGCTCCGGGTTGATCGCGCCGTGATCGACGATGTCGTAGCCGTGGGTCGAGCCGGGCCGCGCCTTCTGGAGCGGCGAGGCGTAGACGTGGCTGATCCCGAGCCGGTGCAGGTAGGGGACGATCCGGCCCGCATCCGCGAAGGTGAAGTCCTTGTGGAACTGCAGCCGGTAGGTCGCGCGCGGCGGCGGCGCGGCGAGCCGCGCGGCGCCCGAGCGCGGGCCCCGCGCCTCGGCCGAGAGGGACGCCGCGAGCTTCGCCAGCGGCCCGCCGGGGGCGGCGATGTCCACGAGATCCCGGTCGAGTTTGCGCCGCCAGTTCGGGTAGCCCTCGGTCGAGCCGGGCACGTTGGCCTGGGCGAGTTCCGAGACCACGTCCTCGTACTGGACGGCGGTGAGCATCGCGGGCGCGCGGGCGAGGTAGCGGGCGGCGGCCTCGAAGGGCGCGGAATCCGGCGGCTCGGCGGAGGGCAGCAGCTGCTCGGCCGCCAGCGCCTCGGCGAGGCGGCGGCGCTCGACGACGCGCTCGCCCCGCTCGACCTCGGCCCGCTCCTGATCGTAGAGGCCGAGCGACTGGCGGGTGTCGGTGTCGACCCCGCGCCACCAGCCGACGAAGGTCGGCAGGTCGTGGGTGGTGATGGCGGTGAGCGCGTCCCGCGGGTAGGCCGAGGGCGGCTTGAAGCGTCCGTCGGCCTCGCGCTCGAAGGCGAGGATCCGGTAGCTCAGCACCCCGGCCCGCATCAGCGCGTCGGAGAAGCCTTCCGGCGCCGTGCCGAGATCCTCCGCGATGACGAGGCACTTGTTGCGGTGGCTCTCCAGCCGCAGCACCGCCAGCATCGGCTCGAAAGGCATGGCCACGTAGGCTCCGGCCTGGGCCCCCGCCCCCAGCGGGATCAGGAACAGGCGGGCGAGCTGGAAGGCGTGGTCGATCCGGATCGCGCCGGCGTGGCGCATGTTGGCCTGGACCAGGGCCCGGAAGGCCGCGAGCCCGTCGCGCTCCATCGCCAGCGGATCGAAGGCCGGCAGGCCCCAGTTCTGGCCCTTCGGTGCGAGCAGGTCCGGCGGCGCGCCGATCGACACCTTGTCGGCGAAGCGCTCGGGATGCGACCAGATCTCGGAGCCGCCCCGGTCGGCGCCGACCGCGAGGTCGCGGTAGAGCCCGACCCGCATGCCGGCCCCGAGCGCCGCCGCGGAGGCCTCGGCGAGCTGCCGGTCGGCGAGGTACTGCAGCCACGCGTGGTAGCCGACGAGGTCCGCGTTCTCCGCCGCGAAGGCTCGGACCGCCTCCGTGCCGGCGCGGCGATACGCCTCCGGCCAGTCGCCCAGCCAGTGCGCCCCCTGCCCCCGGAAATGCTCGGACAGCGCCTCGAACAGGGCGTGCGCTTCGAGATCCTCCCCGCCCTCCTGGCGGAACTGCTCGAAGCCCGCGTCGGTGCCGGCCCGGGCCGGCGACTCGGCCCAGAGCGCCCGGAGCACCGGGTCGAGCACGTCGTGGACGCCCTGGTGGTCGACGAGGGCGGCCTCGCGCAAAGCCGTGATCGCGTCCGCGCGCTCGGCGAGCAGCGCCTCGGCCCGGGAGCCCGCGAGCCCCGGCAGGCTGCGCGGGGCGATGAACAGGGTCTCCAGGAACAGCCGCGAGGACGGCGAGTAGGGCGAGATCTTGGTGCGGTCGGAGCCGAACAGGGCGTGGACCGGGCTGAGCCCCAAGAACGCCGCCCCACGCAGGGCGGCCTCGCGGGCGGCCTCGCCGGCATCCGCGTAGGTGCCGATGCCGATATTGGTGGCCGAGCGCAGGCCGTAGAGCTGAGCGGCCATGCCCCAGTCGGAGGCGCCCTCCTCCGTGTAGGGGCGCGGGCGCCAGCAGCGCTGGGGCGCGGCGATCACCCAGGCCTCGGCGCGGGTCTGCCCGGCCTGGACGGTGAGGCGGTGATAGCCGGGCGTCAGCGGCGGCAGCTCGAAGCCGGGCTCCGAGCCCTGCGGGTTGGCCCGGCCCTCGCGGGCCGTGCCGCGCTCGTCGACGAGGCGCCAGACCAGGGTGTGGGGCGCGCCGTCCGGCGGGCGCACCGGCACCCGGGCGGCCCGGCGGGCCTCCACCGGCAGGAGCGGCGGGATCAGGCCGTGGCGCAGGCGCTCGACCTCCGCGAGGCTCGCGGCGATCGCCGCCTCGTCCTCCACCGCGAAGCCGAGGGCCGCCAGCAGTCCGCGGCGCACCTCCAGCGACGTCTCGACGGGCTGGCCGAAGGCGTCGGTGTAGCCGGGGGCGACGCCGACGAGGTCGGCGAGTGTCTCGAGGCGGCTCACGCGCGGGACTCCGTCAGGAACACGCCCGTCCAGGACGGGAGATCGCGTCCGGCCCCGTCCGGGGCGTTGGTCCAGACCGGCCGGGCACCGCCCGGATCCAGCGCGAAGGGTTCGGTCCCGACATTGGCGACGAAGCGCAGGGTGCCGGCGCCGAAGCGCCACGTGCAGTCGACCACGTCCGGGCGCGGCATCGCGGCGGCGGCGCCGTCGTAGCCGGACTTCGCCAGGGGCACGACCACGTCGCGGCGCAGCCCCAGGAGCCGCGTCGTCTCGGCCAGCACCTCGCGGTGGGGCGAGCGCTCCCGCTCGGACCAGTCGAGCTTCGAGGCCGCGAAGGTCTCGGCCTCGGTCGGGTCCGGGATCTTGGAGGTGTCGTCCGCGAAGGCCGCGAAGCTCTTGAACTCCCGGCGGCGCCCGTCGCGCACCGCCTTGTTCAGGTCCGCGTCGGGCGCGAAGTCGACGAAGAACAGGAACGGCGCGGAGGCCGACCATTCCTCGCCCATCCAGAGCATCGGGATCTGCGGCGCCAGGAGGAGCCCGGCCCGGGCGAGGTCGAGTTTCTTGGGATCCGCGAGGTGGTTGAGCCGCTCGCCGAGCGCCCGGTTGCCGACCTGATCGTGGTTCTGCAGGAAGGTCACGAAGGCGGAGGGCGGCAGGTGCCCGGAGGGTTCGCCGCGCGGGTGGTTGTCGAGCGTCGGGAAGGGCTCGCCCTGGTAGGCGAAGCCCTCGGCGAGGCAGCGGGCCAGGTGGGCGACCGGTTTGTCGGCAAAGCTTTTATAGTAGCCGGCGTCCTCGCCGGTGAGCAGGACGTGCCAGCAATGGTGCAGGTCGTCGGCCCACTGGGCGTCGTGCATCTTCGGGCGCCCGGCGGCGTCGCGCTCCAGCCAGCGGGCCTGGTTGGCCTCGTTCTCCAGCATCAGGTGGATCTGCCGGTTCGGGAAGATCCTCCGGACCGTCTCGCCGAGCTCGGCCAGGAAGTGGCGGGGCGAATCGTCGAGGATGGCGTGGACGGCGTCGAAGCGCAGGCCGTCGAAATGGTACTCCTCCAGCCAGTACAGGGCGTTCTGGATGAAGAACTGCCGCACCGTGGCGCCGCTCTCCTTGCCGTCGAAGTTGATGCCCGCGCCCCAGGGGGTCTGGTGGCGCTCGGTGAAGAACGTCCCGGCATAGGCGTGGAGGTAGTTCCCGGCCGGCCCGAAGTGGTTGTAGACCGCGTCGAGATAGACCATCAGGCCGAGCCCGTGGGCGGCGTCGATCAGGCGCTTGAGGTCGTCCGGTCGACCGTAGGCGCCGTCCGGCGCGTAGGGTTGGACGCCGTCGTAGCCCCAGTTGCGCGAGCCCTTGAAGTCGGCGAGCGGCAGCAGCTCGAGGGCGGTGACGCCGAGCGCCTTGAGGTCGGCCAGCCGGGCCTGCAGGCCGGCATAGGTGCCCTCCGGCGTCGCGGTGCCGACATGGCACTCGTAGATCACCGCCTCCTCGAAGGGCCGCCCGGTCCAGCCCGCGTCGGACCACTCGAAGCTCCGCGGGTCGATCACCTCGCTGAGGCCCGAGACGTCGTCCGGCTGGAAGCGGGAGGCGGGATCGGGCACGACGAGGTCGCCGTCGACGCGGAAGCCGTAGCGGGCGCCGGGCTTCACCCCCGGCAGGGCCGTGCGGCGCCAGCCGCCGCCGGATTCGGGCAGCGGGTGGTCGACGCCGTCGACGACGAGGTCGACGCTCCGGGCGGTGGGCGCCCAGAGGGCGAAGCGGACGCCGCCCCCGACCATCTCGGCCCCGAAATCCATGCTGTGGGCGCGCCGCATCGGGCCACCGTCCTCGTCATTGGCCGCGCGACCGGGACGCAAGCGCGGCAGGATCATCTGTCGTGGGAGAAGGCCCCGGGCCCGATCCGGTTCCCGCAGCGCAGCTATGGCGGAGCGGCCGCGTGGCAATGGGGTATCGGCGGGTGTGACGGCGAGGTGACGGCGAGGTGACGGCCAGGTGACGGCCAGGTGACGGCCAGGTGACGGCGGAGGGCAGCGGCGTGACGGCGGGCCGCGCGGAAACTAAGCCGCAGTTCCGTCCGCGCGGGGCGGCCCTATCTTGCCCGACCGGCACTCTCGTCGGTCTGGGAGCGGACACTGGGTCGGGCGCACATCATCGGCATCCACGGGCTCGCCAACAAGCCGCCCCGGGACGAGAAGGCCGCCTGGTGGCGCGCCGCGATCCGCGAGGGGCTCGACCGCAATCTCGGGCTCCGGGTCGCGGAGCCCGACCTGCCCTTCACCTTCGTCTACTGGGCCGACCTGCGCTACCCGCAGCCGCTCGCGGGCGACCGCAACCGCGAGCCCTACCGCCCCGATCACGGCCTCGGGCCGTTCCCCTCCCCGGCGGGGGAGCCGGAGCGCGCCGAGCCGACCCTCACCGACCGGATCTACCGCGGCCTGTCGCACCTGCAGGAGGCCGCCGGGCTGACGCCGGTGGACGACCTGATCCTGGAATACCGCCTCGACGACCTCTGGGGCTACTACGAGGACGCGGACTTCCGGGCGGCGGCGCGGGCGCGCCTGCGCGATGCCCTGGCGGCGGCCGCATCCGACACCGTGCTGATCGCCGCGCACTCGATGGGCGGCCTGATCGCCTACGACGTGCTGCGCGCCGCCGAGGCGGACGGGACGCCGATGCCCCGCTGCGACCTCGTCACCCTCGGCGCGCCCCTCGGGCTCGCCGAATTGAAGCTGAAGCTCGCCGACGAGCACGGCGATCTCCGGGTGCCTGCGGCGCTCGCTGCCTGGACCAACCTGATGGACCGCCAGGACATCGCTACGGTGGGCGACGACCTCGCGGCCCTCTACACGCCGAACGCCGCCGGGGTGCGGGTGCGGGACGTACCGGTGATCAACGCCTACCGGAGGCCGGACGGCGCCGAGAACCGGCACAAATCCTACGGCTACCTGCGGACCCCGGAATTCGCCCGGGTCGTGGCCGGGTTCCTGGACGCCGCGGCGTGAGCGATCCGGGGAGGTGCCGCGCTCCGCCGCGCGCCGCCTCCCCGACCCCGGACGCGCGCCGCCCGGGTCGGGGCGCGGGCCTGCCGGGCCTCAGAGCCGGCCCGGCACCACCTCGCGCAGGACGCGCTCCGTGGCGGCGTCCTCGATCTTGTTGATCAGCCGCTTCGCCTCGTGCTCGTCGCGCAGGGTCTTGGCCAGGGTGAAGGTCGTGCCCGTGAGGAACAGCGACGCCATAGCGAGGTAGCCCTTGATCCAGATGTCGGCGGGCAGGAAGAAGATGCCGAATGTCAGCATGGCGGCGGCGACGGCGAAGCTGACCAGCGTGAAGGTCTTCCAGGCGCCGGTATGGGGCATCTGCGGTGTCATGGTGCGGTCTCCTGAGGAAGGATCGAAGGGGAAGCGGTGCGGCGCCGGTCAGGCGCCGGCCCTGAGGCGGTCGAGCACGGCCCGCGGGTCGGTGCGGGGGCGGCCGTAGCCCGCCGCCTCGAGGTCGGCCTCGATTCCGCCCGCGGCCTCGGCCTCGAGCGCGGTCAGCGCGGCGGCGACGTCCGCCTCGGCCGCCTGCCGCTCGCGCAGGCGCGCCAGCGTCCGCTCGGCCTCCCCGAGCGCCCCCGCCGACAGGGTCGTGACCCGGCGGCCCTCCAGTCCGGCCCGCCGCAGCGCCTCGGTGGTGCGGGCGGTCTGGAGCCCGCGGTCGAGGTCCCGCAGGCGCTCGCCGCCCTGCGCGACCAGGCCCTTCAGCCGCTCGACCTCCGCGGCGAAGCGCTCGGCGGCGGCCCGGCGGTCGGCCCGCTCGTCCTCCAGGGCGGCGATGTGGATCGCCGCCTCGGTCCCGAGATCCTCGCGCCCGTCGCTGAGCGCCCGCCGCGCCCCGTCAGACAGGGTGTCGATGCGGGTGCCGATGGCATCGAGGGCGCGCGCCTCGGCGGCGTGGTAGGCCATGGCGACGGCGAGTTCCCGCCGGGCGGTCGCCAGGGCGCCGGCGGCGTCCCGGATCTGCTGGCGCAGGATCGTCACGGCATGGGCGTCGTGGATCGCCTGGGCGTTGTCGGCGATCACGCCGCGCATCAGGAAGGAGAGGGTCCTCATCACGGTTCACCTCGCGGGAACGACGGGCCGGACCGCGTCCGGATTTGATTGAACGTCGTTCATGAAACAAGTAAACACGGGACGTGCCGGGCCGCAAGGGATAAAATGAACGAGGTTCATAAAAAAGTGAGGGGGCGGCCGCGGAAGGAGCCCGGCGATCGGGCGGCCGATCGCCAGGCCCTGATCGCGGCCGCGGTGGCGATCCTGAACGCCGGCGGCGCGGCGGCGCTGACCGCCCGCGGCGTCGCGGAGCGGGCCGGCACGGCGGTCGGCTCGGTCTACACGCAGTTCGACAGCCTGGAAGTGCTGCGCCTGGAGGCGAACGCCGTCACCATGCGCCGGCTCCGGGACACCCTCGCGGGGGCGCTGGCGGCCTGTCCGTCGCGGGAGACGGAGGCGCGGCTCCTGTGCCTGGCCGACGCGTATCTCGCCTTCGCGGCCGAGCACCACGCCGCCTGGGCGGCGATCTTCGAGCGGCGCACGGTGGCGGCGCCGGACTCGGTGCAGGCCGACATCGCGGCCCTGTTCGGGATCCTGGAGGGGGTGCTGCGCGACGGTGGCCGCCTCGGCGAGGCGGCGATCCCCGTGATGGCGCGGGCGCTGTGGTCCAGCGTCCACGGCATGACCTATCTCGCCGATCTCGGCAGCCTGGGTCCCCTCGGGGTCAGCGACGTGCGGCCGATGATCGACGCGCTGGTGCGGGCCGCGGTCCGGGGCTTCTCCGCGGGCTGAGCGCCGCCCTGCCCGCCCGCGGGGGCCCCGCCCCTCAGGCCACCCTCAGGCCGCGCCCTCAGGCAGCCTGGACCTCCGCCAGGAAGGCCTTCACGGCGTGGTCGAGCTCGTCCGAGCCGCGGGTGAGGTCGCGTGCGGCCGCCAGCACCTGCTCGGAGGCGCTGCCGGTCTCGTCGGCGCCGCGGCGCAGGTCGACGACGTTCTCGGACACGCCCTGCGCCCCGGTGGCGGCGCTCGCCACGCCGCGGACGATCTCCTGGATGGCGGCGTTCTGCTCCTCCATGGCGGCCGCGACCCCGACCGCGATGCCGCGCATCTCCTCGATGGTCCGGCCGACCGCGCCGATCGCCGCGACCGCGTCCCGGGTCTCGCCCTGGATCCGGCCGATCTGGCCGGAGATCTCCTCGGTCGCCTTGGCGGTCTGCTCGGCCAGCGCCTTCACCTCGGAGGCGACGACCGCGAAGCCGCGCCCGGCCGCGCCCGCGCGGGCCGCCTCGATCGTGGCGTTGAGCGCCAGCAGGTTGGTCTGGCCGGCGATCGAGGCGATCAGGCCGACCACGTCGCCGATCTTCTCGGTGCCGGCGGCGAGCGCCCGCACGGTCGCCTCGCCCTGGCGGGTGCTGATCGCGGCCTGCCCGGCGATCTCCGAGGCGCGGTTCACCTGCCCGGCGATCTCCTGGACCGAGGCCGACATCTCCTCGGTGGCCGCCGCGGCGGTCTGGACGTCGGCGGAGGTGCCGGCCGCCTGCGCAGCCACCGCGCCGGTGCGCTCGGTGGTGTGGGCGGCCGTGACGGTCAGCGTCCGCGCCGTCGCCTCGAGGTCGGCGGCCGCCGTCGCGAGGCCGCGGCTCAGGGTCCCGGCCCGGGTCTCGAAGGACCGGGTCAGCCGGTCGAGGGCGGCGGCCCGCCGGGCATCCCCGTCGGCGCTGGCGGCGGCGCGGGCGTCGGTCTCGGCCTTGGCGATCAGCGCGTCCTTGAACACCTGCACGGCGCCCGCCATGGCGCCGATCTCGTCCCGGCGCTCCCGTGCCGGCACCGGCACGGCGGTCTCGCCGGCCGCGAGGCGGTGCATGGCGCCGTTCAGCGCGCGCAGCGGCCGCGTCAGCCGCCGGCCGATCAGCGCCGCGAGCAGGCCGATCAGCGCCACCACCACGAGCATGCCGGCCGCCGCCTTCCAGGCCGCGTCCCGCAGGATCGCCGCGGTGTCGTCGGCGTAGATGCCGGTGCCGATCACCCAGCCCCAGGGGGCGAAGCCGCGCACGTAGGAGAGCTTCGGCACGGGGGCGTCGGCGCCGGGCTTCGGCCAGTAATAGTCGACGAAGCCCTGCCCCTGCCGCTTCACCGTCTCGACGAAGTCGACGAACAGGCGCTTGCCGGTGGGATCCTGCACGGCGGCGAGATCCTTGCCCTCCAGTTCGGGCTTGATCGGGTGGGCGACCATGCGGGGCTGCATGTCGTTGACCCAGAAGTACTCCTTGTCGTCGTAGCGCAGGGCCTTGAGGGCCCGGATCGCGGCGCCTTGCGCGTCCGCCCGGGACAGGCGCCCGGCCCGCTCCTCGCCCTCGAAATAGGCCGCGACCCCGTAGGCGACGTCCGTGAGGTTCCGCGTCTTGGCCATCCGGTCCTGCTCGACCTGGGATTTCAGGCTGACGAGCCCGATGCCCGAGACCGCGACGATGCCGACCAGCGCGGTGGCTGTGATGGTGTGGAGCTTCGCTCCGAGCCCGATCTTCACCCACGCCCCCGCGATGATGATTGCAAGAAGATGATTTCAACCTGCGATATTTTGCAGCTTCTGCGTTAGCGGAGCGTGAAGACGGCCTTGCGCGCGCCGGCCCGAGCCTGTCCACTCCCCGTCCAACGAAAGCCCGGCGCCGCTCAGGATCGCGCCGGGCCACAGGGAGAAGCGTCATGGTGCGTACGTCTCGGACGGGCTCGCTGCTGCCGGGCCGGCGTCGGCTCCTGCGGGCGGGATCGGTCCTCCTGCTGGCCGGGCTGGCGCTCGCCACCCCCGCCCGGGCCGACGATGCCAAGGTCCGGATCAGCCGGCAGCCGGGCTTCGTCTACCTGCCCGCGGTGCTGGCCGAGCAGCACAAGCTGATCGAGAAGCACGCCAAGGCCGCGGGCCTCGGGGACGTCACGGTGGAGTGGGTCAACCTGACGAGCGGCGCCGCCGGCAACGACGCGCTGCTCTCGGGCAACATCGACATCGTCGACAGCGGCTCGACCAACATGCTGCTGCTCAACGACCGCACCAAGGGCGACGTGAAGGGCCTGTGCGGGGTCGGCACCACGCCGATGATGCTGCTCACCCGCAATCCGGACGTGAAGGAACTCAAGGACTTCTCGTCCAAGGACAAGATCGCCCTGCCCTCCGTGAAGGTCTCGTCCCAGGCTGTGCTGCTGCAGATCGCCGCCAAGAAGGCGTTCGGGCCCGAGAACGCCACCAAGCTCGACCCGCTCACCGTCCAGCTCGGCCATCCCGACGCCGTGGCGGCGCTGGCGAGCCCGCACAACGAGGTCAACAGCCACTTCTCGCTGCCGCCGTTCCAGCAGCGCGAGCTGCAGGACCCGGCGATCCACAAGGTGCTCAACTCCTACGAGATGGTCGGCGAGCCGGTGAGCAACGCGATCTTCTACGCCCGGACCGGCTGGTACAACCGCAACCCGAAGCTCGCCGCCGCCATCGTGGCCGCCATCGACGAGGCCAATGCCGAGATCGCCCGGGATCCGCTGAAGGCCGCCAAGGACTACGTCGCGGCCACCAACGAGAAGACGCCCCCCGAGACCCTGGTCGAGATCATGAAGGAGCCCGGGACGAACTTCTCCACCACGCCCTACGGCATCATGCTCCAGGCCCGGCACTTCTACGCGATGAAGACCATCAAGACCGAGCCCAAGGACTGGAAGGACACGTTCTTCCCGATCGTCCACAACCTGCCGGGGCGGTAGGACCCCGGCCGCTCAGTGCGCCTCCACGGGCCCAGCGGCGTGCTGCGGCTTCTTGAGGATGGCCACCACGGCGAGGCTCGCCACGAGGCTCACGCCCACCAGCCAGAACCCGTCCGCGTAGGCCATCACGTAGGCCTCGCGGCGGACCTGGGCGGCGAGCTGGCCCAGCGCGACGCCCTTGGCGGCCAGCGGGTCGGCGATGCGGGTGTGCATCCCGGCGGCGAGCGCCGCGAGCCGGTCCTGGGTGCGGGTGGCGTTGACGGTAATCGCCTCGGCCAGCATCGAGAAGTGGAAGTGCTCCCGCCGGTCGATCATCGTCGACAGCATGGCGATGCCGATCGAGCCGCCGAGGTTGCGCATCATGTTCGACAGGGCGGAGGCGTCCGCGGTGTCGCGCGGGGCGAGGCCGACGGTGGAGAGCTGTGACAGCGGGATGGTGAAGAGCGGCTGGCCGACGGCCCGCATCAGCTGCGGCAGGATCAGCTGGTCGGCGCCGACATCGTGGGTCAGGCCGACGTTGATCCAGCAGCTCGCGATGAAGAACAGCGTGCCGGTGACCACCAGCACCCGGGCGTCGAAGGTCCGCATCAGCAGCGGCATCATCGGGAAGAGGACGAGCTGCGGCAGGCCCGACCACATCACCACGTAGCCGATCTGCTGGGCGTTGTAGCCCTGGATCTGCGCGCAGTAGACCGGGATGATGTAGATCGACCCGAACGAGACCGCGCCCAGCACGGTCATCAGCACGCAGGCGCCGCCGACCGAGCGGTTGGCCAGGACCCGCAGGTTGATGAACGGGCGCTCGGTCGTGAGCTCGCGGACGATGAAGCCGGCGATGCCGGCCGCCGCCAGCAGCGACATGTTCACGATGACCTGCGAGCCGAACCAGTCCTTGCGCTGGCCCTCCTCCAGCACGTAGGTCAGGGCCGGCAGGCCGATCGCCATCAGGCCGATGCCGATCCAGTCGCCCTTGAGCAGCTCGCCCCAGCGCGCCGGCACGCTGTCGAAGGCGCCGAGCTGGATCGCCGCCGCCACGGGTCCGAAGATCAGGTTCAGGTAGAAGATGTAGTGCCACGACAGGTTGTCGGTGAGCCAGCCGCCGACCGTCGGGCCGATCGCGGGCGCGAAGGTCGCGGTCAGCCCGAACAGCGCGATGCCGATGGGCTGCTGCGCCTTCGAGAGCCGGGTGCGCACGATCACGATGGCGGTGGGGATCAGCACGCCGCCGGTAAAACCCTGGCCGGCCCGGAACAGGATCATCTGGCCCAAGGTCGTCGACAGCGCGCAGGCCAGCGAGAAGGCGGTGAACAGCATGGTGTTCACCGCGAGGTAGCGGCGCAGGCCGATCACCGAGGACAGCCAGCCGGTGAGCGGGATCACGATGATCTCGGCCATCAGGTAGGCGGTGGAGATCCAGCTGCCCTCCTCGGTGGAGGCGCCGAGCGCCCCCTGGATGTCGGCGAGCGACGCGTTGGTGATCTGGATGTCGAGGATCGCCGTGAAGGCGCCGAGGATCGCGCCGAACACGGCGAGCCAGTCCCGGGCGCTCGCCTTCGCCTCGGGCACGGCCACGGCCGGCACGGGGCTCGTCGGGGCCGGACTCATCGGGGCAGGGCCTCGCTGACGAGGGCCGGAGCGGGCCTCGGCCGGGCGGGCCGCACCGGCTCGACCGGATCCTGGGTGTGGACCGTGGCCTCCACCGACAGGCCCGGGCGCAGGCGGGCGATGAGCGGATCCGACGGGTCGAGGGCGACGCGCACCGGCACGCGCTGCACCACCTTGGTGAAGTTGCCGGTGGCGTTCTCCGGCGGCAGCAGCGCGAATTGCGAGCCGGTGCCCGGGGAGAAGCTCTCGATCCGGCCCCGGAACGCGTGGTCGCCGAAGGCGTCGACCGTGAAGGTGACGCGCTGGCCCTCGACCATGCGGCCGGTCTGGGTCTCCTTGAAGTTCGCCACGAGGTAGATGTCGCGGCCCATCGGCACGAGGGTCAGGAGCCCGGTGCCGGCCGAGACGACCTGCCCGATCCGCAGCGCCCGGTCGCCGGCCACGCCGTCGATCGGCGCCACGATGGTGGTGTAGCTCAGGTCGAGCCTCACCCCCTCGACCTTGGCCTGCGCGCCCTCCAGGCTCGCGCGGGTGCTGGCCTCGAGCGCCTGCAGGCTGTCGATCTGCTTCTGCGCGGCGTCCAGGGAGGCGGCGGCCTTGTCGCGGGCGGCGTGGCGCTGGCGCAGGTCGGACTCCGCCTGCTGCTGGCGCTGCACCGTGCCGGACCCGGTCTGCAGCAGGTTCTGGTAGCGGGTGTATTCCTGCTGCGCGAAGGTGAGGGCGGCCTCAGCGTTGGCGAGGTCGGCCCGCGACGAGGCGACCTGCGCCCGCTGCTGGACGATCGCCGAGGCGACGCCCAGGATCTGCGCCCGGTCCTTCTCGACCTCGGCCTCGGCCTGCCTGAGCTGGACCCGGTAGGACCGGTCGTCCAGGCGGGCGATGACGTCCCCGGCCTTCACCGGCTGGTTGTCGCCGACCAGCACCGCCGCGACGGTGCCGGCGATGCGCGGCGCCACCGTGACCTTGTCGGACTGGAGATAGGCGTCGTCGGTCACCTCGAGGAAGCGCCCGACACTCCACCAGTGCCAGCCGTAGGTCCCGACCCCGCCCAGCGCGAGCAGGCCGAGGAGGGGCAGCACGATCCGCGCGCGGCGGCGGCGCGGCGCCGGTGCGGAGACGGTGGCCGGGACCGGCGCGGAGACCGGGGGCGTGACAGCCGCGGTGGTCGGGGCGGTGACCGGCGCACCCGCGACCGGGTCGGCGCTCTTGAAGCTGTCGCTGCGACGTGCGTCCATCGGGTCTGGCCAGAATCAATACGGTACGGTATCGTTTTAATAGGACGAACGGCGGTGGTGAGCAAGGAGGATCGCGGGGTGACGGTCACGGAGATCGAGCGGGTGGAGGCGGGACCGCGGCGCGGCGGCCGGCCGACCCGCGCGGAGGCGGCCCGGCGCGAGGCGCACCTGATCGCCGTCGCCACGACCCTGTTCCTGGAGCGCGGCTTCGACGCCACCTCCATCGACGCGGTGGCCGAGGCCGCCGGGATGAGCAAGCCGACGGTCTACGCGCGCTACCGCGACAAGCGGGCCCTGTTCGAGGCGGTCCTGCGCGAGCGGATCGCCGCGTGGCTGGCGCCGCTCTCCGCCGCAGCCGAGGCCCAGGCCGCGCAGGGCGGGAGCGACGACGTCGAGACCGCCCTGGAGGATCTCAGCCGCACCCTGCTGGCCCACGGGCAGTCGCCGGGCGCGGCGATGCTCAAGCGCAACCTCGTGGCCCAGGCGCTGCAGTTTCCCGAGCTCGCCCGCCTCGCCCACGAGGAGGGCTGGCTGCGCGGCGTGCGCGCGGTGGCGCAGCTGCTCGACGCCTTCGCGCGGCGCGGGCGGATCGCCGTGGCGGATCCGGAGATCGCGGCCGACCTGTTCCTCAGCCTCGTCCTCGGCCGGTCGTCCCAGGCGACCCTCTACGGCATCGCCACCGACCCGGAGGCGCAGGAGCGGCGGCGGCAGGCGGCGGTGCGGCTGTTCCTCGACGGGGTGCGCCCGCGCTGAGGGGCGGACCGGAACGTTGTTGCGCCGCAAGGGCTGCGTTATCCTCGGGAGTGGGACCGACGGCGGCTACCGCCGGTCCCTGGCATTCACCGTTTCAGGTGTTGCCGAGGCCAGAGAGGAATGGCGAGGCGGAGCGTCAATCTCCACTCGCCATTCGCTTTTCTGGACCATGCCAGAGAGATGACCATCCTCTGCACTCCCGGCCGCGACCGGCCGTGCGCGGCCTTCGCGGGTGGGTCGGTCAGGCTCACGGCACGAGCTTAGCCATTATTCCCGGGACCCGGAGAATCCGCGTCGGCGCCTCGAGCCCGCGATTGCGCCCCTCCCCGCCCGGGCCTATAGTGCGTCATCCCCATTCGACAGCGTGAGACGGGACATCCGGATCGGTCATCCGGAGCCCGCGGCCCGATGCCCGGCCCCCGTCCCGCCAGGCCGGAGCACGAGAAGCATGTCCCAGGGTCCGCTGATGCCGAAGGCGACCGCCGTCTGGCTGGTCGAGAACACCTCGCTCGCCTTCGAGCAGATCGCCGATTTCTGCAAGCTGCACCCGCTGGAGGTGAAGGGCATCGCCGACGGCGAGGTTGCGGCCGGCATCAAGGGGCTCGACCCGGTCTCCACCGGCCAGCTCACTCGCGACGAGATCGAGAAGGCCCAGAAGGCGCCGCACTACAAGCTCAAGCCCGCCGTCTCGAAGGTGAAGCTGCCGGAGGTGAAGCGCACCACCAAGGGCCCGCGCTACACCCCCCTCTCCCGCCGCCAGGACCGGCCGAACGCCATCCTGTGGCTGCTGCGCAACCACCCCGAGCTGAAGGATTCGCAGATCATCCGGCTCGTGGGCACCACCAAGTCGACGATCCAGCAGATCCGCGAGCGTACCCACTGGAACTCGGGCTCGCTCCAGCCGATGGACCCGGTCACCCTCGGCCTGACCACCCAGATCAACCTCGATTTCGAGGTCCAGCGCGCGGCGGCCGACCGCCCGGCCGCGGTGGCGGCCGAGTCCGGCGCCTCGCTGCTGCCGACCGAAGTCTCCACGGCCCGCGACGCCGACGAGCGGGACCACGAGGACGATCACGGCGGCCGCGAGGAGCGGCTCGACGCCGATTCGGTCTTCGCCAAGCTCAAGGGCCGGCACCAGGACGAGGACGACGAGGACTAGGACCAGGACTAGGACCGGCCCCCCGCTCCGACCGAGCGGGGGCCGGACCGACCTATTCCGGCAGCGGCCGGCCCCGCGTCTCCGGCATGAACCACGGCACCACGAGGCCGATCACGTAGACGCTCGACAGGGTCAGCGCCGCCGCGGCGACGCCCCCGAAGGCGGTCACGATCTGCCCGGCCAGGATCGGGAAGATCCAGGCGATCAGCCGCGCGCCGTTGAAGACCGCGCTCGACGCCGTCGCCCGGACCGCCGGGGTGAACAGCTCCGCGAGGTAGATCGCCATCCACGAGAAGGCGAAGCCCAGGGTGAAGAACCCGTTCAGGAAGGCGAGCGCCATGAATGGCGCGAGCCCGCCGGTCCAGAGATAGCAGGCGAGCGACGTGGCGATGCAGCCGGCATAGGTCACGAGCAGGAAGGCGCGGCGCCCGATCGCGTCGGCCACGAAGCCCGAGATCACATAGGCGGTGATCGCCCCGATATTGTAGACGATGCCCATGCGCGGGCCCCAGACATTGGCCGGCGCGCCCGCGGCCTTGGCGAGCCCCTCCGTGTAGGCCGGCAGCCAGGACGAGACCGCCCACCAGCCCACCGTGGTGGCGAAGGACAGGAGCGTGGCGAGGAGGACCCGCCGCCGGCTCTCGGGCTCGCGGAAGATCTCCGTCAGGGAGAACGGGCGCCGCGCGCGCCGCGGGGCCCGGTCCGCGTCCTCCGCATCCTCGGCGGTGGCCGCCCAGCGCTGCGCCTTGAGCGCCCGCATCCACTGCTCGGATTCCTCCAGCGCCCGGCGCAGGTACAGGCACACGAAGGCCGGCAGCGCGCCCAGCGCGAACAGGATCCGCCAGGATTCCGCGCCCAGGGGCTCGGTGGCGGCGAGCACGGCCCACACGATGGCGGCGAGCACCGCGCCGCCGCCGAAGCCCGATTGCAGGAAGCCGCAGCCCTTCGGGCGGGCCCGGTTCGGCCAGGTCTCGGCCACGAGGGCGATGCCGGTGGACCATTCCGAGCCGATGGCGAGCCCGGTGATGAAGCGCAGGACGGCGAGCTGCGTGAAGCTCTCCGCGAAGGCGGTGAGCCCCGTGAACAGCGCGTAGCCCAGGATCGACACCATCATCATGCGCTTGCGGCCGATGTAGTCGGCCGCGATCCCGCCGATCAGGCCGCCGATCCCCCAGCCGAGCAGCGTGATGCCGATGGCGAGGCCCACGTAGAAGGCCGGCGCCTGGGCCTGCTCGGGGGTGAGGATCGAGGCCAGCGCCGGGCGCAGGGCGTAGACCAGGGCCACCGCCTCGTAGCCGTCGAAGATCCAGCCGAGGTAGCTGCCCCACAGGATCCGCCAGTGGCGCCGGGTGAGACCCGCGTGCCACGGGGCGCCGGCCGCCTCGCGCATGCCCACGTCGCCCGCGTCCATCGCCCGCTCCTCCCGCCCGGGACGCGTCGGCGGCGCCCGCCCCGCCCTGATAGGTCGGTTGTGGCATCGGGTCGACCATATCGGGGGGGCGGTCCGGCGCCCCGGCGATCACGATCGCATCACGCCTTCACATCGCGCCCGCGCCGCGCGGCTCAGCGCGCGGCGTCGAAGCCGGCGAGGAAGGCCGCGAGGTTGTCCGGCAGGGCCGCGCAGAGGTAGCCGCCCTCCTGGACCAGCGCCGTGGGCAGCCCGGCCCGGGCGATCCGCTCCGCCGCCCCGACGAAGCCCCCCCGGGAGACCGCGAGGGCGCCGATCGGGTCGTCCGCGGCGGCGTCGAGGCCGAGCGCCACCACGAGCGCCCGGGGCCGGTGCACGGCGATCGCCGCGAGGCCCGCCTCGACGGCCTCGAGCCAGGGCGCGTCCCCCGAGCCCGGCGGCAGCGGCAGGTTGCGGTTGAACCCCGCCCCCGCCCCGGCGCCGGTCTCGTCGGCGTAGCCGGCGAAGAACGGGAAGTAGTCGGACGGGTCGGCGTGGACCGAGACGGTCAGCACGTCGGCGCGGGCGTAGAAGATCCCCTGCGTGCCGTTGCCGTGATGGACGTCGATGTCGAGGATCGCCACCGGGCCGCCGGTCGCGGCGCGCATCCGCTCGGCCGCGATGGCGCTGTTGTTGAGGAAGCAGAAGCCGCCGGCGGAATCCGCGTAGGCGTGGTGGCCGGGCGGGCGGCACAGGGCGTAGGCGTGCCCCGCCGCCAGCGCAGCGTCGGCGGCCGCGACCGCGCACTGCGCCGATCCGTAGACCGCCGCCCAGGTGCCGGCGCGGATCGGCGTCGAGGTGTCGGCGGTGTAGAGGCCCAGGCGCCCGAGGAGGCCGGCGGGCTTCCGGTGCATCTGCGGCCGGGCGAAGGCCCCGGTCAGGATCTCGTCGCCGATGCCGGGGATCGCGTCCCGGCGCGCCCAGGCCTCGGCCAGGAACGCCACGTAGTCGGGATCGTGCACCGCCCGGATCGGGTCGAGGCCGTGATCGGCCGGCTCGGCGAGGTCGTGTCCGCCCCGGACGGCCGCGTCCCGCAGGATCGCGTAGCGGGCCGCCTGCTCGGGATGCGGGATCGGCGCGCCGCGGCGCATGTAGCGCTCGGGATCGTGCCGGCTCGAATCGGGCGTGTGGACGATGCGCATGCCGGCAGGTTAGGGCCCGCCGGGCCGCGCGTCATCCGCCCGGGACGGCCTCGCGGGGCGCGCCCGCATGGGATGCACCCGCATGGGACGCGCCCGGATGGGACGGGCTCAGATGAGGTAGACGGTGCCGTCCGCGCGGAAGACCTTCGGGCAGTTCGCCCCGTCCACGAGGCGCTGGGCATCCTCCAGGGAGATCCCGTGCGCCAGGGCGATCTCCGGCAGCGTCTTCCAGGTCGGGGTCATGGTCCGGCTCCGTCCGTGATCCGTGCGGGTCGGGGATCAACGGCGCAAACGTCTCCGGGTTCGCCGACAGGGCCGATGACGGCTCCAAGATCCTGTCGAGGGTGTCGGCGCGCCACCCCGTCGGGTCGGGCGCGGCGGGGGCGACCTCGCGCAGGAGGGTCGGGACCCGGGCCCAGGGTTCCGTGACCGGCCCGGCGCTCGGCCGCATGCCCGCCCGGGTCCGCCCGCCGGCGACGCGGATGTCCGGGAAGCGCGCGCAGAACGCCGCCACGCAGTCGGGGTCGAAATGGCGGCCGCTCTCGGCGCGGATGCAGTCCAGGGCCGCCTCGAAGGGCATCGCGTCCTTGTAGGGCCGCGCCGTGGTCAGGGCGTCGAACACGTCCGCCACCGCGACGATCCGGGCCGAGAGGGGAATGGCGGCGCCGGCGAGCCCGTGCGGGTAGCCGCCGCCGTCCCACTTCTCGTGGTGGAACTCGGCGATCTCCGCGGCCAGCCGGATCAGCTCGGAGGCGCTCCCGCCCAGGATGCGCCGGCCGATCGCGGGGTGCGTCTTGACGAGGTCGAACTCGTCCCGGTCGAGCCGGCCGGGCTTCAGCAGGACGCCGTCCGGGATGCCGACCTTGCCGACATCGTGCAGCGGCGCCGCGAGGTAGAGGTTGCGGCAGATCTCCGGCGCCAGCCCGAGCCCCTCGGCCACGATCTGGCTGTAGCGGGCCACCCGCCACGTGTGATCGCCGGTGTCGTTGTCGCGGTACTCGACCGCCAGGGCGAGCCGGAAGATGATCTCCTCCTCGCGCTCGCGCATGTGGCGCAGGGCGGCCTCCACCTCGCCGTCGAGCCAAGCGGCCTGCTCGGCCAGCCGCCGCACCGCCCGGGCGAGCCGGATCAGGTTGCGCAGGCGGACGGTGAGCTCGACGCCCTGCATGGACTTGTCGAGGAAATCGGTCGCCCCGGCCTCCAGGGCGGCGAGCCGCACCGCGTCCGAGATGTCGCTGGTGACCATCACGATGGGCACCTGGGCGTAGTGCGGGATGGTCCGCATCTGCCGGATGAAGGCGATCCCGTCGATGTCGGGCATGTGGCAGTCGACCAGGACGAGGTCGAAGGCCCGCGTCCGCGCCTCGACCATGGCGGCGACCGGGTCGCCGTGATCGGTGACGGACACGTCGGGCTTGGCCTCCAGCAGCAGGCGCAGCCGCATCCGCATGGTGGCGCTGTCGTCGACGAGGAGCGCGTCCATCAGCGGCTCCCGGGCCGGCGCAGGCGATCCCGGGGCGGCCGCCGGACCGGGTATGTCGACACAGGAACCATCGCCGCGACGCCTCGCAAGACTGTCGAGCAGCATTGAAGGATGCGGCATTAACGGGCGGTAAATCGTCGTTCTCGGCTATATTGAGGATATTTACTTTACTCGGAGCCTTGGCGGGTGCGAATTCGGGTCTTCGTTTGTCGGAGACCGGTGGGGCCGCGGCGATCGACCCGCGGAGAGTTGGCTTCGCCCGCTCCGGGGCGACTGAAGGATCGGCGTGTCTGTAACCGGGATCGCCGCGGCGGCCCCGGCGCGGCCCCGGCGCGGCCCCGGGATGGCGGGGTTGACGCGGTCGCCAAGCCCCCCGACGGAGACGCGGATCAGGACGGGTCCCGGGCGGCCCGGGACGCGCCGGCCGGACGGCGCGGCGGGAGGCGCCTTCGCGATGATGCGGTTCGATCTCGTCGATCTCGGCCTGTTCCGGCACGTGGTCGAGGCCGGCTCGATCACCCACGGGGCCGCGCGGGCGAACCTCGCCCTGGCGGCCGCCTCGACGCGGATCCGGCTGATGGAGGACTCCCTCGGCGCCGCCCTGCTGACCCGGGGCCGGCAGGGCGTCAGCCCGACCCCGGCCGGGCGCGCGCTCCTCGTCCATGCCCGGGAGGTCCTGGCCGGGGTGGAGCGCCTGCGCGAGGAGATGGCGGCCTTCTCGGGGAGCGCCTTCGGGCAGATCCGGGTGCTGGCCAACACCAACGCGCTCACCGAATTCCTGCCGGAGGCGCTCTCGGCCTTCCTGGCCGATCACCCCGGGATCGGCGTCGAGATCGACGAGCGCACCTCCGAGGAGATCGTCGGGCTGGTGGCCGAGGGGGCGGCCGATCTCGGCATCCTGTCCGGCACGGTGGATACCGGCTCGCTGCAGACCTTCCCGTTCCGGGAGGACCGGTTCGTGCTGGTGGCGGCCCGGGACCATCCCCTGGCCGCGCGCGGGACGATCCCGTTCGCCGAGGTGCTCGGCCACGACCTCGTCGGCCTCGACCGGCGCAGCGCCATCAGCCGCTTCCTCGTCGCCCAGGCGGTGCGCGAGGGGCGTCCGATGCGCCTGCGGGTCCAGCTCCGGGACTTCGACGCCGTCTGCCGTCTCGTCGAGGCGCGGGTCGGGCTGGCGATCCTGCCCGAGAGCGCCGCCGCCCGCGCCGCGCAGGGCCTCGCCCTCGCGGTGGTGCCCCTCGCCGACGCCTGGGCGCGGCGCGACCTGACCCTGTGCCTGCGCGACCTCGACGGGTTGCCGCCGTTCATCCGGGCCTTCGTGGCGGAGCTGCGCGCCTGAGCGGAACCCGCCCCGCCGCGGACGGGCCCGCGCGCGGCGACGTCAGCGCCACCGCTCGTCCGTGCAGGCCAGCAGGTAGACGACGTGCATGCAGCGCGCCTGGGCGGCCTGCGAGGGCGCGTCGCCCATGCAGGCGCGCATCCCGACGGAGAGCAGGTCGCGATCGACGTCCTGATTGCGCGCGCAGGTGAAGATCGGCTGGAAACCCTCGAACCGGCTCACCTGCCAGAAGATGACCATGACCGCGAGCAGGCAGAAGGTGCAGACCAGGATCCGGCTGTCGTAGAACCAGTGCCGCCGTCCGGCATCCGCGGCGTCGCGCGCGCTCATCCCGTCACCAGGCCCGTCACCGGGAGCGCCGATGGGAGCACCGCCCGGATCCCCACCCTTCTCGGCATCGGCTCGCCCTCTCCCTCGCGCCGGATCCCCGGCCGGCCGCCCGGGCCGTCAGTCGATCACCTCCACGATCCGGCGCGACCGCGGGTCGACGAGGACCGGGTGGTCGTTGACGATCGTGTAGCTGTAATCCGGCAGGGCGAACTCCCGCGGGACATCGTAGTACACGATGCCGTCCTCCGGGAGCACCGTACCGACTCGCACGGGTCCCGCGAGCGCGATGGAGGGGCGGCGCTCGCCGCGGGCGTAGATGCGGAACCGCTCCCGCCGGTCGACGCCGAGGATGCCGTTGGCGGTGCCCACGGCCGCACCGATCGCGCCGCCGACGATCGCCCCGAGGGGACCCGCCATCTCCTCGCCGCGCGAGGCGCCCTCCTGGGCCCCGCGCTCGAGCCCCTGCGCCCGCGCGTCCGCGGCGAGGCCCAGGAGGGCTGTCGGGGGAGCCACCAGGGTGGCGAGGAGCGCGAGGGACGCCGCGATCCGCATGATGTTCGTCCTGGTCGGTGGCGTGGATCGGCAGGCCTGCGCCCGGGGGCGCGGGCGCGTCCCGGTCGGAGGCTACGCCGAAATGCCTGCCGATCGGTTGCCGATCGGTCGCCGCCCGGCGCGGGGCGGCGTGGGGCGGCGCCGGCATTGCCCCGGTCCGCCCATGGGGTAGCCTCCGGCTGATTCCGTCGGAGAGGACAGGGCATGCCGATCGAGACCGTGGAGACCGCCGGCCGCCGCCGGGGCGCCGACCTCCTGGTGGAGGTGCTGCGCTCGGAGGGTGTGCGCTACATCTTCGGCAATCCCGGCACCACCGAGTTGCCGCTCATCGACGCGCTCACCGAGGCGCCGGACATCGCCTACATCCTCGCCCTGCAGGAGGCGACCGCCGTGGCGATGGCGGACGGCTACGCGCAGGGCGCCCGCCGGCCCGCCTTCCTCAACCTGCACACGGCGGGCGGCCTCGGCCACGCCATGGGCGGGCTGGTGAATTCCCAGGTCTCCGGCACGCCGCTGGTGGTCACCGCCGGGCAGCAGGATCTCCGCCACGCCCTGACCGACCCGCTGCTGATGGGCGACCTCGTCGCCATCGCCGACCCGGTGATGAAGTGGGCCCGCGAGGTGACGAGCCCGGACCAGATCCCGATCCTGCTGCGCCGGGCCTTCCACGACGCGGGGGCCGCCCCCTCCGGGCCGGTCTTCCTGTCCCTGCCCATGGACGTGATGGAGGCGCTGTCGGCGGTGCCGGCCGGCGAGACCTCGACCATCGACCAGCGGGCCGTGGCGGGCTCCCTCGACCGCCTCGCGGAGAAGCTCGCCGCCATCGCGCCGGGCCGCCTCGCGCTGATCGCGGGCGACGAGATCGACGCCTCGGACGCCTCGGCGCAGATGGTGGCGCTCGCCGACCTGCTGGCGGCGCCGGTCTACGGCTCGTCCTGGCCGGCCCACATCCCCTTCCCCACCGCGCACCCGCTCTGGGCCGGGAACCTGCCGACCCGGGCCGACGCCATCGCCGACATCCTCGGGCGCTACGACGCGGTGTTCGCGCTCGGCGGCAAGTCGCTGATCACTGTGCTCTACTCGGAGGTCTCGGCGGTGCCGCCGGGGGTGCAGGTGTTCCAGCTCTCGGCGGACGTGCGCGACCTCGGGCGCACCTACGCCACCTGCCTGTCGACGGTGGGCGACATCCGCGCCTCCCTCGACGCCCTGCTGCCGCTGCTCGCGCCCCGCCTCGCCGACCGGGCCGACGCCTTCGCGGGCCTGCGCGCCGGGGCGGTGACCGCCCGGGCCGAGCGCCGGGCGAAGCTCGCCGCCGCCGCCGACGCGGCCTTCGAGGATCCGGTGATCGCGCCGCTGGTCGCCGCCCGGGAGGTCGCTCGCGCGGTCGGGGCCGAGACCACCATCGTGGACGAGGCGCCCGCGACGCTCACCCACCTGCGCACCTTCCTCGACAGCCCCTCCGCGCACCAGTACGCGGCGATGCGCGGCGGCGTGCTCGGCTGGGGTATGCCGGCCGCGGTGGGTTTCTCTTTGGGACTTGATCGTGCGCCTGTCGTTTGTGTCGTGGGCGACGGCGCCGCGCTATACTCGCCGCAGGCCCTGTGGACCGCCGCGCACGAAAAGCTGCCGGTCACCTTCGTGGTGATCAACAACGCCGAGTACAACATCCTCAAGACCTTCATGAAGGGCCAGGCGCACTACGCCTCGGTGCGCGCCAACCGCTTCATCGCCATGGACCTCACCGACCCACGGATCGACTTCCCGGCGCTGGCCGCCTCGATGGGCGTGCCCGCCCGGCGGGTGACCCGGGCGGCCGACATCGCCCCGGCGATCGAGGCCGGGATCCGCTCGGGGGGCGCCAACCTCGTGGAGGTGGTGGTGCGGGCGACCTGAGCGGGGCCGTCGGCGGGGCTGTCGGCAGGGCTGCCGGTGGATCTGCCGGCGGGGCTCTCACTCCAGTCCCGGCACCGGCACCCCGAAGGCGACCGCCAGCAGCACCATGTTGAGGGCGAGCACCAGGGCGGCCCCCGCCACGGCGGCGGCCTGGGTGAGCGGGCCGTTGGCGAAGGGCCCCATCACGCTGCGGCGCCGGGTGAACACCACCAGGGCCACCATCGGCACCGGCAGGGCGAGTGACAGCACCACCTGCGACAGGACCAGCGCCTGCGTCGGGTCGACGCCGATCGCCACCACCGCGAAGGCCGGCAGCATGGTCACGAGCCGGCGGACGAGGAGCGGGATGCGCCAGCCGGTGAAGCCCTGCATCACCAATTGCCCGGCGAGCGTGCCCACCACCGAGGAGGAGATCCCGGAGGCGAGCAGCGACACCAGGAAGGCCGCCCCCGCGGCGGGCCCGAGGAGCGGCGTCAGGGTGCGGTAGGCCTCGCCGATCTCCGCCACCTCGCTGTGGCCGACGTGGAAGGCCGCCGCCGCCATGATCACCATCGCCATGTTGACGAGGCCCGCCAGCAGCAGCGCCACCACCACCTCGCGGTTCGAGTAGCGGACCAGCAGGCGCCGGTCGGCCTCGGTGCGGGGATTGCCCCGGCCCTGGGTCAGGCCCGAATGCAGGAACAGCGCGTGCGGCATCACGGTGGCGCCGATGATCCCGACCGCGATGGTGAGCGCCTGCGCGTCCGGGATCCGCGGGGTGACGAGGCCCTTGGCGGCCTCGCCCCAGGCCACGGGCGCGATCAGGAGCTCGACCGCGTAGCAGAGGCCGATCGTGCCGACCATCGCGCCGATGGCGATCTCCAGCGGCCGGAAGCCCTCGTGCTCCAGGAGCAGGATCGCGTAGGTGACCACCGCGGTGATCGCCATGCCAGCCATGAGCGGCATGCCGGTGAGCAGCGACAGGCCGATCGCGCCGCCGAGGAACTCCGCGAGGTCGGTCGCCATGGCGGCGACCTCGCTGATGCCCCACAGGGCGAGGCGCACCGGCCGCGTCGTCGCGTCCCGGCAGTGCTCGGCGAGGTTCTTGCCCGTGACGATGCCGAGCTTGGCCGACAGGGCCTGGAACAGCATCGCCGTCAGGTTCGCGAGCAGCACCACCCAGAGCAGGCCGTAGCCGTAGCGGGCGCCGGCCTGGATGTTGGTCGCGAAATTGCCCGGGTCCATGTAGGCGATCGACGCCGTCACGGCGGGGCCGGCGAACAGCAGGAACCGGGCCCGGCCGCCGGGACGGCCGTCGAGGACGTCGCGGATGGCGCCCTCGGTCCGCCGGCTCATCGCCCCGGGCGCGGCGCGCCCGGGGGCCGTCGCGGCGTTCGGCGCCACCATGCTCGAACCCTCTCCTCAAAGATATAGCGGAGGCTATATTCAGGGTTCGCGGCCAGGATTCAAGGGGCTGGCAGCGGCCGCCGGTATCGGCCCCGCGGGACTCCCCTCGAGGTGGCGGTGTTTGCTAGACAGGGGTCGGGGCGGCCCGCGCGGACCGCGGTGGGGGAGAGCCGATGCAGGAACCGTCCGAGCCGGGCTCGCCCGAGACCGCGCTGGTCGATCCCGAGCGCCACGTGGAGAGCTTCCGCCAGGCCCGCGAGGCCCGGCGCTCGGAACTCGTGGAGGATTACGTCGAGCTGATCGACGACCTGATCGGCGACGGCGGCGAGGCGCGGCAGGTGGACATCGCGGCCCGGCTCGGCGTGGCGCAGCCGACCGTCGCCAAGATGCTGAAGCGCCTGTGCGAGGACGGGTTCGTCCAGCAGCGGCCCTATCGCGGCGTGTTCCTGACCGAGGCCGGCCGCCGGCTCGCCGCCCAGGCCCGGGAGCGCCACCGCATCGTCGAGCGCTTCCTGTGCGCGCTGGGGGTGAGCCCCGAGACCGCGCGGCGGGACGCGGAGGGGATCGAGCACCACGTCAGCGCCGAGACGCTCGCGGCGTTCCGCGCCTTCGCGGAGCGGCACGGGGGGGCGTGAGGCGCCCCTCCGACCGTCATCGCCTCGCGCCGCTCGCGGAGACGCTCGCAGAGACGTTGTGTCTGCCGCGACCGACACCCTCACGCCGTCGGCGCCGCCACCTTCTGGCGCAGGCCCAGGATCACCGCGCGGAGCATCTCGGCGCCCGCCGCGCCGGCATCCGGCAGGGTGCCGGTGCGGGAGGCGTAGACCCGCTCGTGCACGAAGGCGAGCTTGGCGATCACCGCGGGCGTCAGCTTGAACGGGTAGAGCGCCGGCTGGCCCATGCTGTGGGACAGCGAGTTGATCGCGTAGGTGAGCGGCAGCCACGCGGCGATCAGCCGGTCGAGGTCGGCCGTGTTGTACGGGTCGAAGTCGATCACGGTCGGCGCCTGCGGCCCGGAAGGCCCCCGCTGGCGCAGGCGCGGGCGCACGTGCAGCTCGAAGGTCGAGGCGGTCTCCACCGTGTCGACGATGTGCAGGTAGTGCGCGAAGGTCTCGGCGAAATCCTCCCACGGATGGGCCGTGGCGTAGGCCGAGACGTAGGCCTCGTCCCAGTCGGCGGGGGCGCCCCTCGCGTAGTGGTCCTGCAGCGCCTGGACGTAGTCGCGGCGCTCGTCGCCGAACAGCGCCCGGAAGGCGTCCCAGTCGGGGCTGTTCAGCACCAGCAGGTACCAGAAGTAATGCCCGATCTCGTGCCGGAAATGGCCGAGCAGCGTGCGGTAATGCTCGCCGAACAGGATCCGGCGGCGCTCCCGCTCGACGTCGTCGGCCTCGGCGATGTTCATGGTGATCAGGCCGTTGATGTGGCCCGTCAGCACCGGCGGCCCGCCGGAGACGCTCTCGGACGGGTCGACCAGGAAGTCGAAGGCCAGCCCGTCCGTGTACTGGGCGCGGGTGGCGAGCGGCAGTTCCAGGCGCAGCAGCGAGTAGAACAGCCGGTGCTTGGCCGCCTCGATCTGGCGCCAGCGGGCGAGGTTCCAGGGCTGCGACAGGTCCGGCACCACGCGGTTGTGGCGGCAGGCGGTGCAGTAGATGTCGGGGCTGTCCTCCGGCACCAGCCAGTTGCAGGCCTGCGCGAGGGCGTTGTTGCACAGCCGGTAGCGCCGGCCGGGATCCGCGTAGGCGTGGAAGATCTGCGCGCCGCCCATCAGCGGGTGGGCCGAGAGCCCCTGCGGCTCCAGCGCCGAGACCTCGTGGACCGCGCAGGCGTAGCCCAGCGGCCGCGCGCAGCTCTCGCAGGCGGTCGCCTCGAAGGTGACCGGCTGGTCGCAGGCCTGGCACTGGAAGATCTTCATCGCGCGGTCCCGGGCCGGCGGCCGGCCCACCTGCCGGTCAAGCGGGGCCGGGCGGCAAAGTTCCTGCCAGCGGCCCGGACGGCCGGGCGACGCACGGAAATTGCTTGTTGCGCGATCCGTGTCGCATAACCGTGCGGTGGGCGCCGGCGCCAGGGACCGGCAGCGCGACCGCGTTCGATCCTTTCGACGGAGCCATCGTGTCGATCAGAGCCGCCCTGCACCACGTCACGCATTACCGCTACGACCGGCCGATCAGCCTGGGGCCCCAGGTGATCCGCCTGCGCCCGGCCCCCCACGCCCGTACCAAGGTCCCGGCCTACGCGCTCACGGTGACGCCCGCCAACCACTTCCTGAACTGGCAACAGGATCCGAGCGGCAACTGGCTCGCCCGCTTGGTCTTCCCCGAGAAGACCGACGAGCTGAGGATCGAGGTCGACCTCACGGCCGACATGGCGGTGATCAACCCGTTCGACTTCTTCGTGGAGGACTACGCTCAGGTCCGGCCCTTCGCGTACGACCCCGCCCTCGCCGGGGAGCTGGCCCCGTATCTCACGCCCGTCGACGCGGATTGTCCCGAGATGGAGGCGCTGCTGGCCCGTCTCCCGGAGGAGACCAGCACGGTCCAGTTCCTGGTGGCGCTGAACGGCCTGATCGCCCGGGAGACTGCCTACGGCGTCCGCATGGAGCCGGGCGTGCAGACCCCCGCCGAGACCCTGCGGCTGAAGAGCGGCTCCTGCCGCGACTCGGCGTGGCTGCTCGTGCAGGTGCTGCGCCGGATCGGCCTCGCCGCCCGGTTCGTCTCCGGCTACCTGATCCAGCTCGTGCCCGACACGACCGCGGTCGACGGGCCGACCGGCGCGTCGGCGGACTTCACCGACCTGCACGCCTGGGCCGAGGTCTACCTGCCGGGCGCCGGCTGGGTCGGCATGGACGCGACTTCGGGCCTGCTCACCGGCGAGGGCCACATCCCGCTCGCCGCGACGCCGCACTACCACTCCGCCGCGCCGATCTCGGGGGCGATGGAGCCGGCCGAGACCACCTTCGACTTCGCGATGACGATCACCCGCGTCGCCGAGACGCCGCGGATCACCAAGCCGTTCTCGGAGGACGTCTGGGCCGCCATGGACGCGCTGGGCGAGCGGGTCGACGCCGACCTCGCCGCGCAGGACGTGCGGCTGACCATGGGCGGCGAGCCGACCTTCGTGTCGGTGGACGATTTCGAATCGCCCGAGTGGAACATCGCGGCCGTCGGCCCGACCAAGCGCGGGCTCGCCGACCAACTGATCCGGCGCCTGCGCGACCGGTTCGGCCCGGGGGGGCTGCTCCATTACGGTCAGGGCAAGTGGTATCCCGGCGAGAGCCTGCCCCGCTGGGCCTTCGCGCTCTACTGGCGCAAGGACGGCAAGCCGATCTGGCGCGACCCGGACCTGATCGCGCCGGAGGTGGCCGCCGGGGAGGCGGGGCACGCCACCATCGCGCAGGCCGAGGCGCTCGCCGACGCGCTGGCCCGCCGCCTCGGCCTCGCCGACTACGTCTTCCCGGCCTTCGAGGACGGGGAGCTCTGGGAGCGGAAGACCGCGGCGCTGCCGGTCAACGTCACGCCGGCCGACGCCAAGTCGGGCTCGGTGGAGTTCGACGCCCGGATCAGGCGGGTCTACGCGCGGGGCCTCGGGGAGGCGGCCGGCTACGTCCTGCCGCTGGCGAGCCTGCCCACCGGCAAGGGCGGCGAGGCCGACCGCGTCTGGATCTCGGAGACGTGGGACTTCCGGCGCGGCGCCGCCTTCCTGGTGCCGGGGGACTCGCCCGTGGGCTTCCGCCTGCCGCTGTCGTCGCTGCCCTACGTGCCGCCGGAGCACTATCCCTATTACCAGCCGCAGGACCCGCTGGAGCCCCGCGCCGCCCTCCCCGACGGGCACCCCGAGGGCCATCCCGGCGCCGCTGTGGTCAACGGCTCCGGCATCACCGGCGTGGCGGTGCGCACGGCCCTGTCGTTCGAGCCCCGGGACGGGGTGGTGCGGGTGTTCATGCCGCCGGTGCAGCGCGCCGACGAGTATCTGGAACTCGCGGGCCACCTGGAGGCGGCCGCCGCCGCGCTGAAGCTGCCGATCCACCTCGAGGGCTACGAGCCGCCCTACGACCCGCGGATCGGCGTCATCAAGGTGACGCCCGATCCCGGCGTGATCGAGGTGAACGTCCACCCGGCCGCCTCGTGGCGGGAGGCGGTCGCCATCACCACCGACCTCTACGCCGAGGCCCGCCAGACCCGGCTCGGCGCGGAAAAGTTCATGACCGACGGGCGCCACACCGGCACCGGCGGCGGCAACCACGTGGTCATGGGCGGCGTCACGCCGGACGATTCCCCGTTCCTGCGCCGGCCCGACCTGCTCAAGAGCCTCGTGCTCTACTGGCAGCGCCACCCCGCGCTCTCGTACCTGTTCTCGGGCCTCTATATCGGGCCCACGAGCCAGGCGCCGCGCATGGACGAGGCCCGCCACGACGGGCTCTACGAGCTGGAGATCGCGCTGGCCCAGGTGCCGGCCCCGGACGCGCCCAACATCCCGCGCTGGCTCGTCGACCGGATCTTCCGCAACATCCTCGTCGACGTCACCGGCAACACCCACCGGGCCGAGATCTGCATCGACAAGCTCTACTCGCCGGACGGGCCGACCGGGCGCCTCGGCCTCCTGGAGTTCCGCGCCTTCGAGATGCCGCCGGACGCGCGGATGAGCCTCGCGCAGCAGCTCCTGCTCCGCGCCCTCGTGGCGTGGCTGTGGCGCGAGCCGCAGACCGGCGGCTGTGTCCGCTGGGGCACGAACCTCCACGATCGGTTCATGCTGCCGCATTTCCTCTGGTCCGACTTCCTCGCGGTGCTGGAGGATCTCCGGGCGGCGGGGTACGATTTCGATCCGGTCGCCTTCGAGGCGCAGGCCCTGTTCCGGTTCCCGGTCTTCGGCACGGTCGAGCAGGGCGGGGTCCGGATGGAACTCCGCCAGGCGCTGGAGCCCTGGCACGTGATGGGCGAGGAAGGGACCAGCGGGGGCACCGTGCGCTTCGTGGACAGCTCGGTCGAGCGGCTGCAGGTCAGGGTCGAGGGCTTCGTGCCCGAGCGGCACGTCATCGCCTGCAACGGCCGCCGCCTGCCCATGACCTCCACCGGCCGCGGCGGCGAGGCCGTGGCAGGCCTGCGCTTCAAGGCGTGGCAGCCGGCCTCCTCCCTGCATCCGACGATCCCCGCGCACTCGCCGCTGACCTTCGACATCCTCGACGCCTGGAGCGGCCGCTCCCTCGGCGGCTGCCGCTACCACGTCGCCCATCCGGGCGGGCGCAACTACGAGACCCACCCGGTCAACGCCTACGAGGCGGAGGGGCGGCGCCTCGCCCGGTTCCAGCCGAACGGCCACACGCCCGGCCGGCTGGAGATGCCCCGCCCGGAATCGAGCGCCGAGTTCCCGCTGACCCTCGACCTGCGGACGCCGGCCCCGCAATGACCCGCGATGTTCGGACATCCGGGGCGGACACCGGCGCGGTCGACAGAGCGCGACGCGCCCCCGCCCCCGCCCCCGCTCCCGTGCGGGAGAGGGACCCGCGCTCCGCTCTGCGGCCGCGTCGTCGTCCACGCTGCGTGGATCCGCGAGCCGCGATGACCCGGGATCCGTGATGGAGGCGGCGCTCGCGGGCAGCCGCGGCCGGGCCGAGCGGCCGGAGGGCGCGCGCGAGCGCGTCGCCCGCTGGAGCGCGGGCTACCGCCCCGCCCCCGGCCGGCCGGACGAGTTCCTGGGCGCCGACGGCGCGCCCCGCGGGGCGTGGCCGCGCCTGCTCGACCGTCTCGGCGGCCTCACCGAGCCGGAGATCATGGCCCGGTTCGTCGCGGCGGAGCGGCACATCCGGGACGCGGGCATCTCGTTCCGCATCGCCGGCGACCAGCGCGAGCACCCCTGGCCGCTGGGCTGCCTGCCCCTGGTGATCGAGGGGCCGGAATGGGCGGCGCTCAGCGCCGGCATCGTCCAGCGCGCGGAGCTGATGGAGGCGATCCTCGCCGACGCCTACGGCGAGGGCCGGCTGGTCGCCGAGGGGCTCCTCCCCGCCGCGATCGTGGCCGGCACGCCCGAGTTCCTGCACCCGCTCCACGGGGTCGCGCCCCCCGGCGGCCACTACCTCAAGCTCTACGCGGCCGATCTCGGCCGGGGACCGGACGGGCGCTGGCAGGTGCTCGCCGACCGGACCCAGGCGCCCTCGGGCCTCGGCTGGGCGCTGGAGAACCGCATGGTCCTGGCCCGGACCTTCCCGGACTTCTTCCAGGACCTCCACGTCGAGCGCCTGCCGGCCTTCTTCCAGGCGTTCCGCGACGGGCTGGCGCTGGGGGCGGAGCGCGCCGACCCGCGCATCTGCCTGCTGACCTCCGGCCCCTACAGCAGCACCTACGTCGAGCAGGCGGCGCTCGCCCGCTACCTCGGCCTGATGCTGGTGGAGGGCGACGACCTCGTCATGCGCGACGGGCGCCTGCACGTGCGCACCGTCTCAGGCCTGAAGCGGGCCGACGCCCTGTGGCGGCGGATCGACGCCGACTTCCTCGACCCCCTGGAGCTGAACCCGGCCTCGCGCCTCGGCGTGCCCGGCATCCTCGACGCCCTGCGCAACGGCTCCCTGGTGATGGCCAACATGCCGGGCGCGGGGCTCGTCGAGTCGGCTGCCCTCGCCCCCTATCTCGACGGCATCGCCCGGCGCGTCCTCGGCGAGCCCCTGCGGCTCGGCCACCCGCGCACGTGGTGGTGCGGCGACCTCGAGGGCCTGGCGCACGCGCGGGCCAACCTCGACAGCCTGACCCTGCGCCCGGCCGCCACGCCCCAGCGCGGGGCGGGGCGCGACGCGATCCTGGCGGGCCCGGTCCTGGCAGCCGAGCGCGAGCGGGTCGTGGCGGCCCTGCGCGACCGGCCCTTCGACTACGTCGCCCAGGAGGCGGCGCCGCTCTCGACGATGCCGGGCTGGGAGCGCGGCCCGGACGGCCTGTTCCTGACGCCCCGCCCCTTCGTGGTCCGCGTCTTCGCCGCGCGGACGCCCCTCGGCTGGCAGGTCATGCCCGGCGGCTTCTGCCGGGTCTCGGAGCGCGAGGACGTCGACCCGATCGAGCTGCGGCTCGGCATCCGCTCCGCCGACGTCTGGGTCCTGTCCGAGGAGCCGGTCGCCGCGCCCCTGATCGGCACGCAGGCGGCGCCGCGGGTGCGGCGGGTCGGCGGGCACCTCCCCGCCCGGGCCGCCGACGGCCTGTTCTGGCTCGGCCGCTACTTGGAGCGCGGCGAGGCGGTGATCCGGCTGGTGCTGGCCCACCTGCGCAGCGTCGGCGACGCCGTCGGGACCGACATCTCGGGCGCCCTCGACACGCCGGCGGCCCTGGCGCTCCGGGCGCTGCTGCACGAGTGGGGCGCCATCGCGGCCGCCGACCTGCCGACCGCCAGCCTCGCCCAGGAGGCGCTGGCCGGGCGCGACCGGCCGGGCTCGGCCCGGTCCCACGTCATCGCGGCCCGCCGCAACGCCGCCGCGCTCCGCGCCCGCCTGTCGGGCGAGGCGTGGCGGGTGCTCGCCGACCTGAACGAGTTCCTGTCCCTCAACACCGAGCGGGCCTTCACCGAGTCGCAGCTCGCGGGCCGGGCCGAGCGGGCCCTGAGCCAGCTCGCGGCGCTCGCCGGCCTCACCCACGAGAACATGAGCCGCGCCGAGGGCTGGCACTTCATCGAGCTCGGGCGGCGGATCGAGCGGGCGATCAACACCGGCGCCTTCGCGCTGGCCTTCGCCAACGACGAGGCGACCCCCGGCTGCCTCGGGGTGATGCTGTCCCTGTGCGATTCGCAGATCAGCTACGGGCGGCGCTACCTGCAGGGGGCGGCCCTCGACCCCGTGCGCGACATGGTGCTGCTCGACCCCTACAACCCGCGCTCGATCGCCTTCCAGGCGGAGGCGATCACCCGGCACCTCGCCGACCTGCCGGCGCTCGCCGCGGACGGGATCCCCGAGCCCCATTGCCGCCTCGCGACCCGGATCCTGGCGGAGTTGCGCAGCGGCGAGGCCGCGGATTTCGACGCCGTGCGCCTGACCGCGCTCGCGACCGACCTCGAGCGCCTCGCCGACGGCATCGCGGCCCGCTATTTCCCCACCGGGCCGAACGCGCTGCGCCCCGAGAAGCTGACGGGGCTGGCTTGATGCTGTGTGTCCTTGACGCTGCCGCCTCAAGGACGATCCGCAGCACGGGCTGCGGCGCGCCTTCGCGCTTGCCGGCGACCGCAGGCGACGGACGTCGCGATGGGCGGTGGCCGGGATGATCTACACGCTGCGCCACCGCACCGCCTACCGCTACGGCCGGCCGGTGCACTTCGCCCGCTGCACCCTGCGGCTCAAACCGCAGGATTGCGAGGGCCAGAGCGTGCTGGCGAGCGCGGTCACGATCGACCCGAGCCCCGCCCGCGCGGTGATGCGGCGCGACTATCTCGGGATCGACGCGGTGGCGATCACCCTGGAGACGCCCCACACCACCTTCAGCGTCGAGGCGCTCTCCACCGTACGGGTCGAGCGCCCGGCCCCGCCGCCGCCCGAATCCGGGATGCCCTGGGAGCGGGTCCGCGACGCCGTTCTCGCCGGGCGCGACCTCGGCGGCCGGGCGCCGGTGCATTTCCTGTTCCCGAGCAGCCGGGTGCCGCTGCTGCCCGCGATCACCGACTACGCGCGCCCGAGCTTCGCCGTGGGCCGCAGCGCCTACGGGGCAGCCCACGACCTGATGCTGCGGATCGGCCGGGATTTCCGCTTCGATTCCAAGGCCACCACCGTCTCGACGCCGCTCGCCGACTCCTTCGCGCTCCGGGCCGGGGTCTGCCAGGACTTCGCCCACGTGATGATCGCGGCCCTGCGCGGCATGGGCCTGCCCGCGGCCTATGTCAGCGGCTACCTGCGCACGGTGCCGCCACCCGGCCGCCCGCGCCTGCGCGGGGCGGATGCGAGCCACGCCTGGGTGGCGGTCTGGTGCGGCACCGGCTGGCTCGGCCTCGACCCGACCAACGGCGTCGCGGTGCGGGACGACCACATCGTGGTGGCCCGCGGCCGCGATTACGGCGACGTGGCGCCGGTCGACGGCATCGTCAGCGGCTCGGGCAAGCAGCGCCTCAAGGTCGAGGTCGACGTCATCCCCGACACCGAGACGCGGGATCTCGCGCTGGTGGGATGAGGTGACGCTCCGTCATCGCGAGCGCAGCGAAGCGACCCAGGGCGGCGCGACATCCCCGAAGGTGGCGCGACACCGGATCGCTCCGCTCCGCCCGCAAGGACGGGGATGTCGCGGACGCCACCCTCACCACATCGACTTGGCCGCCCGCTCCGGCCATTCCGCGTCGTAGCGCTGGCCGCCGACCTCGCCCGCGGTCAGCGCCGCCAGGATCGCCCCCGGCGTCGGCAGGCTTCCCGGGTCGACGCGGGCTTCCGGATCCCACAGCCCGGCCCGGATGATCGCCCGGGCGCACTGGAAGTACACCTCCGCGACGGTGATCACGAGGGCGGTGCGCGGCGCGTGGCCGTCGACCCGGAACGAGGCGAGCAGGTCCGGGTCGGCCGAGATCACCGCCCGGCCGTTCACCCGCAGCGTCGTGCCGGATCCCGGGATCAGGAACAGCAGCGCTACCCGCGGGTCGCGCACGACGTTGCGGAGCGAGTCGATCCGGTTGTTGCCCCGCCGGTCGGGCAGGATCAGCGTGCGCGGGTCGGCGACCCGCACGAAGCCCGGCCGGTCCCCGCGCGGGCTGCAATCGAGCCCCTCGGGACCGGCGGTCGCCAGCACCGCGAAGGGCGAGGCCGCGATCAGCGCCGCGTAGTCCGGCGTGATCGCGGCCGCCACCTTCACCGTCGAGGCGGGTGCCAGGGGCGCGCTGTAGAGCGCCTCCAGCGCGGCGAGATCGTCGACGATCATTGCGCCCTCACGCGACCGGGGCGGCCTTGCCGGCCGCGAAGGCTTCGTGCTCGGCGACCAGCGCCCCCGACAGCGCCGAGGCGATCAGGCCCCGGGTCTCGTCGACGCCGTAGAGGGCCACGAAGGAGCCGAACCGGGGTCCGCGCGCCTCGCCGAACAGCACGTTGTAGAGGCTCGTGAACCACGCCTGCGACACGCCGGGCCGCCCGTCCGGGCTCTTGGCCTTGCCGGACGTGTCGGGGAAGTGGCGCCGGCCGACCTCGTAGACCGCCGCCTGCAGGGCCTCCGGGTCGGTCGAGCCGGCATGGTCCCCGAGCGTCTCCGACAGGTCCTCCAGGGCGGCCCGCTCCTCGGGCGTCGGCGCCCGGTAGGTCTTGGCCGGCCGCACGAAGTCCGAGAAGAACTTCAGGGCGTGCTTCACCAGCCGGTCGAGGCCCGGATGGGTCTCCGGCCCGGTCTGCGGCGCGTAGCGGCGGATGAAGCCCCACAGCACCGCCGGGTCCTCGGTGTTGGCCACCGCGGCGAGGTTGAGCAGCATCGCGAGGGTCAGGCTCGCGCCTTCGACCTTCTCGGGCTCCGGCGGGTTGCCGGCGTGGAGGTGCCAGACCGGGTTGCCCAGCCGCAGCTTCGCGTCCTGGCCGGCGTAGCGGTCGAGGAAACCGATATACTCGTCGACGTGCCGGGGGATCACGTCGAAGAACAGGCGCTTGGCCTCGCGCGGCTTGTTGTACATGAACAGGGCGAGCGATTCCGGCGTGCCGTAGGTGAGCCACGCGTCGATCGTCAGGCCGTTGCCCTTCGACTTGGAGATCTTCTGGCCCTTCTCGTCGAGGAACAGCTCGTAGTTGAAGCCCTCCGGCGGCTCGCCGCCGAGCGCCCGGGCGATCTTGGCCGAGAGCTTGACCGAATCGATCAGGTCCTTGCCGGCCATCTCGTAATCGACGCCGAGCGCCACCCAGCGCATCGCCCAGTCGGGCTTCCATTGCAGCTTGGCGTGGCCGCCGGTCACCGGAGTCTCGTAGCGCTCGCCCGTGGCGGGATCGCGCCACACGATCGTGCCGCTCTCCGCCCTCACCTCGTCGATCGGCACCTGCATCACGTGGCCGGTGACCGGGTGGAGCGGCAGGAACGGCGAGTAGCTCGCCGAGCGCTCGGCCCGCAGCGACGGCAGCATGATCTCCATCACGGAATCGTAGCGCTCCAGCACGCGCAGCAGCGTCGCGTCGAACACGCCCGCGCGGTAGCACTCGGTCGCCGAGCGGAACTCGTAACTGAAGCCGAAGGCGTCGAGGAAGCGGCGCAACTCGGCGTTGTTGTGCGCGCCGAAGCTGTCGTGGGTGCCGAACGGGTCCGGCACGCGGGTGAGCGGCTGGTTGAGGTGCGCGGCCAGCATCTCCCGGTTCGGGACGTTGTCGGGAACCTTGCGCAGCCCGTCCATGTCGTCCGAGAAGGCGATCAGCCGGGTCGGCACCGCGTCGCGGGTGAGCACCCGGAAGGCGTGGCGCACCATGGAGGTGCGGGCGACCTCGCCGAACGTGCCGATATGCGGCAGGCCCGACGGGCCGTAGCCGGTCTCGAACAGCACCTCGGTCTTGCCGGATTTCTCCAGCCGCGCCACGAGCTTGCGCGCCTCCTCGAAGGGCCAGGCGGCGGCGTTGGCGGCGGCCTCGATCACGTCGGCGTCGAGGGTCAGGGCTGGGGGAGCGGCGGGCATGTCGTTGGAGACGATCTTCAGGGCTGAACGCGTTGGGGAGCGCGCACCCTAGAGCGGTTCGCATCGGAGCGGAACGCCCGGAGGTGCAATGCGGGGTTCCATCGCGGGCTCGCGCGTGAGGCCTGTGCGTGCGGCCTATGACAGCGTGGGCCGGTTTCGGCTTGGCAGACGCACGCCCGATCCGCTCGGCTTCCTGCGCGTGCCAGGCCGAATCGCGAATCCCGGATCTCCGAATCTCGCCCTCATCCTGAGGTGCCGCAGCGCAGCGGAGGCCTCGAAGGAGCCCTCCAGTGACCGCTGCGCTGGCTGGAGCTCTCCTTCGAGGCCGCTGCGCGGCACCTCAGGATGAGGGCGAGGAGGGGAAGTCCCGAGTCGAACAGGCTCTCGGCGCCGAACCTTGGCCCAGATGGCGCGGATCTCCGCATCGGTGGCGCGATCGCCGCGCGCCTCGGCGGCCCCGGATTCGTCGAGCTCCGCCTCTTCCTCCGGGGTGAACCGGTAAACCGGGGCCTCGTCCCCCGCGAAGGCCAGCATGAGCCGGGCGCTCTCGTCCTGAAGGTCCGGGGACGGGTCGCGCCTTCGCCACCGCCTGCTCGAGCAGATCCGCCACGGTGCCGTCCGCGTGCCGTCCGACAACCGAAGCCCGGCAGCAGGATCCCCATTCCTGGTGGCGACGAAAGCCCTCAGAACGGGCTAACGGGGAAGAACCGCAGGTACAGCTCGGTGTACTTGCCGTCGTCCCAGACCCGCTGGAGCGCGTCGTCCAGCGCCCGGGAGAGGGCAGCGTCCTCCTGGCGCGTGATCAGGCCGATCCCCTCCCCGAAATAGCGGTTCTCGAGGTAGTCGCCGCCGGTGAGCGCGCAGCAACTCTCCGCGTCCTGGCCGCCGACGAACAGGGCGAGGTTGAGGCCGTCGGCGAACAGGTAGTCGATCTCGCCGCGCTTGAGCGCGCTCTCGGCCGCCGTGAGATCGGTGAAGTCCTTCGGTACGGCCTTCGGGAAGAACGCCTTGAGGTAGGCCGCGTGGGCGCTGCCGGCGATGACCCCGACGCTGCGGCCGGCGAGCGCCGCCGCGGAGGGGACCGGCAGGCCCTTGTCGGCCCGGGCCGCGAAGCGCGCCGGCCAGCGGAAATACGGCCGCGTCGCCAGGAATCGCGACCGCAGGGACGCGGTCAGCGGGATGGCGGCCGCGACCACGTCGCCCTGCTTGCCGTCGAGGGCGTCGAGCAGGGTGTCGAAGCGGCGCGCCTGCACCGTGCAGGTGATCGTCAGCTTCTCGCAGACCGCCCGGGCGAGCTCGACCACGAAGCCCGTCGGGTTGCCGTCGGGGCCGGCGAAGTGCAGCGGCGGGAACTCGTCGTCCGTGAGGAAGCGGACCGCCCGGCCGGTCTGCGGCGCCTCCACGCGCTCGCCCCGGCTGCGCGGGTTCCAGAAATCCGGGATCGTGACGGCGGGGGTGGCGGTGACGCCCGTGGCCGGCGCGGCCGGGGGCGCCGCGGCGGCGGCCGGCCCCGCGAGGAGCGCCGCGACCGCGGCCGCCGCGATCCGGGATGGGATGGTTGTCCTATCGCCTCTTGACGACGGGGACGGGGCGGTGCTCCTGTCGGAGCGCGGGGGCGGGGACTGGCTCACCCCCCTCCTCTACCACGTCCTCGGGCCGCCGGGGGAGCGCGCGGCGTGTCGTTCCAGCGCCCGCCCGTGGGGCCGGAGGGCCTGCCGCCGGAGATCGCCTTCCTGCTGGACGAGGGCGTCGACGCGCGGCTGCTGGTCCGGGCCGCCGCCGCGGCGACCGCGGCCGGGACCGACGCGGCGACCGCGCTGATGAATGCCGGCCTGATCGCGGAATCGGCCTACTACGCGGCCCTGGCCCGGGCGCTCGGCGCCCCCTACCTCGACGGCCCGATCCCGTTCGGCCTGGGCCTGCGCTTCCCCGACAGCCTCGTGGCCGGCCTCGCGCCGCTGGCGCCCGGCGCGGTGGCGCCCTGGGTCCTGGCGCCCCGCGGGCGGGCGATCGCGGACCTCCTCGACGCCGCCGGCCGCGCCGCTGGCCACGCCGCCGTGCCGGCGATCACCAGCCCTACCCGCCTGCGCGAGGCCGTGTTCGCGTCCGTGCCCGGGCAGGTGGCGGATCACGCGGCGCACGACCTGCGGCGGCACGGCCCCGAGTGGGCGGCCGCCCCCGAGCCGGCCTTCCGCTGGCTGCTGGTCCTCGCCCTCGGCGGGACCGCCGCGCTCTGCCTGTGCGCGGCGCTGCCGGCCCCGCTGGCGCGCGCGGTGATGACGGCCGGGCAGGTCCTGTTCCTGGCCATGGCGACCCTGCGGATCGCGGCCCTCGCCATCGCGGCTCCGGTCGCCGCGGAGGCGGTGGTGCCCCTCGCCGAGGCCGACCTGCCGGTCTACACGATCCTCGTCCCCCTCCACCGCGAGGCGGCGGTGGTGCCGGACCTGCTCAGGGCGCTCTCCGCCCTCGACTATCCGGCCGCCAAGCTCGACATCAAGCTGCTGCTCGAGGCGGACGACGCGGAGACCGCCGCGGCCCTCCCCCGCGACACCCTCCCGGCCCGGTTCGAGGTGATCACGGTGCCGCCGGGCGGCCCGCGCACCAAGCCGCGGGCGCTCAACGCCGCGCTGCCGCTGGCTCGCGGCACCCTGATCACGGTCTACGACGCCGAGGACGTGCCCGATCCCGGGCAACTGCGGCTGGCGGCCGCCCTGTTCGCGCGCCTGCCCGCGCGGACCGCCTGCCTCCAGGGGCGGCTCGTGATCGACAATGCCGGCGATTCGCGCCTCGCCCGTGCCTTCGCCCTCGAATATGCCGGGCTGTTCGACGTGCTGAACCCGGCCTTCGCCCGCTGCGGCCTGCCGGTCCCGCTGGGCGGCACCTCGATGCACCTGCGCACCGACGTGGTGCGGGCTCTGCACGGCTGGGACGCCCACAACGTCACCGAAGACGCGGATCTCGGCCTGCGCCTCGCGCTGGCGGGCTACACCGTCGGCGACCTTCCCAGCCCCACCTTCGAGGAGGCGCCGGCCCGCCTCGGGCCCTGGCTCGGCCAGCGCACCCGCTGGCTGAAGGGCCTGGTCCAGACGAGCCTCACCCACGGGCGGCACCCGCTGGCCAACGCCCGCAGGCTCGGCGGCCTGGAGACGCTCTGCGCCGCCGCCCTGGTCCCCGGGACGGTGGTCTCGGCGCTCGCCTACCCGGCCTGCCTCGCCGCGGCGGCGTGGTCCTTCCTGGTCCGGGACATCCCGGCCGCCCCCGTCTTCCTGGACAACCTCTCCACGGGGCTCGCCATCACGCTGTTCGGGACGGGGCTCGCCGCCCTGGTCCTGCCCGCCCTCGTCGGCTGCGCCCGGCGCGGCTGGGGGGACCTCGCCCGGTCGGTCCCGTGGATGCCGGTCTACTTCCTGCTGGTCAGCCTCGCCGCGTGGCTGGCGCTGATCGAGCTGGTCCGGGCGCCGCTGCGCTGGAACAAGACCCGGCACGGCCTCGCGCGGACCTCCCGCAGCGGCCGCCGGCGGCGGGCGTACCCTGCGACAGCCTGCGACACCGGGACGTGACCGGGCGGCAGCGGATGCGCGTCGGCTTGATCTGGATCAGTCGCGGGCCCGCGCCGGGCCGCTAGCTTGGCCAGCCGGCTCCCGCCCGCGCCGCGGGCGGCCGGTGATTCGCCTCGCGGTGGTCCAAGCGATGCCGGCCTATCACCTCCGACGCACCCTCGAGCACGCGGACGGCCGCTGCGGCCTCGCCTTCGCCAGCGACCGCCTGGAGGCGGACGACGCGGAGGCGGCGATCCGCCGCGCCCGCGACCTGTGCCGGACCGCCGCCAACATGCTCCTGACCGGGGCGGTGCTGACCGATTCCCTTCGGCCGGATCCTGTGGTCGTTCACCCTGGCGCTGGCCCGGGAGCCGCTCTGCGTCCGGCCGACGAGCTGAGGGCCCCGACGGAACCCGCGCGGATCGGCGCGCCGCGCAACGCCCGCGGCCCGCGCGCCGTTGTCCCGCACGGGCGCGGCCCGGAGAGGCCGAGAGCGCGGCCGAGCGAGCTGCCGGGAGAGCTGCCATGAGCACGATCGCGATCCTGATCGGCACGCAGGCGGGGGCGCGCCTCCTGGCCGCCGCCTCCGAGCGGGAGGCGGCCCTCTCGGCCGAGGCCTTCCTGCTGCGCCTGCCCGTCCGCGCCCTCCCGGCGCCGCTCTGGGTGCAGTGCGCCGACCCGGCGGTCAGCGGCCGCCTCACCGGCTACCTGAACGGCCTGCAGGCCGAGCAGGTGCGCGAGCGCGACCCGAGCCGGGTCTGAGGCCCGGCGCTGAGGCCCGGCGCTGAGGACCGACGCTGAGGACCGGCGATCCGTGAGACGCATTTCCCTGCGCCGCGCCATGCTCTAACCCCGTCCGCATGAGCGAGACACGCGACGCGGGCCGGTCCGGGGCGAGCGGGGGGCGGGACGCCGATCCCGCCGCGGAGGCGCCCCTGGGCCGGCTCCTGCGCCTGATGGCGACCCTGCGCGATCCCGTCGCCGGCTGCCCCTGGGACGTGGCGCAGAGCTTCGCCACCATCGTGCCCTACACGATCGAGGAGGCCTACGAGGTCGCCGACGCGGTGGCGCGGGGGGACCTCGGCGACCTGCGCGACGAGCTCGGCGACCTGCTGCTCCAGGTGGTGTTCCACGCCCGCATGGCCGAGGAGCGGAGCGCCTTCGCGTTCGACGACGTGGCCCGCGCCATCGGCGACAAGCTGGTCCGGCGCCACCCCCACGTCTTCACCCCGGACGGCGCGCCCCTGCCCGCCGGCTCGCCCCTGCGCGACCCCGCGGCGGTCGAGGCCCAGTGGGCGGCGATCAAGGCGCAGGAGCGGGCGGCCCGGCAGGCGGAGCGGCGGGACGCGGGGCTCGCGCCGGACCCGGCGCCCGACCCCCTCGGCGGCGTCGCGCGGGCGCTGCCGGCCCTCGCCCGGGCGGAGAAGATCTCCCGGCGGGCGGCCGCCTACGGCTTCGACTGGGACGACGCCGCCCAGGTCGTCGACAAGGTCCGCGAGGAGACCGACGAGGTCGCCGAGGCCCTGGCGGCGGGCGACCCGGAGGCCCTGTCCGAGGAGATCGGCGACCTCCTGTTCTCGGTGGCGAACCTCGCGCGGCACGCCGGGATCGACCCGGAGACCGCCCTGCGCGACGGCACCGCCAAGTTCGAGCGGCGCTTCGCCGCCATGGCGCGGCATCTCGCGGCGTCCGGGGGCGCCCTCGGCCGCTCCGACCTCGCCGCCATGGAGGCGGCGTGGCAGGCGGCCAAGCGCGACGAGGCGGCGGGACAGGCGTAGCGGCGCTGTCAGGCCGCCCCGCCCCGCCCTGCCCGCTCGCGGCCCGAGATGCCGGCTCGTCGCGGCGGATCCGTCGGGCTCCGAAACGGTGATCCGACGCGTTGGCGTTCCGGCGGGCGGGCGTTAAACCCGTGCCATGTTCGACGACGCGGCCGCTCGGCGCTACCTCGCGGGACTGGCCCCCGTGGCGGCGGGGTCGGTGCGCTGGCTCATCTACGATCACGACCGGCAATGGGTCTCGGTCGTGGACGGCGATCTCGTGTCCCTGCGGCAGGATTGCCTGCACGTCCTCGACGTCTCCGCGGAGGCGGACGCCACCGCGTCCCTCGTCGACGCGATCCGCGAGTTCCTCGCCGAAGGGACGGAGTGCACCCCGCAGATCGTCGCCCTCTCGTGCGCCGTGCTGATGCAGAGCGTGGGGGATCTCGACGCGGTCTTCGATCGGATCCGGTCCGGTGTCATGGCAACCCTCGTCTACGCCGAGGACGTCGTGGTCAGGCCCGTCGCCGGGTAGCGCGGATCGGCCCTCGCCCGGACGCGCCGCCCGACCGGGCCGGCTGCCTTCGCGGCTGCCTTCGCGGCTGCCTTCGCGGCGATCCCCGCGGCGATCCCCGCGGCGATCCCCGCGGCGATCCCCGCGGCGATCCCCGCGGCGATCCTCCGCGGCGCCCCCGCGCGGCGAGGGCTCGACACGTCGCGGCGCGCGGATATGTTCCGCGCATGCGCTTCGCCCTGCCCGCCCTCGCCGTCCTCGCCGTCACCGCCGCCCTGTCCCGGCCGGCCGCGGCCGAGACCATCCTCCAGGAGCGGTTCGGGTGCCACACCCAGGAGGTCACGGACCGCCTGTTCAAGCTGGTCATGGCGGGCGACGAGTCCGGGTTCGGCCAGCTGCTGCAGGGCAGCCTCGCCAGCGGCGAGTGCCGGTCGTTCAAGCCCGGCGAGGAGGTCCGGCTCGAGTCCCGGACGATGAGCTACGGCTGCCTCGCCCTGAAGGACACGCAGGATCGCTGCTACTGGACGCCGCTGAGCGCCATCGAGAAGACGAACTGACGGCGAACTGACGCCCCCGCGGGGCGGCGGCGAACCGGCGCCCGGGGGCGCCGGCCCGCCCGCGCGGCCGGTGCGCGGTCAGGCGGCCTTCTTCCCCCGGCCCTTCGACGGCTCCGCGTCCGGCTCCGCCCCGCCGGGCTCGCCCGCGGCGTTGATCGACTCGGCGATCTTCGAGAGCAGCGCGTCGGTCCGCTTCTCCTCCTGCAGGGTCTCGTCCAGGAGCTGGGCGGCGTCCGCGTAGCCGAGCTGGGCCGCCCAGGTCTTCAGGGTGCCGTAGCGGGCGATCTCGTAGTGCTCCACCGCCTGGGCGCAGGCGGCCAGCACCGCGTCGGCGGCCGGGCTGTCGGCGAAGTCGTCGAGGTCCTCCTCCATCTCCGAGACGATGCCCTGCATCGCCTCGCAGGTCTTGGCCCGGGTCGGCTTGCCGATGATCTCGAAGACCTGCGTCAGGCGCTCCACCTGCTGGGCGCTCTCCTCGGCGTGGGTCTCGAAGGCTTGGCGCAGCTCGTCGTGCTCCGCCGCCTTGGCGGATTTCTTGAGGGCTTTCACCGACTGCTTCTCGGCGTAGTAGACGTCCTTCAAGGTCTCGTAGAAGGCGTCCTGCAGCGTCTTCTGCTTGGCCATTCGGTCTGTCTCCGCTGGGGTCCACGCGCCGTGTTCGGCGGCGTCCTCCGGGGAACTCCGGTCCGGCCGGCCGTATCCGGGCGATATCTTCGCCCTGTGGAGGAACCTTTCGGGGCTCAGCCGCCCGCCCCGTCCGGGCGCGGCTTCCGGCTGCCCCGCGGCGCGCCGCCCGGCTTCGGGCGCAGGCGGTCGAGGACCGTTTCCAGGGCGCGCTCCACCGCGTCGCGGTCCGGCACGGTCTCCGGCACCGCGTCCGGCGGAGGCGGGGGCGATCGGCCCGGGTCGCGGCGCTTCGGCATGTCGTCCGCCCGTATCGCCGCCGGGCCGACCGGTCTTCCGGCCCGCGCGGCGGCTTCCGGCCGGTCGATCGGCCAGGATCCTGGGATCAAAGCCTGCCGGGATCCGGGGATCCCGGGATCCTGTGATCAAGGTTCGCGGATGGTTGCCGGCGCGTCGGGATCCGGACCTTTCGGCGGCCGTGCCGGATCACCGGAGATCTCGGTCGCGCCCTGTCCGGACCCGCAGCGGCCGCCGAACGGCCAGTCGATCAGGCCGCCGGCCCAGAGCGCCGCCCAGACGAAGACCGGCTGAAACGCGAGCCGCGGCCCGTGGTACCACCAGGAATCCGGGATGCCCTCGACGTGGACGTGCTCGAACGCGTGCTTGAGGTTCGCCGGGTAGACGCAGACCGCGTAGAGGGCGAGGCCGAGCGCGGCCGCCCGGCGGAACCGCCCGGTGAGGAGGCCGACCGCGCCCGCGATCTCGCACAGGCCGGTCGCCAGGATGACGAGCCGCGGCTGCGGCACCCAGTCGGGCATGAGCGGCAGCATCGCGTCGGTCGCCACGAGGTGGACCACGCCGATGAACCCGTAGATCGCCGCGAGCGCGTAGCGCAGCCGGCGCCGCCAAGTCTCGATTGACGCCTCGGTCACGCGACCGCGTCCTCCGTGACGCCGCAGGCCTGCGCCACGCGGGCGCGCAGGGCCGCCACGAGGCGGGTCACCGCCGGATGGCCGGCGCCTGGGCCGGCGCTCGGGAAGGCCGTGTCGCCGATGGCCGTCACGGGGGCCAGGAGCCGCAGGGAGTTGGTCAGGAACACGGCCTCCGCGCCGAGGAGATCGGGCAGGCCGAGCGACCGTTCCTCGGCCCGCAGCCCGCATCCGGCGGCGAGACCCAGCACCTCCGCCCGCACGATGCCGGCGAGCACGCCGTCCCCGAGCGGGGGCGTCACCAGATTGGCGCCGAACAGGGCGAAGAGATTGCCGGTGCCCGCGCAGGCGACGCGGCCCCGGGTGTTGCGGAACAGCGCCTCGTCGAACCCCGCGGCGGCGGCCTCGCGGGCGGCCAGCACCGCGTCGAGATAGCCCAGCGTCTTCAGGCGGGCGGCGGGGGAGGTGTCGTTGCGGGCGATGGCCGTCGGCCACAGGCGCAGGGGCGCGAAGGACGCGGCCCTGGCGCTCGCGGCCGCGGTGGCGAACAGGGTCGGGTTCGGCGCGTCCGGCGGTCTCAGGCCGCGCGGGCCGGAGCCGCGCGTCAGCGTGGTCCGGATCGCGAGCCGCTCCCCCTGACCCGCGAGGTCCCGCATGGCCGCACGGATCCGCTCGGGTTCGGCGGGGATCCCCAGCGTCTCCGCGGAGGCCACGAGCCGGGCGATATGGGCGTCCTCGAAGGCGACGCGGCCGCCGAGCGCCAGTGCGGTGTCGAACAGGCCGTCGCCGAGCGTCAGGCCGCGGTCGGTGTGGTCGAGCGGAGCCGTGGTTCCGGGCAGAAGCGCCCCGTCACGCCACAGCATCGCGGCGCCCCTCCGGCCTCTCCCGCCACGCGCGGGCGAGATCCAGGAAATTGGCGAACAGGGCGTGGCCGCCCTCGGTCAGGACCGATTCCGGGTGGAACTGGATGCCGTAGGTCGGGTGGGTCCGGTGCGACAGCGCCATCACCTCCCCCTCCTGCGAGACCGCGTCGACCGAGAGGTATCTTTCCATGTCGGGGCCGGGATTCACGACCAGCGAGTGGTAGCGCCCGACCGGCATCGGCGCCGGGATTCCGGAAAACAGGCGCTCGCCGGTATGGGCGATCGGCGTCATCTGCCCGTGGAGGGGGCGCTGTGCCCGCGCGACCGTGCCGCCGAAGGCCGCGCCGATCGCCTGATGGCCGAGGCAGACGCCGAGGATCGGCACCGCGCCCGACAGGTCGCGGATCGCCGGCAGGGAGATCCCGGCCTCCGCGGGGGTGCAGGGCCCGGGCGAGACCACCAGGGCCTCCGGCTCCAGCGCCCGGATGCCGGGGACGTCCAGCGCGTCGTTGCGCACGACCCGGACCGTCTCGCCGAGCTCCTCCAGGTAACGGACGACGTTGAAGACGAACGAGTCGTAATTGTCGAGGACGAGGATCATGCGAAGGCCTCGAACACGCGGGCGGCCTTGGCCAGGGTCTCGTCGTATTCCGGGCCGGGCTCCGACAGCAGCGTCACCCCGCCCCCGGCCTGCAGGACCGCCTGCCGGTCGTCCATGAACACGGTGCGGATCGCGATCGACGTGTCGAGCGCCCCGTCGAAGCCGATCCGGCCGATGGCGCCGCAGTAGAGTTCCCGCGCGTCGCCCTCGATCTCGGTGATGATGTCCATGGCGCGGATCTTCGGCGCGCCCGTGATCGAGCCGCCCGGGAAGGTCCCTTCCAGGAGGTCGAGGGCGTCGAGCCCGTCGCGGAGGTCGCCGGTCACCACCGACACCAGATGGTGGACGTTGGCGTAGGTCTCCAGGCCGCACAGGGTCGGCACGGCGACGGTGCCCGGCCGGCAGACCCGCGACAGGTCGTTGCGCAGTAGGTCGACGATCATGACGTTCTCGGCCCGCTCCTTGACGCTGGCCTGGAGCGCCTCGGCCGCCGCCCGGTCGGCCGCCGGGTCGTCGAGGCGGCGGGCGGTGCCCTTGATCGGGCGCGTCTCCACGTGCCGTCCGTCGAGGCGGATGAACCGCTCCGGCGAGGACGAGGCGACGGTCAGGCCCTCCTGTTCCAGGTAGGCCCCGAAGGTCGCCGGGTTGGTCTCGCGCAGCCGCCGGTAGAGGGCGAACGGGTCGAAGCCGGCCGGCAGGTCGGCGACGAAGCGCTGGGCGATGTTGGCCTGGTAGATGTCGCCGGCCCGGATGTAGGTGCGGACCTTTTCGACTGCTTCTTCATAGCTTTGTCGGTCGAAGTTCGAGCGCCACGCGAGCGGCTGGGCCGTCCGGGCGGGGGCCGGGACCGGCGGCTCCGCGCCGCCGAGCAGGTCGGCGAAGCGGGCGAGCCGCGCCTCCGCGCGGGCCCGCCGCGCGTCCGGCGCGGTCTCGGGGAAACCCGTGGCGACGAGCCGGCCCGTGCCGGCGGCGTGGTCGACGACCAGCGCGGTGTCGTAGAGGTTCAGCGCGATGTCGTGGGTGAGCCCCGCCCGCCGGGCGGGCGGCGCCACCCGCTCCAGCGCCGCGCCGAGGTCGTAGGCGAGGTACCCGATCGCCCCGCCGGGGAACGGCTCCGGGCCTGCCTCGAGCCGGTAGGGTTCGAGGCAGGCCCGGAGCGCGGCCATCGGGCCGCCCGCCACCGGCCTCCCGTCGAGGGTCGCGCGCCCGTCGCGGTAGCGGAACCGCGCGAACGGGTCGGCGGCCACGATCGAGTGCCGCCCCAGCGGGTCGTGCCGCATGGCGCTGTCGAGGAAGGCGAGCCCGGGCAGGGCGCGCAGCCGGGCCGCCGCCGCGACGGGATCGATGAAGGGGATCTCTCGGGTCCACATGACCGGGTTCGGGGCCGTTATCCTCGGGCTGTGCGTCATCCGCTGCCGTCGCACAGGCGATGCCGCGGGGGAAGCGGCAGTTCCACGCAGGCCCCGCCGCCGCGCGCGGGCGGGCCGTGTCCGGGGCGCAGGGCCGCGCCGCCCAATCCTGATGTGGGGTCTGAGGAGCCGGCCGCAAAGCTCTGCCGTAGCGATAGGATCCGCGCCCGGGCTCAGGCTCGCGCGCAGGGCCGGGCACCCCTGCGGCGGCCGGCCTCGCGCGGAGGCGCGGGAGCCTGTATAGGAGCGCGACCCCGAATTCCTGGTCCCGCGCGCCGGGCGGCCGATCGCCCCGCCGGACTGTCCGACCCGAATGCCATGACCGCCACGCCCGCTCCCCGCGGCCCCGCTCCCGGCGCCGCCCCGAAAATCTCGTTCGTCTCGCTGGGCTGCCCGAAGGCGCTGGTCGATTCCGAGCGGATCCTCACCCATCTGCGCGCCGAGGGCTACGAGCTGGCCCGGCGGCACGACGGCGCCGACGTGGTGATCGTCAACACCTGCGGCTTCCTCGATTCCGCCAAGGCGGAGTCGCTCTCGGCCATCGGCGAGGCCATGGCGGAGAACGGCCGCGTCATCGTCACCGGCTGCATGGGCGCGCAGCCGGAGGAGATCCGCGAGAAGTACCCCGACCTCCTGGCGGTGACCGGGCCCCAGGCCTACGAGTCGGTGGTGGCGGCCGTCCACGAGGCGGTGCCGCCGGCCCACGACCCGTTCCTCGACCTCGTGCCGCCGCAGGGGATCAAGCTCACCCCGCGCCACTACGCCTACCTGAAGATCTCGGAGGGGTGCAGCAACCGCTGCAGCTTCTGCATCATCCCGAGCTTGCGCGGGAACCTCGTCAGCCGCCCCGCCGCCGACGTGCTGCGCGAGGCCGAGAAGCTGGTGAAGGCCGGCGTGAAGGAGCTGCTGGTCGTCAGCCAGGACACCAGCGCCTACGGCGTCGACATCCGCTACAGTGAGAGCCCGTGGCGCGACCGGCAGGTCCGGGCGAAGTTCTACGACCTGACCCGGGAACTCGGCGAGCTCGGCGCTTGGGTGCGGTTGCACTACGTCTACCCCTACCCGCACGTGGACGAGGTCATCCCGCTGATGGCCGAGGGCAAGGTGCTCCCCTACCTCGACATGCCGCTCCAGCACGCGAGCCCCTCGGTGCTCAAGCGCATGCGCCGCCCCGGCAACCAGGAGCGCCAGCTCGACCGGATCCGCAGCTGGCGGCAGATCTGCCCGGAGCTGGCGATCCGCTCGACCTTCATCGTCGGCTTCCCGGGCGAGACCGAGGCCGAGTTCGAGGAGCTGCTGGCCTGGCTGCAGGAGGCCAAGCTCGATCGGGTCGGCTGCTTCGAGTACGAGCCGGTGGCGGGCGCCACCGCCAACGCGCTGGGCGACCTCGTGCCCCCGGCGGTGAAGGCCGAGCGCAAGCGCCGGTTCATGGAGACCCAGAACGGCATCGCGCTCCGGCTGCAGCGGGCCAAGGTCGGCAAGCGGCTGCCCATCATCGTCGATTCCGTCGAGGGCGGGGTCGCACGGGGCCGGTCCAAGGCCGACGCGCCGGAGATCGACGGCAATGTCCACGCCGCGTTCCGGCGCCCGGTGCGGGTCGGCGACATCGTCACGGTGAAGATCGACCGGGCCGAGGCCTACGACCTCTACGGCAGCGTCGCCTGACGGCAGACCCCGTCTTTGCGAGCGCAGCGAAGCAATCCAGGGATGCGCTGCGCTCGGGGACGTCGCGCTGCCCTCTCGTCGCTTCGCTTCGCTGCGCTCGCGACGGGCGCCGGGCGGACTCCTGTTGACGCCGCGTCCGGCGCGGCTTGACCCCGCCCGCCCCGCGCGGTCTTTCGGAACAGATCAGGAACTTGGTCGGGACCCGAGGCGGCGATGGATCCGGAGGTCGCGCTCCGAAAGATCATCCACATCGACATGGACGCGTTCTACGCCTCCGTGGAGCAGCGCGACGACCCGTCGCTGCGCGGCCGGCCGCTGGCGGTCGGCGGCTCCCGGGAGCGCGGGGTGGTGGCCGCTGCGAGCTACGAGGCCCGAAAATTCGGTGTCCGCTCCGCCATGCCGTCGGCCACCGCGCGGCGGCTGTGCCCGGACCTGCTGTTCGTGAAGCCGCGCTTCGAGGTCTACCGGGCGGTCTCCGAGGAGATCCGGGCGGTCTTCGCCCGGCACACGGCCATCATCGAGCCGGTGGCCCTCGACGAGGCCTATCTCGACGTCACCGAGAACCTCCTGGGCCTCCCGACGGCGACGGCCGTGGCGAAGGCGATCCGGGCCGAGATCCTGGAACGGACCGGACTCATCGCCTCGGCCGGGGTCTCGTACAACAAGTTCCTCGCCAAGGTGGCGTCCGACCACCGCAAGCCCGACGCCCTGTTCGTCATCACCCCCGCCATGGGGCCGGACTTCGTGGCGGCGCTGCCGATCGGCCGGTTCCACGGCGTCGGCCCGGTCACCGAGGCGAAGATGAAGCGGCTCGGGATCGAGACCGGGGCGGATCTGCGCGCCTGGACGCCGGAGCGCCTGCGCGAGACCTTCGGCTCCGCGGGCGCCTACTACCACGCGGTCGCCCGCGGGATCGACGCGCGGCCGGTCCGCGCCCACCGGGTGCGCAAGTCGATCGGGGCCGAGACCACCTTCTCGGACGACACCGCCGCTTTCGAGGTCCTGGCCGCCCGGCTGGCGCCGCTGTTCGACAAGGTCTGGGCGGGCGCCGACGCCAAGGGCATGCGCGCCCGGACCGTGACCCTGAAGCTCAAGTTCTCGGATTTCGCGCAGGTCACCCGGGCGAAGTCCCTCGCCGTGCCGGTGGCCGACCGGGCCGCCCTGGAGCGGATCGGCCTCGACCTGCTCGCCGGCCTGTTCCCCCTGCGCCGCAGCGCGCGGCTGATCGGGGTGTCGCTGTCGGGCTTCGCGCAGGACGCGCCCGAGGCGCCGCTCCAGCTCGGGCTGGCGCTCTGACACGGCCTCCGGGGCAGGCCCCCGCTCCGTCATCACGGGCGCAGCGAAGTGGCCCCGGGCAGCAGGACATCGGTCAGCGTGGCGCTACCCTGGATCGCTTCGCTCCACTCGCAACGACGACGGTGGGGAAGCGATCAACCGGAAAGCGATGGAGCCGCCGCCGTCATGCACGACACGGCGCCTGTGCGGTTCCGCACGTCGGGAAGGCCGGGTCGATCGCAGGGCGGAGCGATCCGGTACGGATCAGGGTTTCTCGAGCCCGCGCGAACACGAGGACCCTGTCGATGCCGAAGCACGCCCGCCTGGCCCTGGCCGCCGCGCTTCTATCGGCCCTCGCGGCGGGCGCCGCCCGCGCGGACGGCACATCCGCTTTCGGGGCCGCCAACGCGGCCCAGCTCCGGGGCTACACCGCGAGCCCGGCCCAGGTCTACGTTCCGGCAGGCGGCCCGAGCGCCAGGCCCGCGGCCCCCGCACCGCACCGGCCGAAGGCGCCGGCGCGCAGTCGCTGAGATCGACCCGGGCCGCACCGGCCCGGGCATCCGGTCACGCGTTCTCGGTCACGCGTTCTTGCGCGGCCGGTGGTCGGGGTCGATGCCGCCATCGAGCTTCGTCTCGTTGTCGACGTCGCCCTCGAAGGTCGAATCCGCCTGCAGATCCGCGGGGTCGGCGCCGCTCATCCCCTTCGAGGTGCCGATCCCGGGATTGCCCTTGAGGTCGGCGTCCGTGGGCGTGTCGGTCTTCGGGTGCTTGGATGACATGCAGGCTCCTGTCGGATGCTGATGTCGGGCCAACGCGTCGGCGCGGGGCCGGTCTCCCGCGCGGCGTGCGGCGGTTCGCCTCCCGGTCCCTGCACGCCCTCAAGCGATCTCCGCCGCGGCGATCCGGCGGACGCCCGCCGCCTCCATCCGCGCCCAGGCCCGCGCGAGCGACCCGTCCACGTCGATCCCGCGCACCGCGTCCGCCACCACGAGGACGTCGAACCCCGCGTCGCGCGCGTCGAGCGCGCTCCAGGCGACGCAGAAATCGGTGGCGAGGCCGCACACGGCGACGCGGGTGATGCCGCGCTCCCGGAGCGCCCCGGCGAGGCCGGTGCGCGTGGCCCGGTCGGCTTCCAGGAAGGCCGAGTAGCTGTCGACCCGCGGATCCAGCCCCTTGCGCACCACCAGGCTCGCCCGGTCGGTGGCGAGGTCCGGCGCGAAGGCGGCCCCGCGACTGCCCTGGACGCAGTGGCGCGGCCACAGCACCTGCGGTCCGTAGGGCAGCGTCACGGTCTCGAACGGGGCCCGCCCCGGATGGGTCTCGGCGAAGGAGACGTGATCGGCCGGATGCCAGTCCTGCATCAGCACCACGTGCCGGAAGCGGTGCTGGAGCGCGTTGATCGGGCCGATCACCGCGTCGCCCCCCGGGACGGGGAGCGCCCCGCCCGGCAGGAAGTCGACCTGCACGTCGACGACGAGGAGCAGGTCGGCGTTGCCGGGCGTCACGGCCGCTCCCTACGGCAGCATCACGATCGAGCCGGTGGTCTCCCGGCCCGCGAGGTCGCGGTGGACCTGCTGCGCCTCGGCCAGCGGGTAGGTGGCGTTGACGGCGATCTTCACCGCGCCGTCGCGGACCACCTTGAACAGGCGGGCGGCCGCCTCCTCCAGGGTGGCGCGGTTCGACGAGAAGGTCGCGAGCGTCGGGCGCGTCACGTAGAGCGAGCCGCGCGGGGCCAGCAGGCCGAGGTCGAGCCCGGTGATCGCCCCGGAGGCCGAGCCGAAGCTCGCCAGCAGGCCGAGCGGCGCGAGGCTGTCCAGGGAGCCCATCAGGGTCGCCTGCCCGACGCCGTCGTAGACCACCGGCACGCCCTTGCCGCCGGTGATCTCGCGCACGCGCTTGGCCACGTCCTCCTCGCGGTAGAGGATGACGTGGTCGCAGCCGTTCTGCTTGGCGAGCTCCGCCTTCTCGGGGCTGCCGGCGGTGCCGATCACGGTGGCGCCGAGGTGCTTGGCCCACTGGCACGCGATCAGGCCGACGCCGCCGGCGGCGGCCTGCCACAGGATCGTGTCGCCGGGCTTCACCGCGTAGGTCCGGTGCAGCAGGTACTCGACGGTCAGGCCCTTGAGCATCATGGCGGCGGCGGTCTTCTCGTCGACCCCGTCGGGGATCGGCACGGCCGCCGAGGCCGGGATCACCGGCTCCTCGGCGTAGCAGCCGTCTGCCACTGAGCCGTAGGCGACCCGGTCGCCGGCCTTGAACTGGGTCACGCCCTCGCCCACCGCCGTGACGGTGCCGGCGCCCTCCTTGCCGGGGGTGTAGGGCATGTGCGGGGACTTGTAGGCGCCGGTGCGGAAGTAGATGTCGATGAAGTTGACGCCGATGGCGGCCTGCCTGACCCGGATCTGCCCGGGGCCCGGCTCGGCCAGGGGCACGTCCTCGAAGCGCATCACCTCGGGACCGCCGTACTCGTAGACCCGGATCGCCTTCGGCATCGTTGGACTCCCGCTCGCCGCCCCGTCCGGGGCGTTGCAGCCCGAGATAACGGACCGCCCGCCGGAGGCAATTCGTTTTTGGCCTCTCGCGCCCCGGTTGTAACCCGCCCGGCCGCGGCCCCGTTCTGGATCCGCCGGACCCGGACGCCTATCTAGGCCCTGCCATTCCCTGAGCCGAGGTCCGACATCCATGTCCGGCACCACCCGCACGAGCGCCGACCTCGATCCGCGCCGCCGCCGCCTCCTCTACCGCGCCTGGCACCGGGGCATCCGCGAGATGGACCTGATCATGGGCCGCTTCGCCGATGCCGAGATCGGCGACCTCTCGGAAGCGGAGCTCGACCAGTTCGAGGCGCTGATCGAGGTGCCGGACCGCGACCTGTTCAAGTGGCTGACCGGCGAGGTCGAGACGCCCACGAACTACGACACGTCGGTCTGGCGGCGGGTGCGGGCGTTCCACCGGCACGACGCGCCGATCCACTCCTGAGAGCGACCGGTCGAGAGAGCCCGCGATGGACGAACCGAAGCCCAACTACGATCACCCGGCCCGGTCGATCGCCACCGAGCTGGTGGTGCGCATCATGCTGGAGATGATGGAGCGCTCCGATCCGGCGCTCCGCGCCGAGATCCTGCGGCAGGCGACGGCGCGCGCCGCCGCGATGACCGAGCACATGCCCAACGCGGACTTCTTCCGCGGCCGGGTCGAGGCGGCGCTGGCGGAGATCGTCGGGCCGGACGCCTGAGGGGCGTAAGCCGCGGGCTTCCGTCTCATCCGATCGGAGTTCTCGGCCGATGCGGCCCGCTCCGTCATCACGAGCGCAGCGACGTGACCCATGGCAGCGCGACGTCCGAAGGTGTGGCGGCGCTGGATTGCTTCGCTGCGCTCGCAAAGACGATGGGGCTGTCTCTTCTCCCCTGGGAGAGGCGATCCGCAAGGTGCTCTGGGCCGGGCCATGCGTGTCCCCGAAGCGCGGCCGAACAGCCGTTCCATGCCGCGGCAGAACCGCCATATAGGATGCGTTCAGCCGTGACCGCGGGGACGCTTTATCGCGGCGGCCCGATCGGCTAACGCCACCCGACCTCCTCCCCTGACGCGCCCGGCGGGATTTCCCGCGAAAGACCCGATGGCCAAGCCTCAGCCGAAGCCCCCCGCCGCCAAGCCGCAGGTCGCGCGCTTCGCGCTGCCGAAATCCTCCGCGCTCGCCCGGGCGATCGACGCCCTCAAGCGCGGCGACAGCCCGGTCCTGGCGAACGCCCCGGAGGGCTTCGACGCGCTGGCGCTCGCCGACCTCGCCCGCGCCCTGGCGCCCACCGTCGACGCGCCGGCGGTGCTGGTCCACGTGGCGCGCGATTCCGGGCGCTCGGCGGCCTTCCAGGCGGCCCTCGGCTTCGTCGCGCCCGAGATGGACGTGATGAGCCTGCCGGCCTGGGACTGCCAGCCCTACGACCGGGTCTCGCCGACGACGGCGGTCGCCGCCGCCCGGATGACGGCGCTCGCCCGCCTCGCCCGCACCCGCTCGGCCGAGGACCGCCCGCGCATCCTCTGCACCACGGTCAACGCCCTGGTGCAGCGGGTCCCGCCCCGCGCCCACATCGCCAAGGAGGCGTTCTCGGCGGCGATCGGCAACGTCGTGTCGATGGACGACGTGGTGGCCTGGGTCGAGGCCAACGGCTTCCTGCGCACCGGGACGGTGCGCGACACCGGCGAGTACGCGGTTCGCGGCGGCATCCTCGACCTGTCGCCCCCCGGCCTGCCGGCCCCGATCCGCCTCGACTTCTTCGGCGACACGCTGGAATCGATCCGCGCCTTCGACCCGGAGACGCAGCGCACCACCGGGCAGCTCCGCTCGCTCGACCTGATGCCGATGAGCGAGGTCCAGCTCACCACGGAGACCATCCGCCGCTTCCGCCAGAACTACATCCAGAGCTTCGGGGCGGCGACCCGGGACGACCGGCTCTACGAGACGGTGAGCGAGGGGCGGCGCTACGCCGGCCTCGAGCACTGGATGCCGCTGTTCTACGACCACCTCGACACGCTGTTCGACTATCTCGGCGGCGTGCCGCTGGTCTTCGACCCGCAGGTGGAGGACGCTGCCGCCGAGCGGATCGCGCTCGTCCAGGACTATTACCAGGCCCGCGAGGGCGCGATGAAGACGCCGCAGCCCGGCGTCGCCCCCTACAAGCCCCTGCCGCCCCGCGCCCTCTACCTGACGCCGAACGAGCTGAAGGAGCGGATCGGCACCGCCACCGTGGCGCGGCTGACCCCGTTCGCGCAGCCCGAATCGTCCGAGCGCGCGGTGATCGATTGCGGCGCCAAGGCCGGACGGAGCTTCGCCCCCGAGCGGGCCGACGAGAATGCCAGCGTGTTCGACGCCGCGGTGGCGCATATCCGCGATCTCCAGGGATCCGGTCATCACGTGATCCTGGGAGCCTGGTCCGACGGGTCGCGCGACCGGCTCTGCGGTGTGCTCACCGACCACGGCCTGAGGAAGCCCGTGGCGATCACCCGGCTCACCGACGTCTACGCGCTCAAGCGCGGCACCGACGCGGCCGTGGCCGTCTGGGGCCTGGAGGCGGGCTTCACCGCGGGCGAACTCGCCGTCGTCTCCGAGGGCGATATCCTGGGCGACAGGCTGGTCCGCCAGAAGCGCAAGGCCAAGCGGCCCCAGGACGTGATCCTGGAGGTGCAGGCGCTCCAGCCCGGCGACCTCGTAGTCCACGCCGACCACGGCATCGGCCGGTTCGTCGGCCTCAAGACGATCCACGCCGCCGGCGCCCCGCACGATTGCCTGGAACTGCAATACACCGGCGGCCTGCTGCTCCTGCCGGTGGAGAATATCGAGCTCCTGACCCGCTACGGCTCGGAGGATTCCGAGGTCGCCCTCGACCGGCTCGGCGGCGGCGCGTGGCAGGCCCGCAAGGCCAAGATGAAGCGCCGCATCCTCGAGATGGCGGGCGAGCTGATCAAGGTCGCGGCCCAGCGCTTCGTCCGGAAGGCCCCGTCCCTGCAGGCGCCCGAGGGGCTCTACGGCGAGTTCGCCGCCCGCTTCCCGTTCGAGGAGACCGAGGATCAGGCCAACGCCATCGACGCGGTGCTGGACGACCTCAATGCCGGGCGTCCGATGGACCGGCTGGTCTGCGGCGATGTCGGCTTCGGCAAGACCGAGGTGGCGCTCCGCGCCGCCTTCGCGGCGGCGATCTCCGGCAAGCAGGTGGCGGTGATCGTCCCGACCACGCTGCTGGCCCGCCAGCACTACCGGACCTTCGCCGAGCGCTTCAAAGGGCTGCCGGTCCAGGTGGCGCAGCTCTCCCGCTTCGTCTCGGCGGGGGAGATGAAGCAGACCCGCGCCGGGCTCATCGCCGGCACGGTCGACATCGTGGTCGGCACCCACGCCCTCTTGGCGAAGAACATCGCCTTCAAGGATCTCGGCCTGATCATCGTGGACGAGGAGCAGCATTTCGGCGTCGCCCACAAGGAGCGGCTGAAGGCGCTCCAGGCGGACGTCCACGTGCTGACGCTCTCGGCGACGCCGATCCCGCGCACGCTCCAGCTCGCCATGACGGGGGTTCGCGAGCTCTCGATCATCGCCACCCCGCCGGTCGACCGGCTGGTGGTGCGCACCTTCGTGACGCCGTTCGACCCGCTGACCATCCGCGAGGCCCTGCTGCGCGAGCGCTACCGCGGCGGCCAGTCCTTCTACGTCGTGCCGCGGATCGAGGATCTGGCCGAGGTCAAGAAATTCCTCGACGCCGAGATGCCCGAGATCAAGGTCGCGGTCGCCCACGGCCAGATGGCGGCCGGCCAGCTCGAGGACGTGATGACGGCCTTCTACGAGGGCAAGTTCGACGTCCTGCTCTCGACCACGATCGTGGAATCCGGCCTCGACATCCCCACCGCCAACACGCTGATCGTCCACCGGGCCGACATGTTCGGCCTCGCGCAGCTCTACCAGCTGCGCGGCCGGGTCGGGCGCTCGAAGGCGCGCGCCTACGCGCTGTTCACGACCCCGGCGAACCGCCAGCTCACCGCCCAGGCCGAGCAGCGCCTCAAGGTGCTCCAGAGCCTCGACACGCTGGGCGCGGGCTTCCAGCTCGCCTCCCACGACCTCGACATCCGCGGCGCCGGCAACCTGCTCGGCGACGCGCAGTCGGGCCACATCAAGGAGGTCGGCTACGAGCTCTACCAGCAGATGCTGGAGGACGCGGTCACCGCGCTCAAGGCCGGCATCGATGACGTGCCCGAGGAGGCGTGGTCGCCGACCATCGCGCTCGGCGCGCCGGTCACGATCCCGGAGGATTACGTCGAGGATCTGGGCGTCCGGCTGGCGCTCTACCGGCGGCTCGCCACCATCCAGGACGATGCCGAGATGGAGGGCTTCGGCGCCGAGCTGATCGACCGGTTCGGGCCGCTGCCGCCGGAGGTGGAGCAGCTCCTCAAGATCGGCACGATCAAGATCCTGTGCCTCAAGGCGAACGTCGAGAAGGTCGAGGCCGGGCCGAAGGGTGTGGTGGTCCACTTCCGCGACAAGTCCTACGCCAACCCGCAGGGTCTCGTGGCCTTCGTCGCCGAGCAGGCCTCGTTCGCGAAGGTGCGGCCCGACATGAGCGTGGTGTTCGTGCGCGAGCTGACCACGGTCCCGGCGCGGCTCAAGACCGCCACCGAGGTGCTGCGCAGTCTCGTGAAGATCGCCGAGCGGGGGAAGAAGGCGGCGTGAGGGGCGGGGGCGTCGCGCCCCGGCGAGACCCCTCATCCTGCGGGGCGGCTTGAGGAGACGCGTGGATGGCAGACCCGGCGCCGATCACCGGCGCGCCCGAGCCGGTGAAGGCCGCGCCGGGCGCCTTCCTCACGCCCCTGTTCACCGACCGGCGCGTCGCCGCGGTGCTGGGGCTCGGCTTCGCGCAGGGTATCCCGTTCCTGCTCGTCTACGCGACGCAGTCGGCGTGGCTCGTCCAGGCGAAGGTGCCGCTCGCCACGATCGGGCTGATGAGCGAGCTCACCATCGCCTACAAGCTCAAGTTCCTCTGGGCCCCCTTCCTCGACCGCCACGACGCGCCGCTCATCGGCCGCTGGCTCGGGCGGCGCCGCGGCTGGATCGTCGCCACGCAGATCCTCGTCGCCCTGGCGCTGGCGGGCGTCGCCTTCGGCGACCCGGCCCACTGGCTCGCCTGGACGGTGGCGTTCTCCCTGGCGCTCGGCGTCGCGGGCGCCACCCAGGACGTGGTGATCGACGGCTGGCGCATCACCGCCGCGCCCCCCGAGCAGCAGGCGCTGATGTCGTCCTGGGCCGAGATCGGCTTCCGGATCGGCAACCTCGCGGCCGGCGCCGGCGCGCTCTACCTGTCCGACGCGTATGGCTGGCGCGTGGCCTACCTGTGCATGGCCGCGCTCATGGCGCCCGGCACGGTCGCGGCCCTGCTGGCGCCCGAACCCCCCGTCCCCGAGACCCCCGCCACCGGCGGCTTCGTCGAGACCGTCTGGGCGCCGATCCGCGATCTCCTCGCCCGGCTCGGGCCGCTCGCCCTGCCGGTGCTGGCGCTGGTCGCGGGCTTCCGGATGCCCGGCTACGTCTCGAATGCCATGGCGATCCCGCTGTTCAAGACGCTCGGCTACACCAACACCGACATCGCGACGGTGACGAAGTTGTTCGGCTTCTGGATCGCGCTCGGGGGCACCTTCCTGGCGAGCGCCATCATCCCGCGGATCGGCATGATGGCGAGCCTGCTCATCGGCACCGTGACGGCCTCGGCCTCCCACCTCGCGCTGGCCTACCTCGCCTGGCACGGCGGCCACGGCGGCGCGGCGTTCTGGACCTTCGCGCTGACCGTCGGGATCGACGGCTTCGCCTACGCCTTCGCGTCGATCGTGCTGATCACCTACATGTCGCGGCTCTCGGCCACCGCGCACGCGGCGAGCCAGTACGCCCTGCTGACCTCGCTCTGCGCCCTGCCCGGCAGCCTGCTCGCGGGGTTCTCGGGCTTCGTGATCGAGTGGACCGGGTTCGCGTGGTTCTTCGTCGGCACGTCCCTCATCGGCGTGCCGGTGGCCCTGCTCTGCCTGCTGGTCGCGCGCCGGCACGGGCCGATGGAGCCGGCGGCCGACGCGGCCGGGGACGCGCCGAATCGGGCCACCTGAGGCTGTGTCCCAACACGGGAACGCCGGCGGAAACTGTCTCTTTAGCGGGGATTAACCACAGCACGGCTTAATGGGGTGGACGGTTGATGTCCTCCCCAGACGGGTGACCCGGGCCACGTGCGCGAGAACGGCTCTCGCGGGCGAACGGCGGCGGCTGCCCAGGGGAAGCGCGTACGCGAGTTCCCGAATGGCCCAGGCTGCGTTGTCCCTCGCCGCGTTCCAGACCGCGTATCCGAGCGCGGAATCCCGGCGACCGGCGCCCCCGCGCCCCAGCTACGTCGAGACCGCCTACGACCCGGTCGTCCGCACCCGGGCGCCCTACCCGAGCGCCATGCGGCGCGCCCGTCGCCGCGCCCGGCTGACGACGCTCATCGCTCTCACCGGCGTGAGCCTCGCCGGCTGGGCCGTGTTCAGCCACCCGCAGGGGCCGGCCCGCCCCGAGGCGGAGTCCGTCGCGGCGGCCGGGCCGGCCGCCGTCCCGGTCCCGCAGGCCGCGGCGGCGCCGCGGCCGAGCCTCGCCTGGATGCTCGACCGGAGCCCGGCGCTGGGCGCCGGCACCGCCACGGCCTTCGGGGGCGAAACCCCGCCGGTCGCCGGCTTCCAGGTCGCCGCCGCCCCGTCCCCGGCGGTCCGGGAGATCGCCCGGCAGGTCGCGCAGGCGGAGCGGGCGCGGGCCGCCCAGGTCCGGATGGCCCAGGTCAAAGCTGCGGAGAAAGTCGCCGAGAGAGTCGCGGACAGGGCCGGCGAGAGGACCGGCGAGACGGGGACGGGGGCGCCGGTCCGGATGGCCGCGGCCGAGCCCACGCCCGCCGCCCTCGCACCCGCCCCCGTTCCCGCCCTCGTGCCGCTGCCGGTGGCCCGCCCGCCCGAGCTGCGGCGCGCACCGGCGCCGCCCGCGCGGGTGGCGAGCCGCGCCCTGCCCCGGACCCGCGACGTGTTCCGCGCCGCGATGGCCGAGGAGCCGTCCTTCTTCGAGAAGCTGTTCGGCGTCGGCGCCGCGGCGCCGTCTCAGGACAACCGCCAGGACAGCCGCCAGGACAGCCGCCAGGACAGCCGCCAGGAGCCCCGTCAGGCACTGGCCTATGCCAGTCCGGACGCCCTGCCGCAGGAGGCGCCGCGCACCCGGATCAGCCCGGAGCCCGATTCGGTGGCCGGAACGGCCGTCTACGACATCACCGCCCGCACGGTGACGCTGCCCTCCGGCGAGGTGCTGGAGGCCCATTCCGGCCTCGGCGAGCACATGGACAACCCGCGCTACGTCCACCTGCGCATGCGCGGCTCGACCCCGCCCGGCACCTACACGCTGACCGAGCGCGAGCGCCTGTTCCACGGGGTCCGGGCGATCCGGCTCAACCCGGTGGGCGGCAGCGCCGCGATCCACGGCCGCGACGGCCTGCTGGCCCACACCTACATGCTGCGGCAGCCCGGCGCCTCGAACGGCTGCGTCTCGTTCCGCGACTACAACCGCTTCCTGCAGGCCTTCCTGCGGGGCGAGGTCCGGCGCCTCGTGGTGGTGGCCGGCAGCGGCGACGGCGGCGGCATCCTCAACCGGATCGGCCTCGCCGGGCGCCGGGGCGGCCGGGGCTGAGGCTCCGCGGGCCCTGCGGCGCGCCGGGCCGGAAGCCCGAGCGTCACGAAAGTCCGAGATCACTTCCGCGCGGCGCGGCTTTACGCGCCCGCCCAAGCTGCCTTAACGGGGCTCAGACGCCAGCCCTGACAAGAGGCACCCGATGAAACTGCCCCGCCGCTTCTTCCAGCCCCTCGCCACCGGCGCGCCGGCCCCGTTCCGCGAACTGCCGGTGCGGCTGGAGCGGATGATCCACTTCGTGCCGCCCCACAACGACAAGGTCCGGGCCCGTGTGCCGGAGCTCGCCGGGACCGTCGACGTGGTGCTGGGCAACCTCGAGGACGCGGTCCCGGCCGACCAGAAGGAGGCGGCCCGCAAGGGCTTCGTCGCCATGGCCCAGGCCACCGATTTCGCCGCCACCGGCACCGGCCTCTGGACCCGGATCAACGCCCTCAACTCGCCCTGGATCTTGGACGACCTGTTCACGATCGTGGCCGAGGTCGGCGACAAGCTCGACGTCGTGATGGTGCCCAAGGTCGAGGGACCGTGGGACATCCACTACATCGACCAGCTGCTCGCCCAGCTCGAGGCGCGCCACGGGGTGACGAAGCCGATCCTGGTCCACGCGATCCTGGAGACCGCCGAGGGCGTCGCCAACGTCGACGCGATCGCGTCGGCCTCGCCGCGGATGCACGGCATGAGCCTCGGGCCGGCGGACCTCGCGGCGTCGCGCGGCATGAAGACCACCCGGGTCGGTGGCGGCCACCCGGATTACCGGGTGCTCAGCGATCCCTCCGGCGATGCCCCCCGCGCCACCGCCCAGCAGGATCTCTGGCACTACACCATCGCCAGGATGGTGGACGCCTGCATGGCCAACGGCATCAAGGCCTTCTACGGCCCGTTCGGCGACTTCTCCGACGGCGATGCCTGCGAGGCGCAGTTCCGCAACGCCTTCCTGATGGGCTGCGCCGGCGCCTGGACGCTGCACCCGAGCCAGGTGGCGATCGCCAAGCGGGTCTTCGCGCCGGACCCGGCCGAGGTCGCCTTCGCGGCGCGGATCGTCGAGGCCATGCCGGACGGCACCGGCGCCGTGATGCTCGACGGCAAGATGCAGGACGACGCCACCTGGAAGCAGGCCAAGGTCATCGTGGACCTGGCGAAGCTCGTGGCCGCCAAGGACCCGGATCTGGCGGCGGTCTACAAGCTGGGGTGAGGGTTACCGAGCCCGCGATACGCCTTTCCCGTGCGGACTACTCGATTGGCGCATCGTGTGCGGCACAGCAGCGGCAGGATGAAGCGCGGGTCCCCTCTCCCGTGCGGGAGAGGGACAGGGTGAGGGATCAAGTCTGTCCGAAGAAGGCGTGTGCCTACACGCGCGTCGACGGCGTGCCCTATCCTGGACTTTCTCGACCCTCACCCCAACCCTCTCCCGCACGGGAGAGGGGGCGCGTCGCGCTTTGCCGCCAGCGTCGACGTCCGATCCGAGAGGTTCGTCGAGACAGGCCCACGCAAGCGGAACGGCCAAATCATTCGCTGAATGAGCGGCCGAACTGCCGGAGCCGGGCGGTGAATAAGTCAATCCCGCAGGCCCGCAACCTGCGCCGCACTCAAACCTCGGCCGAAGCCAAGCTCTGGCGCGTCCTGCGAAACCGCGCCCTGAACGGCTGGAAGTTTCGCCGACAGCACCCGATCGACCGATTCATCATCGACTTCGCCTGCATCGAGGCCGGACTCATCGTCGAGGTGGACGGGGCGACGCATTCGACGGACGCCGAGATCGCTCGGGATGCCGCGCGGACCGAAATCCTTGAGTCGCTCGGCTTCGCCCTCCTCCGCATCCCGAATGCGGACATCCACAAACATCTTGAAGGCGTGCGCGAGACCATCCTGGCGGCTCTTGAACGCCGCGAGACCGTGTGATCACCCGCCGAACCGCGCCCGGTACTCCTGCGGCGTCGCCGCGACGTGCCGCAGGAAGCTGCGCCGCATCGTCTCCTCGGAGCCGAAGCCGCAGGTCCGGGCGACGCGCTTGACCGGTTGCGCCGTCTCGGCCAGCGCGCGCCGCGCCGCCTCCACCCGTAGGCGCTCCACGGCCCTGGCCGGGGTCAGACCGGTCGCCGCGTGATAGTGCCGGCTCAGGCTGCGCGCGCTCATCCCGGCCGCTGCGGCGAGCGCCGGCAGCGACAGGTCGCCCGCCAGGTTTTCGGCGACGTAGGCGTGGAGCCGCCCGAACCGCTCCTCGCCCGCCTGCAGCGCCAGCGCCGCGCTGAACTGCGCCTGCCCGCCGGGGCGCTTGAGGAACATCACGAGGTGGCGCGCCACCGTCAGCGCGGTCGCGCGGCCGAGATCCTCCTCGACCAGCGCCAGGGCCAGGTCGATCCCCGCCGTCACCCCCGCCGAGGACCAGACCGGGCCGTCGCGCACGAAGATCGGGTCGGGCTCGATCCGGGCGCGCCGGTAGCGGGCGGCGAGCGCCCCGCAATGCTTCCAGTGGGTCACGGCCCGCCGCCCGTCGAGGAGCCCCGCCGCCCCGAGCAGGAACGCGCCGGTGCAGACCGACGCGACCCGGCGGGCCCGGCCCGCCCGGGCCCGCACCCAGGCCACCAGAGCGGCGTCGTCGCAGGCCGCGACGACGCCGGGGCCGCCCGCGATCACCAGCGTGTCCACCGGCGCGTCGGGATCCGGCAATGGGTCGGCGACCAGCCGCAGGCCCGCCGAGGCGGTGAGCCCCGGGTCGCCGGCCGCGATCACCCGCGGCGCGTAGGGCATCCCGGCGCCGCCGTGCTCGTTGGCGGTGGCGAAGACCTGGAGCGGCCCGGCCACGTCGAGGAGCTGCACCGACGGGAAGGCCAGCACCTCGACCGGGCGCGGCGGATCTGGCGAGAAACGAGGGCTCTTTGGCATTTCGGCCAGATCCTGACGCGCTAGGATCAACCCTGTCCACCACGGAGACCCGGCATGATCCCGCCCGACACCCACCTGCAGATCGGCTCGCTCCTGTTCGAGGGGCTGGACCAGATCGACCTCACCGGCCCGTTCGAGGTCCTGTCCCGGGTGCCCAACAGCACCTACCGGGTCTACGCGCCGGGCCCGGAGCCCGTCCGCGACGTCCGCGGCCTCCGGATGCTGCCGGATGCCACGCTCGCGGAAGCCCCGCGGCTCGACGTGCTGCACGTCCCGGGCGGCACCGGCCAGGAGGCCCTGATGCGGGACCCGGCCGTGCTCGGCTGGATCCGCGACCAGGCGGCCGGGGCCGGCCACGTCCTCTCGGTCTGCACCGGCGCCCTGATCCTCGGCGCGGCCGGCCTGCTGGTCGGGCGGCGGGCCACGACCTACTGGAACGCCGTGCACCTGCTGCCGTTCTTCGGCGCCGAGCCGGTGGACGCGCGCGTGGTGATCGACCGCGACGCGGACGGGCGCACCTGGGTGTTCGCGGCCGGCGTCACCGCGGGCATCGACGGGGCGCTGCAGCTCGCCGCCGCGCTGCGCGGCGAGGAGGCCGCCCGGACCATCCAGCTCGGCATCCAGTACGCCCCCGAGCCCCCTTTCGACAGCGGCACGCCCCACACGGCCTCCCCGGACACCGTGGCGCGGGTGCGGGCGGCGGCGGCCGACATCACGGCCCGGCGCGAGGCCACGGCCCGGGCGATCGCGACCGAGCTCGGCATCCGGATCCCGTAGGGGACCTCCGATGGACCTGACCCGCGTTCGCGCCTTCGCGGCCGTCCTGGCGGCGAAGGACCGGGACGCCATGCTGGCGCAGATGGCCGAGGGGGCGTGCTCGACACCCCGCTCGCCGCCGAGCCCGTGCGCGAGACGGCGGCGATCCGGCCGGTGGTCGACGCCTTCGAGAGCCGCGCGATCTTGGAAGGCCCCGTGCACGCCGCCGCCTTCTTCGGCGCGGCGGCCGGCCCGCAGCGGCTCGACGGGATGGATGAGCGGTGCCTCGACGCGGCCGGGCGCATCGCCGAGATGACCGTCCCGTGGCGGCCGCTGCCGGAGGCGATCGCCGTCCGGGACCGCTTGGCCCGCGCCGCGGAAACGCCGACTTCCGCGGCGACCGGGTGACACGATCCGTCATCGGACCTATCTGTCCGATCTGGACGGGTTGAACCATGTCGGACGTAACACTGAGAACCGCGAAATTCGCGATCGGCGCCGTGGTGCGCCACCGGATCTACCCGTTCCGGGGCGTCGTGTTCGACGTCGACCCGGTGTTCGACAACACCGAGGAATGGTGGCTGTCGATCCCCGAGGAGGTCCGGCCGCGCAAGGACCAGCCGTTCTACCACCTGCTCGCCGAGAACGCCGAGACCGAGTACGTGGCCTACGTGTCGGAACAGAACCTCCTGCCCGACACGTCGGGCGAGGCCCTGCGCCACGCCGGCATCGCCGAGATGTTCGAGCGCGACGCCGCCGGCGCGTACCGGATGCGCGACCGCGCCACGAACTGAGGCGCCCGGTCCGTGAAGGTCCTGGCAAGCGGCGGGCGCTCGTCTGCCGCGACGGCCCGTGCCGTCGGACGAGCCCGCCTGATAGTCGCCAAACCGCGCTTCGCCGCCGCGTTCCTGCGCGCTGGCCTGCTCGCTGGCCTGCTCACGGGCACGGCGCGCGCCAACGACAGCGCGGCCGAACTCGATGCCGGCGGCCTCGTCCTGCGGCGCGAGCCCGGGATCGCGCTGGTGAGCGAGGACCTGTCGATCGCCCGCGACCGGATCGACGTGTCCTACCTGTTCCGCAATCAGGTTCAGGAGGCGCGCACGGTCCGGATCGCCTTCCCGCTGCCGCCGATCGACGGGCGGGAACTCAGCTTCTCGGCCCTGGCGCTGCCCCGGCCCGACAGCCCGAACTTCGTCGGCTTCACCGTCACGGTGGACGGCAAGCCCCTCGAGCCCGAGCTGGAGGAGCGCGCCTTCGTGGGCGAGCGCGAGGTGACGGACCTGCTGCGCCGTCACGGCCTGCCGCTGAACCCGCTGCGCTTCGAGGCGATCAGCGCGGCGGCCAAGCGGATCGGCGCGCCCGAATGGGCCGCGCTGGTCAAGGCCGGGCTCTTCCCCGACGTCCCCGACACGCCGGACCGGATGACCGAGGGGCTGTGGCGCGGCGAGGCCAAGTTCCACTGGCTCCAGACCTTCCCGCCCGGGCAGGAGGTCCGCATCGCGCACAGCTACGCGCCGGTGACCGGTTTCCACCTGCTCGACCCGAAGGCGGCATCCCGGGCGGCCTACCGGGCGACCTACTGCCTGGACGAGGCGGGGCTCGCGGCGATCCGGCGCCTGCACGCGAAGGCGCCGGATCCCGGCGGCACCCTGCGGGCGACCGTGGTGCCCTACATCGTCACCACGGCGCGCAACTGGGCCGCGCCGATCGGGCGCTTCACCCTGACGGTCGACAAGGGCAGCCCGGAGGCGGTCGTCAGCTTCTGCCGCACGGACATCCGGAAGACCGGGCCGACCACGTTCCGCTGGGAGGCCCGGGACTACGTGCCCGACCAGGACCTGCGCGTGCTGATCGTCCAGCCGGCTTCGGCGACCCCGGGGACGCGTTAGGTCCCGTCGCCGGGCGGCTCGAACGCGAAGGGCCGGACCTCGCGGCCCGGCCCCCGGTACGGACCCGCCGCGCGGCGGGTCGATGGCGCTTACTTGGCGGCCGGGGCCGGCGCCGGAGCCGCGCCGGCGGCCGGGGCGGCGCCCTGCTGCTGCTCGAGCTTCTTGCGCATATCCTCGGAGCGCTTCTCCAGCTCCGCCTGGAGCTTCTTCTGCTGTTCCTCGAGGACCTTCGGGTCGATGGCCGGGCCGTCGAAGGCCTTGCCGAAGCCGGCCAGCGGCACCGCGAAGGTGACCTCGCGCTGGGTCTGGTTCTGAACCGAGACGTTCAGGGTCGTGCCCTTCTTCATCGCGGCGATCACGCCGGCATCGACACCGCCGGCCTCGGCGAAGCAGCCGTTCGGGAAGCAGACCGCGAAGCGGCCGGCGGTCGCCGCCTGGCCGTCGACGCTGAAGCGGATGCCCGGCTGCAGCAGCAGGCCGAGCGGCAGCAGGTAGCGCACCACGCGCACCTCCTGCTTCTGGGCGGCGTTCTTCATCTCGTAGACCGCCACGGCCAGCACCGGCTGGCCCTGGTCGGACACGAAGTCGCGGGTCGTGTAGCAGATGTCGGTGCCCGAACCCTGGTCCTTGCCGCAGACCTTGGTCCAGTCGGCCTGGCTCGGCTCGGACTTCACCGCGACGATCTGCGGGCCCGTCTGGGCGGCCGGGGTGTTGGCCGCGGGGGTGCCCGGGGCGGTCGGCGCCGGGGCGGCCGGCGCGGGCGCGGCGGGCTTCTTCGGCTGCGCCAGGGCCGGCGCGGCCGCGAGACCGAGGCCCGCGAGGCCGAGGAGGGCGGCGCGGGCGAGCGTCGCGGTGCGGGTGAAGGACATCGGCTCTGACCCCTTGGAAGAGACGTGGTGTGGCTGGCAGGATGCGGAGCCGGCCTGGCGGCAGGTCCGCCGGAGCGTCCGGCTGCCCGCCGCGTTGGCGCGCCGCCCGGAACTCCGGATGAATCGGTCCGGCCATCGGGCGGGACGGGCGCCGTCTGCGCGCATCCCTCTCCCCGGCGACCGGGCGGCCTGCCTTTCCCCTCGAATGAGGCGAAGGCATGACACCGCGGCCGGGGAAGCTGTCGGAACCGTCCCGACCGCGCCCGGCCCCCGATAGGCTCCCATCCGCCCGGCCGCAAGCGCGACGTTGCGCGGCCGCGAGGCACGAGCGCGTGATCGGGCCGCGCCGCCGGACGCCGCCGAAGGCCTTCCGGACGCCCTCCGGCAGCGATCGGCGGCGTCCAGCGGCGCGGCCGCTCTTAGCGGTCGGTTAACCCTGTCGGGCCGAGATGATAGGCGTTCTGCAGGATCGGCGGGGGCGGCGGGTTTGAGCGCGTTGGCGGTGGCGGAGTGGGCGGAAGACGCCGCACCGGACGCGTCCGCGCGATCCGAGGACGGGCCCGACGGCCTGTCCGGAGTCCTGTCCGGACGCCTGTCCGACGGTCTCGCGACCCGCCTGTTCGCCGCCGCCCTGGCGGGCCCGCAGCGCACCCTCCTGCGTGATTCGGGGGACCGGGTCGCGTGGTGCGGGCGCCCGTCCATCACCTGGACCTACGCGGCCGCCGCCGAGATCGTCGGTCGGCTCGCCCGCGGGATCGCCGCGTGGCGGCTCCCGGCCGGCAGCCGGATCGGGCTATGGTATTCGGGCGGTGCCGAATCGGCCCTCGCCCACCTCGCCGTCGAGGCGGCCGGCCACCTGCCCTGCGCGATGCCCGCCCTCTGGGACGAGGCGGAGCTCTCTGCCGGGATCGAGGCCGCGGGCCTCGTCGCTGTGCTGACGGAGGGCCGCCGCGGCGCGCGCCGGCCCGCCGAGGACCTCACCCGCGCGGCCATGCGCCATTTCGCCCTGCGCTACCTCGCGGCCTTCGGCCCGAGCGTGCCGGACGGCGTGATCAGCCTCGACGCGATGGCCCTGGAGCGGGGTGTGGTCGAGCCGGCGCCGGGCCGCGGCCTCGTCACCTTCGCGGGCGGCGATCCCGGCCGGCCGGTCTACCGCACCGCCGCGGCGCTGGCGGCGGCGGTCGCCGCCCATCTCGACGCGCTGCCCCTGACCGCGGACGAGCGGGTCCTGACGCTCCTGCCCGGCCACGACCTGCGCGGCCTCGTGACCGGCCTGGGCACCGCCCTGGCGGCCGGCGCCGGCCTGGAGACCGTTCTGCCCTTCGACGAGACCGGGTTCCGCGCCGCCCTGCTGCGGCCGGTTCCGACCCGGCTGGTGGTCCCGGCGCGGGTCGAATCGGCTCTCGCTGCCCTGCCGCTGCCCTGGACCGTCCGGGTCCTCGACGTGGTCCACCGCGCGCCCGCCCGGCTGACCCCGCGGGGCGCCGGGCCCGCGGGCCCGCAGCGCCTCGATTCGCTGGTCCTGGGTGAGGCGCTCGTACTGACCCGCCCCGGCCCGGACGACCTCGCCGCGACCCTGGCCGAGCCCGGGCAGGCCTTCCTACCCCGCGATCTCCTGGACCTCGCCGCCGGCGCCGACGGCGACCTCGCCTGCCGGGGGGCGGCCTGCGCCGCCTCCCCGCTCACCCGCGGCGTGATCCCGGCGACGGACCCCCTGGCGTGGCGAAGCACGGGCTTCCGCCCGCTCCGCGCGGACGGGGGCGCGAACGGGGCGGTCGCGGCGATCGCCGCCACCGTCGCGACCGTCCCCTCCGCCTGAACGGCGGACGATCGCCGGTTCATCCGGCACTCAGGCGGCGCGGATAATCTCGCATCTGCACACGAACCGACGGATCCGATCCGCCTCTTCGCGGGTTCTGCATCGGATTGTCGTGACGGCTATCTTTCCAAGCCGTCCGGGATGGAGTACCGCTCAAGCTTATGGGTGCGCTGCAACAAGTGCTCGTGGTCGACGACGGCGTCCGCGCCGTGGACCGGTCCCTCTCGGGCGAGCTGGCCAGCCTCGGATACGCGAGCGTGACCGCCTCGATGGAGGCGGCCGACGACGTCCTGACCGTGATCGCCCGTCCGGCGGCCGTGCTGCTCCAGGCGCCCACCCGCCGGAATCCCGCCTACGCCCGCCGCGCGGCCCGCCTCCGCGGCCAGCTGCGCGAGCGCGGCATCCCGGTGATCCTCATCGGTGATTCGGGCGAGGCCCGAGGCGGCGGCCCGGTCGATCTCGCGACCCGGCTCGGCGCCTACGTCGCCGCCCAGCCGGATCTCTGAGGCCCGCCCCGGCGCGCGCCGAGGTCGCGGCGTCCGGGCGCTCGCGCCGGGCCTGAGGCCGCCTCCGGGAAGCGCCGTCCGACCGCTCCCTGTCACTGCCGGTGCCGCACGAGGCGCGGGTCCCCTCTCCCGCGCGGGAAAGGGGGCGCCGCTGGCGCGAGACGATCGGGAACGGTCCTAGCGCGCCGCGCGCATCAGCTCCGGCGCGCCGATCCGGGGCAGCACGCCCTCCCGCATCACCAGGCGCCGCAGCGGTCCGAGCTGCGTCATCGCCAGCAGGCCGAGACCGCGCAGCGCGTCGACCGGCAGCAGGTCGGTGAGCAGGCTGCGGTTGAGGAGATCGACCGCGGCGGTGCGCGCGGCCGTGTCGACGCGGCGCGCCCGCGCGTAGCCGTCGAGCACGGCGCGGGAGCCGGGATCGCGGCGGTCGCGGACGGCGGCCAGCACCGCGTCGCGCAGGGTCGCGGCGTCGCGCAGGCCGAGATTGAGCCCCTGCGCGCCGATCGGCGGGAAGACGTGGGCCGCCTCCCCGATCAGCGCCAGCCGCGGGGCCACGGGGGTCGCCACCGCGAGGCCGCGCATCGGCACGAGGCCGCGGGGGCCGTCGACCCGCATGGCGCCGAGCATCGCCCGGGCCTGCCGCTCCACCGCCTGCCCCAGCGCCGCGTCGTCGAGGGCGGCGAGCCGCCGGGCCGCCCCCTCCCCGGTCACCCAGACGAGGCTGGACCGGTGGCCGCCGGGCAGCGGCACCAGGGTGAAGGGCCCCGACCGGGTGTGGAACTCGGTGGAGACGTCGCGGTGCGGGCGCGCGTGGGCCAGGATCGTGGTGATGGCGCTCTGCGGGTAGGTCCAGTCGCGCACGCGGACGCCGCTGGCGGCCCGCAGCGGCGAGCGGGCCCCGTCGGCCCCCACCACGAGCCGGGCCTCGACGGCACGCCCGTCCGCCAGCGCGACGCGGGCGGCCGCCTCGCCGGGCACGGCGCCGGCGGCGTCCGCCTCGACCAGGGTGAGGTTGTCCTGCGCCCGGGCGCGGGCGCGCAGGCTCTCGACCAAGCGGGCGCTCTCGACGTTCCACCCGAAGGCGTCGAGGCCGATCTCGGCGGCGCGGAACCGCGCCGGCGGCGGCCGGAACAGGCTGCCGGTGTCGTCGACGATCTGCAGCGTGCAGAGCGGGCTCGCGTGCGGCGCCACCGCCTCCCAGGCGCCGAGCGCGTCCAGGAAGCGCACCGACCCGTCGAGGAGCGCGACGGTCCGTCCGTCCGCCACCGGGGCGTGGCGCCCGACCAGCGCCGTGGGGATCCCTTCGCGGGCGACCGCCAGGGCGGCGGCGAGCCCCGCGGCCCCGGCCCCGACCACGGCGACCTCGAAGACGGTGTTTGTGTCCTCCGGCATGGTGTCCTGCACGATCGACGCGTCCCGCTCGGGACAGTGTGGCGTCGGGCTTCCCAAGGTTCCGGTTGATGCGCGGCCCCGTCCTCGCGAGCGGAGCGACCCGGGGCAGCGGGACGTCAGGAAGCCTGGTGCCACCCTGGGTCGCTTCGCTCCGCTCGCGATGACGGCGGTGTCGAAGTCATCAACCGGGGACGCTGTTCGCGAGCCCGGCACGTCTCGTATCTGCGCTTTTCAGCGGATCTGCCAAGACCGGCGACGCGGGGCCACGGCGCCGCAGTCCGTCAACCCAGGAACGCCGCAAGCTCCGAGACAACCGTGTCCGGCCGCTCCTCCTGGAGGGTGTGGCCGCAATCCAGCGCCCGGCCCGACACGTCGGTCGCCTTCTCGCGCCACGTCTCCAGCACGTCGTAGGTCCGGCCGACCACGCCCTTCGCGCCCCAGAGCGCCAGCAGCGGCGCGGTGATCCGGGCCTCGGCATCGGCCGCGTCGTGCTCCAGGTCGATCCCGGCGGCCGCCCGGTAATCCTCGCAGATCGCGTGGCGGCAGGCCGGGTCGGAATAGCAGCGCAGGTACTCGGCGAAGAGCTCCGGCGGGGTCGAGCCGGGGGTCTTCGACTGGCCCTCGACGTGGTGGCGCAGGAAGTATTCCGGATCGGCCCCGATCAGCGTCTCCGGGAGGGGATAGGGCTGGATGAAGAAGAACCACCAGAAATAGCGTGTGGCGAAATCCTTGTCGGTGCGCGCGTACATGGTCGCGGTCGGCGCGATGTCGAACACGGCGATCCGCTCCACGGCCTGCGCATGATCCAGGGCGAGGCGGTGGGCGACGCGCCCGCCCCGATCGTGGCCGACCACCGCGAACCTTTCGTGGCCGAGCGCCCGCATCACCGCCACCGCGTCGGCCGCCATGGCGCGCTTGGAATAGGCGACGTGGCGCTCGCCGCCCGGGGGCTTGGCCGAATCGCCGTAGCCGCGCAGATCCATCGCCACCACGGCGTGCCGCTCGGCGAGGCGCGGCGCGACGTGGAGCCACGTCGACAGGGTCTGCGGGTGGCCGTGCAGGAGCAGCACCGGCGGCCCGGACCCGGCCGAGCGGGCGTTGATCGTCACGCCGGGCGCGGTCTCGATCCGGTGCCGGTCGAAACCCGGCAGGAAGTCGCGGGCCATGGATTCGGTCTCCGGGGTCGGTCTCCATCCTGCCGCACTGGCGCGCCGGGATGCACCGGATGATAAGGCGCCTCCGGCACCATGTCCGCCGAACCGCCATGACAGATGCACGCGCGACTCAGGACCCGGCCTTGAAGGATTCCGACGCGGCCGAGGCGCCGGCGGCGGAGGCCGCCCCCGCGCCTGCCGTCGCCCCGCCCCTGCGGCCGAGCATCCTCGACCCGCTCTTCGCGCCGGCCCGCGCCCTGCCGGGGATCGGGCCGAAGATGGCGCCGCTCATCGAGAAGCTGCTCGGCACCCCCGAGCGCGAGGCCCGGGTCGTGGACCTGCTGTTCCACCTGCCCCAGGGCGGCGTGGCGCGGAAGCTCATGGGCTCGATCAGCGAGGCCCCCACCGGCGAGCCGGTGACGATCGGCGTCACCGTGGTGGCGCACCGCCCGGCCCAGGCCGGGCCCGGCCGGCGCCCGCACCGGGTGCTGGTGGAGGATGCCTCCGGCGACATCTCCCTGGTCTTCTTCGGCATGCCCCGCGCCCGGGTGGAGAAGATGCTGCCGCTCGGGTCGCACCGCTACATCACCGGCCGGATCGACCTCTGGGACGGCACCCGCCAGATGATCCACCCGTCGCGGATCGTGGACGAGGCGGGCCTCGCGGAACTCCCCGCCGTCGAGCCGGTCTACGGCGCCACCGAGGGGCTGACCTCCCGGGCGATCAACAAGCTCGCGGTCGCGGCCCTCGACCGGCTGCCGGTCCTGCCGGAATGGCAGGACCCGGCCTGGCTGGAGCGGAACCGCCTGCCCGCCTTCGCGGACGCGCTCCGCCTCGAGCACCGCCCCGAGGAGGCGCCGCCGAAGGCCGAGGACCCGCTCCAGCCGCCGCCCGCGACGCCGTCCCGGAAGCGGCTCGCCTACGACGAGCTCCTCGCCTCGCAGCTGGCGCTGGCGCTCCTGCGCGCCCGCCAGCGGCGCAAGGCCGGCCGGGTCAATGCCGGCGACGGCGCCCTGAGCGGGCGCCTCGAGGCCGCCCTCCCCTTCGCGCTGACCGGCGCGCAAGGCCGGGCGGTGGCGGAGATCCGCGCCGACCTCGCGGCGCCCCGGCGGATGCTGCGCCTGCTCCAGGGCGATGTCGGCTCGGGCAAGACCGCGGTGGCCCTGCTCGCCATGGCCTCGGCGGTCGAGGCCGGGCGTCAGGCCGCCCTGATGGCGCCCACCGAGATCCTGGCGCGGCAGCATTTCGAGCGGCTGAGGCCGCTGGCCGGCCCCCTGCGCCTGCGCCTGATGACCGGCCGCGACCGGGCCGCGGAGCGCAAGAGCACGCTGGCCGACCTCGCCGCGGGCGAGATCGACATCCTCGTCGGCACCCACGCCCTGTTCCAGGAGGCGGTGACGTTCCGCGACCTCGGCCTCGCGGTGGTGGACGAGCAGCACCGGTTCGGCGTCCACCAGCGCCTCGCGCTCGGCGCCAAGGGCGAGGCGGTGGACTTCCTGGTCATGACCGCGACGCCGATCCCCCGCACCCTGGCGCTGACCTTCTTCGGCGACATGGACGTCTCGATCCTCGACGAGAAACCCGCCGGCCGGCAGCCGATCCGGACGATCACGCTGCCGACCGAGCGGATCGACGAGGTCGTGGCCGGCCTCGCCCGGGCGATCGCCGGGGGCGAGCGGGTCTACTGGATCTGCCCGCTGGTGGAGGAATCGGAGTTCGTCGACCTCGCCGCCGCGGCCGAGCGCTTCGACGATCTGCGGAAGCACTTCGGCGACGCGGTCGGGCTGATCCACGGCAAGATGCCCGGCCCCGAGAAGGACGCCGCCATGGCGCGGTTCGCCGCCGGGGAGACCAAGCTCCTGGTCTCGACCACGGTGGTGGAGGTCGGGGTTGACGTGCCCGAGGCCACCATCATGGTGATCGAGCACGCGGAGCGCTTCGGGCTGGCGCAGCTGCACCAGCTCCGCGGCCGGGTCGGGCGCGGCTCGAAGGCCTCCTCGTGCCTGCTGCTCTACCGGGGGCCCCTCGGGCAGGTGTCCCGGGCCCGGCTGGAGATGATGCGCGCGAGCGAGGACGGCTTCCGCATCGCCGAGGCCGATCTGAAGCTGCGCGGCGAGGGCGAGGTGCTCGGAACCCGGCAATCCGGCATGGCGGCGTTCCGGCTGGCGCGGCTGGAGAGCGACGCCGCCCTGCTGGAGGCCGCCCGCGACGACGCGCGGATGATCGTGGAGCGCGATCCCGGCCTCAAGAGTCCGCGGGGACAGGCGCTGCGGGTGCTGCTCTACCTGTTCGAGCGGGAGGCCGCGATCCGGCTGATCGGGGCCGGATGAACGGTTTCCTGAACGGATCCGTTCAGGAAAGTCCGGCCTTCCTGAACGGCCGGATCCGGAATCGCCGCCGCGCGACCGGATCGGTACTCCGATGCGCCGATGTCACAGGCTCTCTGAAAAAGTGTTTCGTTTCAGAGGTTTGACGGGATCGCGCGGAAGCTTGGCGGCGCCGTACGGGCGGTCCAAGAGGCTCCGGACAGGCCTCGTGACCTTGCATCAGCCATATTCTTCCCTTAACTGGAGATGAACGAATGGCCCGGTAAGCCGGGACATCACGGACGAATCTGGAGGACGGACATGTCGAACGGACTGTTCCAAGGCCTGCCGGGCTCCCACGAGATGGCCGGTGCCCACGCCCTGCCGACCGAGCCCTGGCTCCTGCCGATCTCGGATCGCGCCGCCGAGGCGGCGGGCAAGACCGCGGACGAGCTGCAGGCCGCCGTGCGTCGGGCGTCCCGGCCCTTCTGGCTGGCCGCCAACGGGCTCTGCATCGCGCTGGGCCTCGCCCTTACCCTGCAATGCGCCTCCGGCTGGGGCCCGACGGCGCCCCGCAGCGCCGTGACGGTCGCGCAGGCGACGCCGCCGACCATCGCGCCGCAGACCGCCTCGCTGCAGCGCTGAGCCGATAGCAGTCTGATCATTTCAGGGCCGTCCCGCGCGCGCGGGACGGCCTTTCTCGTGGACGATGGCCGCCAATCCCACGGTCTCCCTCAAGCCGAGGAGCGGTGAGCTCGGCGCGCAGGAGGCCTGGATCGCGCGCCGGCGCCTCGGGAAGGCCCCTTGAGCGGACCGGAGGTCGCCTCCGCTTCGACGCTGCCGTCATCGCGAGCGCAGCGAAGCGACCCAGGGCAGCGGGACGTCCTGCACCGTGGCGCGAGACGGGGTGGCTCAGGCCGCCGAGACGGCGACGAAGCCGGCGACCGGGCGCCGCATCACGCGTCCTGCGGCTCCCGGCGGGGCAGCGGTCCGCCGGCCTGCTGGGCCGTCCGCAGGGTGGCCGCCATGGCGTTGAGGCGGCCCTGCGGGTCCTCCGGCTGGATCACCCCGGCCGACATCACCAGCTTGGCGGCGTCGTCGACGCTGATGGCGAGCTCCACCACCTCCGCGCGCGGCAGGTAGAAGAAGAAGCCCGTGGTCGGGTTCGGCGCGCAGGGCAGGAAGACGCCGACGAGGTCGTCCGCCGGCGCCCCCCGGGCCCGCAGCGCCCCCTCGACCTCGTGGGCCGCCGGGGCGGACAGGAACACCACCGACCACGTGCCCTTCACGGGGAACTCCACGAGCCCCACCGTGCGGAACGAGGTGCCGTTGGCCGAGAACAGCGTCTCGAAGATCTGCCGCAGGCCCTTGTAGAGGCCGGAGATCACGGGGGTCCGCGCCAGCAGGACCTCGCCGAACTCGATCACCGAGCGTCCGACGAGGTTCGCCGTGAGGAAGCCCAGCAGCGTCACCGCCAGGAACGCGATCACGAGGCCGAGGCCCGGGATCGAGAACGGCAGGTAATGGTCCGGCAGGTAGCTCGCCGGCACCAGCGGCTTCACGAACGAGTCGATCAGCGCGATGAACCACCACGTGATGTAGGCCGTGATGGCGAGCGGGCCGGCGACGATGATTCCGGTGAGGAAATAGGTGCGCAGCCGGCCGCGCGCGCTGACCCGCGTCTTCGGCGCGCCGCCGCCCGCCGCGGCGTCGGGTTCGGGAACCTGGATCGGCGGGGGAATCGGCGCCACGGGTGCCCTCTCGGCCGCACCACGCGCGGCGATGACGCTGCGGGAGCCGTCCCCCGCTGGCAGAGAGGTAGCGGTTGCGCTTGTCCGCCTCAAGGGCGGCCCCGCCTCCCTCAGACGTCCGGACCCGGCGGTCGGGCGGCGGGGACCGGCATCGCGTCCCGGGGAATCACGGCGCCGCGATGCCCGATCACCGCCCCGGCCAGGCGGTGCGCCTCAGCGGCGGCGGCTTCCGGTGCCAGCCCGGCGATGCGCGCCGCGAGGTAGCCCGCCGCGAAACTGTCGCCCGCCGCCGTCGTGTCGATGACCCGCGCGGCGCGCCCGGCCGGCACGGCGGTGTCGGCCGGGCCGTGCAGCACCCGGGCGACGGGGCCGGATCCGTCCAGGGTCTTGAGCACGATCTCGGCCCGGCCGCGGTGGCGCAGCACCTCGTCCTCGCCCGCCGCGCCGAACAGCCAGTCCAGATCCTCGGCCGAGGCGAAGATCACGTCGGCCAGGTCCAGGGCCGCGCGGAAGGCCGCCCAGGCCTCGTCCCGGTCGGGCCAGCCGCGGGGACGGTAATTGGTGTCGAAGGCGACCTGCCCGCCCCGCTCCCGCAGGCGCGACAGCGTCTCGAACAGGGCGGCGCGCCCGGTCTCGCCGTAGAGCGAGAGGCTGATGCCGGACAGGTAGACGAGGTCGTAGCGCTCCAGCTCCGCCTCCGTCTCGGCGGCGCCCGGCTCGGTGAAGAGGTCCCGGGCCGCGGCCCGGTCGCGCCAGTAGTGGAAGCTGCGCTCGCCGTCGGCATCCGTGCGGATGATGTAGAGGCCCGGCATCCGGCCCTGCAGGCGCCGGACCCGGTCGAGGCCGATGCCCTCGCGGCCCCAGGCCGCCGCCATCTCGTCGCTCCAGATGTCGTCGCCCAGCGCGGTCACGTAGTCCACCGCGACGCCGAGGCGCGCGAGGTAGAGCGCGGTGTTCAGCGTGTCGCCGCCGAAGCCCCGGACCAGATTCCCGTCCGGGCGTTCGGACAGTTCGACCATGCACTCGCCGATGCAGGCGACCCTCATGCGGTTCCTCCCGGTGCGCGACCCCGTGTCCCCGCATTGTACGGCCCGGCCTGTCAATCGCCACCGGTCCCGGTTCCGACCTCGCCGCGCCGGCCGCGCTCGCGTGGCCCCGTCGCGCGCCCGTCTGAGGAGCCTCGACGATCCAAGGATCAGCGCGCCAGTCGCTCGATTTCGTGGGATTTGCATATCGATAATTTGGCAAACGTATTGTAATATTCGCACAATGACCGATTATGAATCATATACAATCAATAAAATTCACAATAAAATCTGTAATATGCGTGCATGACTCGTCATAGAACATCGACGTCGCGCTTTTCTGAAGTTCGATTCAATGCCAGAGCGGAAAATCACCATTCTTAAACACCGAAGGTCAGAGAAGTTACTTCGCGACAGGGGTCATTGTCGAGCGAGATCCGGTCGCGTTGCTGTCGTGACGGTGTGTGCCGAACGCGCGGAGGGGCGGGATGCGGTCGGGGATCCCGGAAACCTCCGTTCACAGCGCGGCAGGAACGAATCCGTTCGATCGGGAACAAACCGCCTCGGGCTGGAATGTCGATGCAAGATGTTTGTCGATCGCGGGCGCCATATCGATGGAGATACGTGCCGGATCTGAAGAAATTCCGGATGAATGGTGAAGTGTTGTGCCGAAAAAATTCTCGTGGCCGAACGGCGGGAACGGTGATACGGTTCGAACGGTGCTGAGATGTTCCATACTGCTTTAAGCGCTCTGACTTTCTCGTCGGGAGAGTTCCTGACTCTCACGGAAAGTCGGGGCGTGAGTGGGGCCTGGAGCTGGATCTTCGCGGGCGAGGAGCAGGTCTGGTCGCCCGGGTTCTACCGGCTGCTCGGGCTCGTTCCGAACGCCGCGAAGGCGCGCTACGACCTGTTGCTGAGCCTGATCCATCCCGAGGACCGGCCTCTCATGCCGGCGCTGGCGGACATCCGGCAGGGGCACGTGCCCCGCGAGGTCATCGTCCGGGTGATCCGGACGAACGGCACGGTGCGCACGCTCTCGCTGACGATGGAGGTGCGCGTCTCGGCGGAGGGGCGGCCCGTCGCCCTCAGCGGCACGGCGCTCGACGTGAGCGACCGCGAGCAGCTGGCGCGCCTGCGGCAGGAAGAGCGCCGCCGGCAGAGCGCGCTCTACCTCACGGAGCACATCACGACCTTCTCGATGGGGCTCGACCGCGTCCGGGACATCCCGTTCGCCGTCGCCCAGGTCCACGGGCTCCCGCTGGAGGAGATCTGCGCCGAGCCGTATATCCTGATCGTTCCCGAGGAGCGCGCGGGCTTCCGGGCAGCGGCCCTGGAGCAGATCGAGCGGCGGGCGTTCTTCCAGGGGGGCGCCCACGAGCGCCTCGCCAACGGCGAGCTCTGGCACTTCCGGATCCTCACGATGCCCGTCTGGGATCCGGACGGGACCTATCTCGGGCGCTGCGGGCTCAAATACCCCGTCCGCAACCACGCCCCGCCCCCCGGCGGCCTGCACGAGGGGCTGGAGCATTCCGTGAGCGGCTACCACCTGCGGGCCGCGCGGGCGCTCCTCGACTGGTCGATGATGGAGCTCGCTCAGGCGAGCGGCCTGTCGCATTCCACCGTGCGGCGTCTGGAAGAGGACAGCGAGCATCGGGGAAGCCGGTCCCGCCTGCACGCGGTCGAGGCGCTGCGCCGGGCGGGCGTCCGGTTCGTCCCCATCGATGACGGGACCCTGGCGGTCGCCCGGGTCTGAGCGGATCCCGCGACCGGCGGGCGCTCGCGGGATCCGCCCTGCCCCGCCCCACCGGGTCATCGGGGTCGGTCTCCGCGCTGGCCCCCCCGGGGGCCCCCCGACCCCAGCGCGGAGACCGGGACGGGCGGATCGGGCGATCCGCCGTCAGGCATTCCCGCGCCCGTGTCCCGCGGCGGCCCGGACGGGGCCGCCGATCCAGGGCGGTGCGGGCCTGGCCGCCTCAGGCCGCCTTGTGTCCGAGCTGGATCGCCTTGGCGATCTCCGAGCGCTTGGCGGCGTAGCCCGGGGCCACCATCGGGTAGTCGGCCGGCAGGCCGTACTTCGCCCGGTAACGCTCCGGCGTGAGGCCGTGCGCCGTGAGGTGACGCTTCAGTGTCTTGTAGGACCGGCCGTCGATGAAGCTGATCAGGCCGTCCTGCTGGATCGAAGCCTCGATCTGCGCCGCCGTCGGGCCGGTCCAGCCGGGACCGGATCCCGAGCCGCCGCCCTGCAGCACCGATATGGCCGTGTGCACCTGGTCGATCAGAACCGGCAGGTCGCCCACGCCCACCGCATTCCGAGACACGTAGGCCGCGACCAGTGATGCCGTGCACTTGATCAGGTCTGTGTTCAGGTCCGAGGTCTTTTCGTTCAGATCGATGGTGTTCATGAATCCCCCAGTACCGAAATTCGAGGCATGAAAACCGGCGCATCGATAAAGCTGAGGCTAGGATCAGCTTTTACCGCCCAAGCATGCGCCGAATTGCTTCGAGTGTGCCAAGATTGGCGTGTAACTATACAAAAACTGTCTATTTTGTCTATACTTTATCTTAGGATGTTCTTTGAACATTTTCTGTTCTTGCGAGGCAACATGAGGTTGCCAGGCCTGCGGCGTCTCGCAAACAGTGCGCAGTTTCGGCCTCCGGTCCGTGAGGCTGTCCGCGATGACTGCGAACGGCCGCGCGATGACGGGCTGCAGGGGCGCGAATCAGCGGCGGAGACAGGGACGGATCGCGGATGCCGCCCGGTTACGGGTCGATCGGACCGCGGCCCGCGTCCCTGCTGACCATCGGTCGGGCGGCGCGCGACGGGATCCCGGGGGCCGTGGCGCTTCTCCACGGCCTCTCCGCGGGCGCTGGCGCCGCGACCGGGCCGCGATTAACAAAGTTCTCAGGCAAGGCGTGGATCGTGCGCGCCGGGCGCGTCGCGAAACGCTCGCGCGTCGGGAGCCTCGTTCCGGCCGTGACGGCACGGCGGCATCCGTGCGAGAGGCCCGTCGACGCGCGCTATCGAGGGCGACCCCTATGTCCGGACCCTGTGCGACCACTATCCCGCGCGCGCTCTCCGCGCTCGAAGCGCCCGGACCGGGCGCCGCGGACGCGGTCGGCGGCCGGATGCCGCCCCTCTGGATGCTGCTCGTCGGCCGGGCCGCGGTCCGCCGTCACTGGCACCTCATCGCCGCCACCGGCCTGCTGTGGTCGTCGCTCGGCCTCCTGGTGGTGATCGATTCCCTCGACGGTGCGCTCCACGTCCCGGACCGGTGGTTCGGCCTGATCCTCCTGGCCGAGGGCGTGAGTTCCCTCCTCGTCGGCGCGTCCGCGATCGGTGCCGCGCGCCGCCTGCGCCTCGCCAAGGGCGCGCTGCTGTCGGTCATGGCCGTGCTGATCATGATGGCCACGAAGCACAGCACCTTCCTGCTCGCCATGATCTTCGGCGTCGCCTTCGTGGTCGACGGCCTCGTCCGGATCACGATCGCCGGCCTGCTGAAATTCGCTGGCTGGCGGATGTCGGTCGCCCTCGGCGGCCTCAGCATCGCCTTCGGCCTGTTCCATCTCCAGCCCTGGCCGACCTGGTACGCCGGCACGGTCGGCTACTGCATCGGCATGTTCCTGATCCTGAACGGCGCCAACCTCGCGCTGGTCGGGCTGCGCACCCGGCGCCTGGGCACCGCCGAGCCGGCCGTGTCGGTCGTGTCGGTCGGCGGCGACGAGCCCGGCAGCCTGACGGTCTATGTCTGGACGCCCACCGGGCAGGCGACCACCCCCGCCGGCCAGCGGCTGATCCGGCGCTACGTCGCCTCCGTCGACAAGGCCGGGCGCTTCTCCACCGGCCACGCGGCCCTGCAGCAGGGCGACGACCTCTACGTCAGCCACTACCCCGCGGTGGAGATCGACCGCTCCCCCGCCAACCTGCGCTCGAGCCTGCGCGCGGGCCCGGAGAACGACGTGCCCGGGCGCTTCCTGCCCTCGCACGCCGCGGAGGTGGCGGACTGGTGCCCCGCGACGGTGGCGGTGACGCTGAACGGCATCGACGCCGCCCGGCTGCGGGCGTTCTGGGCGCAGTACAGCCGCGACACCACCTACAACTTCATCAGCCGCAACTGCTCCACCACGGTGGCGCGGGCGCTGGACATCGCCGTGGAGGGCGCGTTCAGCCGCGGCGGGCATCCCTGGCGGCGCCTCGCGGCGGCGCTGACCACGCCGGAGTTCTGGGCGGCGGCCTTCCTGCGCAACGGGGCGCGGTCCATGACCTGGACCCCGGGCCTCGTGCTCGATTACACGCGGGCGCTGAGCGCCCTCGTGGATCCGGCCTCGCCGGTGCCGTCGATCGCCTGGAAGCGGGTCGGCTGGCGGCTCCTGCGCAACTGGCGGGCGCGGGACCTCGCGCCCCTGAGCCCGATCGCCCGGCAGCCCTCCGTGCCGGGAGCCGGCCCGACAGAAGCCTGATCCCGGCCCGATCCCGGCCCGATCGGGACTCGGGACCGCGGTCGCCCGCTCAGGGGTCCTTGCGGGCGGCGGGGCGGCCGGCGGCGAGGTCGCCCGCGATGGCCTGCATCACCGCCAGCGTGTCGACCTCGTCCTGCTCGGCGCCGTGGTCGCTGAGCTTCACGATCACCGTGCCGGTCGCGCGGTTCACGTAGATGTACTGGCCGTAGACGCCGATCGCCGAGATGTCGTCGTCCTCGCCGCCCGGGGCGTGCCACCACTGGGCCGAGTACTGCCAGCCGTCGACGTCGCGCCGGGCCGGCGTCATGATCCGCTCGATCCAGCGGCCCGGGATGATGCGGTGATCGCCCGACCGGCCCTGGTCGGCCACCAGAAGGCCGAGGCGGGCGAAGTCGCGGGCCGTCGCGTTGATGCAGCAGAACGCCTTCTCGATGCCGCCGGGCCGGTCGAGGTTCCAGGTGGCGTCGGCCTGGGCGCCCATCGGCTTCCAGATCCGCTCCGAGAGGATGTCGGCCAGCGGCTTGCCCTCGACCCGGGCGAGGATCAGGCCGAGCAGCTCGGTGTCGATGCTGCGGTAGCGGCCCTTGGTGCCGGGCTTGAACGCCAGGTGGGCGTTGTCGCGCACGAAGGCCGTGAGATCGCGCGTCAGGTACATGCCGGCGGTGCCGGTCAGGGGATGCCGGGGGTCGTAGTTCTCCGGCACGGCGATGCCGCTCGCCATGTCGAGGAGGTTGCGCACGGTGATCTGGCCGAAGACCGCGCCGTTCCGCAGCTCGGGCAGGAGGGTGGAGACCCGGTCGGTCTCGGCGAGCTGACCCCGCGCCACCGCGGCGCCGACCAGCAGCGAGACGATGGACTTCGCCACCGACCACGAGGGGAACAGTGTCTCCGGTCCGGTGCCTGCGCGCTGCCACTCGTGGATCAGGACGCCGTCCTGCAGCACCAGGAACGCGTTGGTGTGGGTCGCCTCCAGCACCGTCATCAGCGGGACCGTCTTCCCCTTCCAGGGGACGCGGTCGAGGATCGGGCGCGGCCGCGCCGGCAGGTCGCTCGCCCGGGCCGGGGCCTGGACGATCCGGCTCGGGAACCACGTGCCCACCGACGACGGCTCGATGACCGCGAGCGCCGTCAGGGTGACGGGATCGGGGACGTTGATCAGCGCGGCCGCGGTCCAGGCGCAGCCCGCGATCGCGGCGCCGCCCGCCGCGGCGATCGCGCCCCAGCGGCGGCCCCGGCGCGCGCGGGCCGGAGAATCCGGGATCGCCAAGGACGCGGTCATGCTGGATCTGTGTCGCTCTGGATCGTCGCTGTCGCGCGGCCGGCCCCGGGGCGGGACGGCGCGCGGTCACCATGATCAGCAGGCCTTAACGAAAGCCCCAATCGGCCCCGGCGCCGGGCCGGTCCGTCGCCCGCGAAGCGGCGAGCCGCCGGTTCGGAAATGTTCACGGATCTGTGGCCTTGTGTCCGGCGACCGCCGACGTCCGCGGCCGTTTCGACGCGGATCCGGGCCGGCCCAGCGCCGCCCCGTCCGCGCGGGCGTCCGATTCGAACCTGGTTCTACACGCCTCGACCGCCCGACTCACCCAGCCCGCGCAGCCCGAAAGTCCGCCGTGCCATGAATCCGTACCTGATCCTCGGGCTCGCCATCGGCGCGGAGGTGACCGCCACCCTGGCGCTGAAGGCCGCCGACGGCCTCACCCGCCCGGGGCCGACGGTGATCGTGGCGCTCGGTTACGGCACCGCCCTGTGGCTGATGTCGACCAGCATGGACATGCTGCCGATCGGCGTGGTCTACGCGATCTGGTCGGGGATCGGCATGATCGGCGCGGCGCTCGGCGGCGCGTGGCTGTACGGCGAGGCGCTCAACCCGACGATGCTGGTGGGCATCGGGGTGATCGCCCTGGGCGTGACCGTCCTGGCCGCGGGTCAGGGCCAGCACTGAGGCTCCCGGTCCGGTCCCGAAACGGGACAGCCTCGCCACATCCTCGCCGCGAACGTGCCGTCAAGCTTGGCCTTCGTCCGGTCGGAGTGGAACACCGCCTGGCTGGTCAGGCTGGAGGAGCACGGAGCGCGGATGCATGCGGGGTAGCGAGAGGACGAAGGTCGGTCCTGCACTGATCGTTCTGGCGGCGGCCGGCGGCCTGGGGGCCTGCAACACCGCGTCGCCGGTGCTCACGACGGGATCGATCCCCGACCGCAAGCCGCCGATGGTCGTCAGCGACGCCGAGCGCGATTGTCTGGGCCGCGCCATGTACTTCGAGTCGAACAGGAGCGACAGCGACGGGCTGGTCGCCGTCGGCACGGTCGTGATGAACCGGCTCGAGAACGCGATCTTCCCGGGCGGCATCTGCGCGGTGGTCGGGCAGCCGGGCCAGTTCGCGCCGGGCGTCCTCACCAAGCCGATGCAGGAGAAGGACCTGCAGAAGGTCGCCGACGCCGCCGACGCCGTCCTGGCCGGCGAGCGGCACCCGAAGGTCGGGAAGGCGATGTTCTTCCACACCGCGGGCCACCGCTTCCCCTACACGAACATGCACTACGTGGCCGTCGCCGGCGGCAACGCCTTCTACGAGAAGCGCGACAGGCGAACGGCCAAGCTGGAGAAGCCGGAGAAGCCGGCTCAGCAGGACAGGCTGGCCACGCCCGCCCTGCCCGCGACGGCCCTGACCTTCGCGGCCGTACCCGCGCCGCCCGCCGCGGGCCCCTGATCGAGACGGCCCGATCCGACAGCCGCGTCCCGGATCTGCGCGCGCGGTGAGCTCCGGTCAGCCGGCCGCCGCGTCCTCGGCGCGGCTCGCCCGCAGGGTTCGGGCCTCCTGCCGGGCGGCGGCCAGCACCCGCTCCCGGCGCACCGGCTCCCGCAGCGATTCCCACAGACGGAGCAGCTCCAGCGTCGGCAGCGCGTCGCAATCCGGCGACGCGTCCCCGGATGTGCGCCCGGTCGCCGGCGCGCATTCGGCGAAGAAGATCTCGACCGGGCTCCCCAGGGCCTCGGCCAGTCTCCCCAGGAGCGCGTCGGCCTGGACGGTCGGGATCATGGGAAATCCTGTTTCTGCGCGGGCGGTCGAACCGGATCCTTACCTTTAAGTTGTATGCTCGGCATTCAACCAGGTTACTGCACCGCCATGTCCGACGACGACGGTTTTGACCGCATGGTGGAGGCGACGATCCTGGCCCATCAACTCGTGGTCGCGCACGGCACGGCGACGATGCAACTCCTGTCCCGATTGCTGCTCATGGAGATCGGTACGGAGATCGCGGCGCGGCGCGATCCCGATCCGGCCGCCAACGACAATCCGGACGCCCTGGCGGATTAGAGCGCGCTTCGCCGGCATTCCGGTCGGATCGGGTCCCGGCGGAAGAACCGGCCTGGCCCGTAATCCTTGGCGCGATGCAATGGAGCGGGCGGCAAATCTGTTGATCGGCCCATCGATCCGAGCAGGCGGCATTTACAAGGATGGATAACGGTCTAGCTTCTGGGTAGAAACTACCCACGAATCACGGATCCCTCGCCGATGATCGCCGAACGGGTAGCGCTCGCTGGTGCGCTCCTCCTGCTGAGCATCACGCCCGCGGTCCCCCAGCTGCGCCGTCCGATGACGTGTACGGTGGAGGCGTCGACCAGTCTCGATGTCGCCGCACCCGAAGGCGCCAAACTGCAATCCCAGAAGGCCCGGACATTCTCGCTGGTCTCCAGCGGCGGCCTGCTGACCGTGATCTCGGCCGGGCGCTCCGACTATTACGAGTGCCAGACAGCCTCGCCGCGGCTGAACGAGCGCACGCCGCGCAACGCGATCAAGTGTCAGAACGGCGTCTACTTCCTTCTGATCGACCTCAACAAGATGAACTTCGTCGAGGCGCAGCTCAATCCCGAGGAGCGCAACGACGTCAAGGTCAGCTACGGGAATTGTCGGACCCTGTAGGTGCGTCGCCGGGCAACCTAGTCCATGTGGATCAGGACGTACGCGGCGGCGGCAACGGCCGTGAGGGTGAGGACCACCAGCAGCGCCGTTTTCCCGGGCGGTCCTTCCGGCGGGTCTGGGGCGTCGGTCATGCGGCTCCTCCGGGCCGGTGACGGGGCCTCTGCCGAAAGGGCCCGGTCCTTCGGTTGGTTCCCTGACCGGGCCCGGTCCGCATTCTTCCGCCCCGGCCGGGACGATCACCGGCAGAAATGGGCCGCGGCCGGCGTCCACTGGCCGAAGCCCGTGGCGACCATGTTGGCCACGACCCGGCAGATCTAGATCTTCTGCGCCGCGTTGTTGTGCGGGCCGGCATGATAGCGCGCCACGGCCATCGTCCAGCTGCCCTCCCGCCGCTTCAGATCCCGAAGAAATTGCGTCGCGTAGTCCACGTTCGCGCGCGGGTCGATCATGGCCTCGACCGAGGCGAACTTCTCGCCGTGATAGTGGTGGTTGATCTGCATGCAGCCGAGATCGATCAGGCGCGCGCCCCGGCGGCGCGCCGCGGCGAAGTGGGCCAGCACGTCCTGGGGCCCGGTCGCGAAATAGGCCGCCCCTTCGATGTTCATGGCGTAGGGCTGGAGCGAGCCGCGCTTACCCGTCTCCGTGAGGCCGACCGCGTAGAGCACGCCGAGGGGCACGCCGTAACGGGCCGCGGCACGGCCCATCTCGGCCTCGCACACGGTCCCGGCGACCGGGGCGGCGCTACAGATAAACGCCGCCGTCGCGAGGACGTACCGTCTCATCTGTCCGCTCCCCGTCGCGCCTGCCGAGCGTCGGCCGCTGCGCCGCGCGCTGGTCTGCCTGCCGCTGCCCGTCCCCGCCGTGACCCGGCCGGGCGCCGCCGTCGGTGAGCCCGGATTGGCCCTGGGACGGTGATCCGCCCGCGGAGAACCCGGCGTCGCCGGGGCGAACCGGCTCGACAATGATCTCGGGCCGGTAATGCGCGTGCTTGAGCAGTTCGGTGAGGATCGCCGAATCCCGCTGCAGCATCGCCGCCGTCTCGGGACGCGCGGCGCGCAGATGGGTCTCGAGCTGACCGTCGACGAGCCGCAATTCCACCGTGACGATCCCGAGGCTCTCCGGCCGGAGCTGGATCTTGAGCACCCGGAGCGGCCCGTCCTGAGCCGCGGGGATCGCCGGATCGGCGCCGACGCGACGCTCCGGTCCGGCCGCGGTCGCGCGCTCGATCTCCTCCGTGATGGCCGCCGCGATCGTCGGCAGGACGGCGGCGAGTCGGGCCGGCTCGGTCCCGGATCCGTTGCCGGGACCCGGGATGGGGACGCCCGGCGGCCCCTGCCGGCCGGTGGGGGCGAGGAGGAGTCCGGCGATGCCGGAGCGGGAACGGTTGTCCTCGCGTGCCGTGAGCCCCCCCGGCCCATCGATCCCCGTCGCGGTGCGGGCCGACGCATCAGCGCGGGCCGACGCATCGCCGGCTCGAGGCTCGGGATCGGTCGCGAGGGCGACCGTCGCCTTCGGCGGCGCTGCGTTCACCTTCCCGGCGACCGTCCCGGCGATCTGGGTGGCGACTTGCGCGGCAATCTGGGCGGCGATCTGGGCGGCCGGCGCGATCGGAGCGGGATCGGGCCCGGCGACGGCCGGAGCCACCGGTCCGGGGCGGACGGGTCGAGGCTGAGCGTCCGCCGCGTTCGGGACGGCCGGCAACGCGGACGTTGCCGCTGCGGCGGCCGGGAGGGCGTGGCGGGCCGCCTCGGGCAGGATGGGCTTGAAGTGAACCGCCCGGTCGAGGACCTCGACCTGCGGGGGGCCGCCCTGCAGCAGGGTGCCCGGGCTCGGCCCGGCGCGCGGCGACGCGTCCGCGCGGGCCGCCTCGAGATTTCCCACGAGGCTGGTCTCCGGGGCCGCGTCGGGGCCCGCCGGGGATGCGGCGGATGGGGCCGGTCCCGGAGCACCGGTCCCGTGGCCCGCGGGCAGTTCCGGACGGGCCGACAGGACGGCGGCGCTCAGGATCTCGGCGAGCGCCGCGGCGGCGCTGCCGGGATCGCCCGGTGACGGCGGCGGCGCGGGCGATGCGCCGGCTTCGGGCCGCCGATCCTCCCCGGTCGCGCCCTCCGGTTCGTCCATCTCACCCCCGTCGGTCTCGGGTCGGGCGGCGGGCGTTCCCCCCGAGACCGCGCGCAGGACCAGGTCGAAGGCGCCCCGCACCGCCGCATCCGGCAGCGCCTGAAGGTCGCCCGCCGGATGCGGGGACGGTGCGACATCCCGATCGGGTTTGGGGACGGGTTTCTGGACCGCGGTGGAGATCGTGTTCACGGGGTCGCCTTGCTGAGCATCAGATCGATCCGGTCGATCGTGGCCTGCGCCTTCGGGATCAGGCTCGCGGGCCCGTCGGCGGGATCCGGCGCCGCCCGCGCCGGCTTCGCGGCGGCGTCGGCCTCCGGCAGGCCGGGCCGGCCGGCGAGCCCGCGTCCGATCGCCTCGGCGGTCGACAGGGCCGTCTCGAGGAGGGGCATGTCGCGGGCCGTGAGCTTGGCCCTGTCGAGCGATCTCAGCGTCCGCGACCCGGACTGGAACGTCGCCAGGCTCACGATCTCGGCGGCAGCCCGGTAGAGCTGGCCCCGGGTCGCCTCCGCGCTTCCGGGCGCGCACAGCGCGAGGGCCTTCTCGCTGGCGCGGAGCGCCGCGGCCGTCTGACCCGCCTGGATCGCCGTCTGGGCGACCACGAGATACAGGTCGCGCCGGCTCTCGGGACCGAGCTCGTCCAGGATCCTGTTGAGGGTCGCGAAGCGCTCCGCGTCGTGGCCGATATCGAACTGCGTCAGCTGATAGGCCAGTCGCTGCCGGAAGTTGCCCGCGTAGATCGAGTGCGGGAAGCGGCGCAGGTACTGGATCGCCAGCGCCTCGAACGTCTTCAGGTCGCCGATCTGACCGAGGGTGAAGATCTCGCGGCGCAGGGCGCCCTCCTCGGTCAGAGTGCCCGGCAGCAGCACCCGGACGCGGTCGAGCAGGGCGATCGCCCGGATCGGCTGGTCGGGCACGGCGAGCGACGCCTGCGTCAGGCCGATGGCGCCCGCGAGCGTCGGCGGCAGATCCGTCGTGTCGACGTCCTGGAGCAGGCGCCGCGCCTCGGCCTCCCGCCCCTCGACATAGGCGAGCGCCCCGCGCGCGAGCGTCGCTTCGGGCTCGCCGAGGCCGTCTTGAGCCGTCAGCCGGCGCAGGACGGAAGGACCGCCGCCGCTGAGGGCGAAGGTGATCGCGGCCCGGAGATTGCTCCGGCGGCCCCAGATCTCGGGCGGGGCGGCCAGGAGATCCGCGTTGATCCGGGCGATCAGCAGCGGCTGGCTCTCGTGGGCGGCCCGGGAGCCGGCGGCGACCCGATCCTGCAGCAACTGGAGCGTGCGCACCCACTGCACCGGATCGCCCGTCGGCGCCTGCGGGTCGGCGGCCGGGGCGGCGGGAGGGCCGCCCGCCGGTTCCGCGGCGACGGGGGCGGCCCTCCCCGCGATGAGCAGGCCGAGGGCGGCCGCCACGATCCGCCCGGTCCGGGACACCTTCATCCTGGAGATCCCTGCAGGAGAATCTCGATCCGCCGGTTCTCCGGAGCCTTCGGATCCGCGGCGTTGCGCGGCGTCCGGTCCGCGGCGCCCTCGACGCGCCAGATCCGCGCTTCGTCGATCCCGGCCCGGGTGAGCATGTACGCCGCTCGATCTGGGACCGCATCTCCAACGGGTCCGAGACCGCCCTGGCGGGCTACCTGATCAAGGAGCACCCTCAGACCGCGGCGCTCGTGCTGTCCAAGGTCAAGCCGGCCTGCGCCGCCAAGGTGATGGCGCAATTGCCGGCGCCGCTGCGCAACGGCGTCATGCGGCGGATGCTGACGTTCAAGCCGATCGTCGACGCGACCATGAAGATGATCGAGCAGACCATCCACGAGGACTTCATGATCAACCTGGCGCGCAATGCCGCGGCGGATACCCACTCGCGCATGGCCGACATCGTCAACAAGATGGAGCGCCAGAGCATGGAGGAGGTCCTGGACAACCTCACGCAGACGCGCCCGAAATCGGCCGAGATCCTGAAGAGCCTGCTCTTCACCTTCGACGACATCATCCACATGACGCCGCGGGCGCGGACGACGCTCTTCGATCAGGTCCCGCACGAGAAGGTCATCCTCGCCCTGAAGGGCACGAACGGGCCGTTGCGGAACGTCGTGCTCAGCGCGCTGACCGCCCGCGCCCGGCGCCTCGTCGAGCACGAGCTGGAGGGAGGCGAGCCCGCCGCCCAGCGGGACGTGCTCGACGCGCGCCGCGCGATCACCGACCAGGCGCTCGAGATGGCGTCGCGCGGCGAGATCGAACTCACCCCGGCCGACTCGGATGAGACCTACTTCCGCTAGCACCGTCCCCGGTCGGGGACGGCTCCGGGGCGCCGCTCCGGCGGACGCGTCCCGCCGGGCCGACCGGCGCGGTGCCGTCGGCGGCCCGAGTTCGGGGCGCCGCGATGTCTGAGGACAGGGAGAGCAAGACCGAGGCGGCGAGCGAGAAGAAGATCAGCGACGCGATCGCGGAAGGAAACACGCCGTTCTCGCGGGAAGCGCCCGTCTTCGCCTCCATCCTGGGACTGCTGATCTTCCTGGTCTTCGTGGCGCGGGATCAGGGGCTGCCGCTGGTGCAGAGGCTCGCGCTGATCCTGGAGCAGCCGCGCAACTTCAGCGTGGAGACGAGCCACGACGCGATGCGCCTCGTCCACGCCCTCGCCCTGGAGACGGGCCGCTTCCTGCTGCCGGTCCTGGTCATCCTGCTCGTGGCCGGCATCGCCGCCTCGATCTTCCAGAACGCGCCGCGCGTGGTGTTCGATCGGATCCAGCCGAAATGGTCCCGCATCTCCCCCGTCGCAGGCTGGAATCGGCTCTTCAGTGTGCAGGGGTTCGTCGAGTTCGGGAAAAATCTGTTCAAGTTCTTCGCGATCGGCGGCATGTCCTACATGGTCCTGCACGCGGATCGCCACGAGATCGTCAATGTCATGTTCGTGGATCCAGTCGGGTTGCCCGAATTCCTGCTGACCCTGTCGGTGCGCCTCGTCTCGGCCGTGAGCGTCGCGACGATCGCGCTGGTCGCCGGCGACCTGGTCTGGACCCGCGTGCGCTGGCAGCGCGACCTGCGGATGTCGCGGCAGGAGGTGAAGGACGAGTTCAAGCAGCTCGAGGGCGACCCGCTCGTGAAGGCGAAGATGCGCTCGCTGGCGCAGGACCGGCTGCGCAAGCAGATGATGGCGGCGGTGCCCCGCGCCACCATGATCCTGGCGAACCCGACGCACTACGCGATCGCGCTGCGCTACGACCAGAGCGAGAACGACGCCCCGACGGTTCTGGCCAAGGGCGCGGACCTGATCGCCCTCCGCATCCGCGAGATCGCCGAGAAGCACCGGATCGAGGTCGTCGTCGACAAGGCGCTCACCCGGGCGATGTACGACCATGTCGAGGTCAACCAGGCGATCCCGGCGGAATTCTACCGGGCGGTGGCGAACCTGCTGGTCTACGTGATGACGCGCAAGCGCCGCTGACCGGCGCGGCGTGGCCGAGGCGTGGCAGCGGCTTGGCAGCGGCGTTGACCGGTCGGCCCGTCCCGACCGGCAGAGGCCGCGGACCCTGGCAGATCCGCGGCGCGGCGTTTCGGGCCGCGCAGGCCGTCGGCGGGCCCGGGGCGGGCCCGGGGCGGTCTTGGGGCGGTCTCGGGGCGGTCTCGGGGTGCTGCGCGTCCGGGATCCGGGAGCGGCCTCAGGCCGCCCGTACGCGGGCCTCCAGCCGCTTCGCCTCCCGGCGGAACCGGTGCAGCACGAACTCGGTGTAGCCGTTCGGCTGGCCGGCGCCCTCGAAGACCAGGGCCTCGGCGGCGCGGAAGGCCGGCCCGTCGAAGCCCGGGGCCATCGGCCGGTAGGCCGGGTCGCCGGCGTTCTGGCGATCGACGACCTCTGCCATGCGCCGCAGGGCCGCGGCGACCTCGTCGCGATCCACGATCCCGTGGCGCAGCCAGTTGGCGATGTGCTGGCTGGAGATCCGCAGGGTGGCGCGGTCCTCCATCAGCCCGACCTCGTGGATGTCCGGCACCTTGGAGCAGCCGACGCCCTGGTCGACCCAGCGGACCACGTAGCCCAGGATCCCCTGGCAATTGTTGTCGAGCTCCTCCCGCACCGCCTCCGGCGCGAACGCGCCCTCGGCGAGGGGCAGGGTCAGCATGGCGGCGCGGGTCGCGGGCGCCCGGCCGGCGAGCGCCGCCTGGCGGGCGCGGACATCCACCTGATGGTAGTGGAGCGCGTGGAGCGTCGCGGCGGTCGGCGACGGCACCCAGGCGGTGTTGGCGCCCGCCTCCGGGTGGGCGCCTTTGGCGTCGAGCATCGCCGCCATTCGGTCGGGGGCGGCCCACATGCCCTTGCCGATCTGCGCGTGGCCGGGCAGGCCGCAGGCGAGGCCGGCATCGACGTTGCCGTCCTCGTAGGCCTGGATCCAGGCGGTCGCCTTCATGGCGTCCTTGCGGACCACCGGACCCGCTTCCAGCGAGGTGTGGATCTCGTCGCCGGTCCGGTCGAGGAAGCCGGTGTTGATGAAGAACAGCCGGTCCGACGCCGCGGCGATCGCCGCCTTGAGGTTGAGCGTCGTGCGCCGCTCCTCGTCCATGACGCCGATCTTGAGCGTCCGCGGCGCGAGGCCGACCAGCGCCTCGACCTGCCCGAACAGCGCCACCGCGAAGGCGACCTCGTCGGGACCGTGCAGCTTGGGCTTGACCATGTAGACCGAGCCGGTCCGGCTGTTGCGGAGCGGACCGGTGCCCTTCAGGTCGTGCAGGGCGATCAGCGCGGTGACGGCCGCGTCGAGGATCGTCTCCGGGATCTCGGCGCCGTCGAGGGTCACGGCGTCGGTGTACATGTGGTGGCCGACATGCCGGACCAGCATCAGCGACCGTCCCGGCAGGGTCAGGCGCCCGCCGTCGGGGGCCGTGAAGGTCCGGTCCTCGGCGAGCCGCCGCTCGACCGTGCGGCCGCCCTTGGACAGGGTGGCGGTCAGATCACCGCGCATCAGGCCGAGCCAGCTCCGGTAGACCGCGACCTTGTCGGCCGAGTCCACGGCCGCCACCGAATCCTCCATATCCATGATGGTCGAGAGGGCGGCCTCCAGCACCACGTCGGCGATGCCGGCCGGGTCGGTGCGGCCGATCGGGCTCGCGCGGTCGATGACGACCTCGATGTGCAGGCCGTTGTGGCGCAGCAGGAGCGCGGTCGGCGCCGCGGCGTCGCCGGTGTAGCCCGCGAAGGCGGACGATCCGGTCAGGCCGGCGCTGCGACCGGCGCCGAGATCGGCGGCGAGGCGGCCGTCCGTCACCGAGAAGCCCACGGCATCCGCCCAGGAGCCGACGCTCAGCGGCGCGGTCGCGTCGAGGAACGCCTTGGTCCTGGCCACCACCGCGGCGCCGCGGGCCGGGTTGAACCCGGCGCCGGGCGCGAGCTCGCCGTCCTGCGGGATCGCGTCGGTGCCGTAGAGGGCGTCGTAGAGGCTGCCCCAGCGGGCATTGGCGGCGTTCAGCGCGTAGCGGGCGTTGGAGATCGGCACCACGAGCTGCGGCCCGGCGATGGCGGCGATCTCCGCGTCCACGTTCTCGGTGGTCACCCGCACGGTCTCGGGCTCCGGCTGCAGGTAGCCGATCCGCGTCAGGTAGTCCGCGTAAGCCGCCGGATCGTGCGGCGCTCCGCGATGGTCGCGGTGCCAGGAGTCGATGTCGGCCTGGAGGCCGTCGCGCCGGTCGAGCAGCGCCCGGTTGTGCGGTGCGAGATCGCGGACGATCGCGGCGAAGCCCGACCAGAACTGGTCGGCCGAGAGACCGGTCCCGGGCAGCGCTTCCTCGGAGACGAAGGTGCGGAGATCCTCGGCGACGACGAGCTTCGACATGGCGATCCTCGGGGATGCGTGGCGACGCGCGTCAGAAAAAATCGAACGCGCCGTGAAAAATTTTTGATGTCTCCTCGATAGATCGCTTGGCATCCGCGAGAAAGGCGGCAAAAGGGATTTGATTTTTTCCGCAGCGTTGACAATGCACGACCAGAGCGACTTGGAGATCTTCGCCCGGGTGGTCCGCACCGGCAGCCTCACCCAGGCCGGCTCGGAGCTCGGCCTGTCGGTCGCGGTGGTGTCGAAGCGGCTGAAAAGGCTGGAAGAACGGCTCGCCGTGCGCCTGCTGCATCGCACCACGCGGCGGGTGGCGCCCACGGATGTCGGGGCGGCCTTCTTCGAGCGGATCGCGCCGATCGTCGACGCCATCGCGGAGGCCGAGAGCCTCGTGTCGCAGACGGCGACGCGGGCGCGGGGGACGCTCCGGGTCACGGCGCCGAGCTCCTTCGGGCGCCTGCACATCGTCCCGCACCTGCGGGCCTTCTTCGCCCTCCATCCCGGCATCGTGCTCAACTTGGAGCTGAGCGACGATTTCGAGTCGATCGTCGAGCGCGGCTACGACCTCGCGATCCGGGTCGGCGCGCTGGAGAGTTCCGGGCTGACGGCGGTGCGCCTCGCGCCGGTGCAGCGGGTCCTCTGCGCGCGGCCGAGCTACCTCGACGCGGCCGGGCGGCCGCAGAGCCTCGACGACCTGCGCGGCCATGTCTGCCTCGCCACCGAGAACCAGAATCCCTGGCGGCTGGTCGGGCCGGAGGGCCCCTGCACGGTCGGCGCCTCGGGGCCGCTGCGCACCCATTCCAACGAGGTGGTGCGCGAGGCCGTGATCGGCGGCCTCGGGATCGCGCTGCGCTCCACCTGGGACGTGCACGCGGAGCTGCGCGACGGCCTGCTGGAGGTGGTGCTGCCGGCCTACGCGGCGGCGGCCTCGGCCGGCATCTTCGCGGTCTACCCGAGCCGGGCCTTCGTGCCGGCCAAGACCCGGGCCTTCATCGCGTTCCTCAAGCAGACCTACCGGTCGAGCGGGGCCTGGGCAGACGGGTGAGGCCCGTGCTGCGGCGTCTCGCTCCTGCTGAGCGGGAGACGCCCGCTCGACGTCTCACGCCGTCGCCGATCGCGGCACCGCCGTCGTTGCGGGTGGAGCGAAGCAGTCCGGTCGGCGTGACGAGGTCGGACGTCGCGCTGCCCTGGGTCGCTTCGCCGCGCTCGCGATGACGGAGAGCGGCGCATCGACCGAACGGCTCAGCCGGCGGCCGTGCCGCCCTCAGCCGTTCGCGAAGAAATCCGGATCCGTCCGCGCCAGCATCCGCTTGAACGCCGCCCACTCGTTGTCGGGCGCCCCCTGGACCACGACGCGGTCGTAGCCGGCGGCGTACTGCCCGGCGGTCTTGGTGGCGACGGCGGAGGAGGGCCGGATCACCGGCGCGCCCGCCGCCTGGATCGCCAGCTGCGCCCGGCACGAGCGCTCCATGTTGTGCATCAGCCGGAACGCCTCGCCGACCGTGCGGCCGCAGGTCAGCAGGCCGTGATTGCGCAGCACCATCACGGGCTTGTCGCCGAGATCGGCCACCAGCCGCTCCCGCTCGTCGAGGTCGAGGGCGATGCCCTCGTAGGCGTGGTAGGCGACGCGCCCCGTGAACTGCATCGACCACTGGTTCAGGGGCAGGAGCCCCTCCTCCTGGCAGGAGACCGCCACGCCCGCGACCGTGTGGGTGTGCAGCACGCAGATCGCGTCGTGGCGCGCGGCGTGGATGGCGCTGTGGATCGTGAACCCGGCCGGGTTGATGCCGAGCCCCATCGGATCCTCGAGCACCTTCCCGTCGATGTCGACGGTGACGAGGTTCTCCGGCGACACCTCCTCGAAGCGCATCCCGTAGGGGTTGATCAGGAACCGGTGCCCGGCGCCCGGCAGCCGCGCCGAGATGTGGGTGTAGATGCTGTCGTCGAGGCCCAGCCGATGGATCAGCCGGTAGGCGGCCGCGAGGTCGACGCGCATCGCGCGGATCGCGGCGCGATCGGCGGGGTCCGTATCCCGGTCCGCGACGGTCGACGGTGTGGCTGCGCTCATGCGACGGCTCCCTGCCGGTCGGCCCTGTCGGCCCTCCGGGATCGCCGCCCGGCGCAGGCGGTCCCGCGATCCCCGGGCGCCCGAGGCGGGGGCTCGGGGCGAGGTCCGGGAATCGCCGGCAGGGTGCACCAGGGCGGGCGGCCCGGCAATCCGGTGGGATGCGGCGGGACCTCCGGGGGAGCGACGGCCGCGTCCCACCGGATTGCCGGGCCGCGCGGGCGGTCGCCCGAGCCGTCTTCCAGTCCCTTACTTGGACGGGCGGTCGCCGGGCGGAAAGAGCGCGAGCGCCTCCTCCGCCAGGACGCCGCCCGTGATCGCGATCGGGCGGAACGGCGACCGGTCCGCGACCTCCGTGCAGGTGATCATGATCTGGTCGATCTTCGTGGCGAGCTGCTGCAGCGAGGCGGCGAAGACGACGCGCGAGATCCCGCACCAGACGATCGCGCCCATGCACATCGCGCAGGGTTCGCCGGACGTGTAGAGGGTCGTCCCCCGCAGCGCCTCCGGCCCGTGCTCCGCGAGGAAGCGGCGGATCGCCACCATCTCGCCGTGCGCCGTGGGATCGCGCTGCTGCTTCCCGAGATTCAGGCCCCGGGCGCGGATCTCGCCCTCCGCGACGATGACGGCGCCGAACGGGAAGTCGGCGCGGCGCGCCTCGGCGATGGCCGCCCGCATGAAGGTCTCGTCCGCGGCCGTGGCCGGCGCGGCGGTGGTCGCCGACGCGGGGCGCGCGCCCGTCGACAGCGCCACGCCGAGCGCCGCGGCCCCGAGGAACGCGCGCCGGCCCGCATCGGGCGCGACGGGCGGTGCGTGGCCGTGCTGCCCGGTGCCGCGGAGCTTGCTCGTCATGATCGGTTCCGCTGAGCTGTCTCGAGGGGCCGTCCCGGCGGCCGCGACCGCGGCCCGGGGCCGTCCTGGAAGCGCTGCCTGGAAGCGCTGCCTAGAAGCGCTGCTCCGTGCGGCCGGGGTTGGGGCCGCGGCCGTGATAGGACGCCATGCACAGGTGCCAGATCTGCGAACCGAGGTCGTAGAGGCTGAGGTTGTTCGGGTTGGGGTAGCTGAAGATCTGGGCCCGCGCCTGCTCGCGGCAGGCGGCGTCCTGCGGGCTCTGGATGGGTGGCTCCGGCACGGATTGCGCCGCCGCCCCCGTGGTCAGGGCAATCGCGGTCGCGAAGGCAATCAGCGGGAGGCGCATCGTCACAGGTCTCCGAATACGGCGCCGCGGCGGCCGCTGTCCGGCCGGCCGCGGATCTGGGAAGCGGTATGTGGGGCCGGCGGCGCTCCGGGCGAGACCGTCAGGAGCGCCGCCGGCGCGTTCGTCAGCGGCGACGCCAGTGGTAGCTGCGATGCCAATGATAGTTGCGGTGCCAGCGATAGTTGCGATGCCAGCGGTAATTGCGGTGCCAGCGATAGTTGTAGGTCCGGTAGAAGCGCCGGCCTCCGTAGTAGCGGGCTCCGTAGAAGGCCGGGCCCGGGCCGTAGAACCGGCGGGCGTTCGGGACGCACCGGCCCCACGGGTTGAGGTGGAATCCGGGCCCGCACCAGTAGCCGACCCGGGTCAGCCCGCTCGCGTCGCCGGCCAGCGGCGCCGGTGAGAGCGGGGCCGCCGACGCCGGGCCCGCCAGGCCCAGGCCGCTCAACACAAGGGCCACGAGCCCCATCATCCGCATGAAATGCACGGCGTGATCCTCCCGCGACCGGCACGCTGTCCGCGTCCGGATCGTGCATCATGCTGCTTGCGAGCCAAGATTAATGTCAATGGCCCGCACTCAGTCAATACCTGTATCAACTACGCATCATCATTTATGAGCCGCGCGATTTCCGTTCTGTATTCAGTGTTCGTCAATGCATCCGTTCCAATCTGACGCACCCGGCGCGCCGGTGACGGATCGGGAGGAGGACCATGAACAGCACGGATCGTCGGGCCGGCGGACGGTCTCGACCCATCGTGACGGCCGGCCTCGCCGCCCTCGTCCTCGCGCTCGCCGCCGGTCCCGGCGGCGCGCAGGACGGCTTCGGTGAGGGGGCCGGGCGCCCGGCCGACCTCGCGGCCGGCGCGGAGGTGGACGCGCTGCGGCCGGTCGTCGAGCGCTTGGCCGGCGCCTGGGTCGCGCGCGGGGCGATCCCGGGCCTGATCGTGGGCGTGAGCCACCGGGGGCGGCGCAGCTACTTCGGGTTCAACGGGGCCGGCGGCGCGCCCTACCGGTCCGACACGATCGTGGAGATCGGCTCGATCACCAAGGTGTTCACGACCGCACTGTTCGCCGAGGCCGTCGATGCGGGCCGCCTGCGTCCCGACACGCCGCTGCAGGAGCTGTTGCCGAACCTGCGGCTCCGGCCCTGCACGGCCCAGATCACGCCGCTGCAGCTCGCCGACTTCACCTCGGGGATGCCGACGCTGCCGGGCGACCTGCCGCGTGCCCTGGCGGAGCGCAGCGTCCGGACCTACCCGCCGGAAGCGTTCCTGGCCTGGGTGTCGCGCTGGAGCCCGGAGGGATCCGAGGCGGGCGGCTGCGCCCTGCCCGCCCCCTACCGGTACTCGAATGCCGGCATCGGCCTGCTCGGCTACGTTCTCTCCGAACGTCTCGGCGCGCCGTGGGAGAGCCTCGTGCACGAGCGGATCACCGGGCCGCTCGGGATGACCAGCACGGCGGTCACCGTGAAGCCGGCCGACCGCGCGCGTCTCGCGCAGGGCTACGGGATGGAGGGCCAGCCGGTCATGCCCTGGCCGGTCTTCGCGTGGTACGCCGCGGGAGCGCTCCGCTCGACCGCCACCGACATGCTCGCCTTCGGCGAGGCGGCGCTCGGGCACGAGGCGGTGAACGGCGCGCCCGTGCCGCCAGCGCTCACCCGGGCGCTGCGCGAGGCGATGACGCCGCTCTACCAGCCGGAGGGACAGACCTTCCGGCAGGGCATGGCCTGGATCGAGGAGATCGGCGACCCGGACGCGGGCCAGCGGCCGGTCTTCCTGAAGGTCGGGGGGACCGACGGCTTCAACAGCGTGGTCGTCGTCAATCCGGGCAAGGATCTCGTCGTCTTCGTGGCCGGCGGCCAGCCGAAGATCGGCGCGGAGCGCCTCGGCGTGGCGCTGTCCCGCCAGATCCGCTGAGCGGGCCCGGGCCGCGCGGGGCGCTCACCCCGCCAGCGCGGCCTCGATCCCGGCCCCGATCGCCAGGAGCCGGCGGTCCTGTCCGTGCCGGGCCAGCAGCATCAGGCCCGCCGGCCGGGGCAGGCCCGGCATCGGCAGGGACAGGCCGGTGAGATCGAAGAAGTTGCCGAAGGCGGTGTTGCGCAGCATCAGGCGATTGGCCGCCAGGAAGGCCGCGTCGTCCGCCGCCAGCGGGGCGGTGAGCGGCGCCGTCGCGGCGGTCGCCGGGAGCGCCAGCACGTCGAGCGGGGCGAGGTGCCGGTCGAAGGCGGCGATCAGCGCGGCCCGCCGGCGCATCGTCCGGATGTAGCCCGCGGCCGTCGCATTCCGGCCGGCCACGATGCGGCGATGCACCCGCGGGTCGTAGCGGCCGGCCGCGCTGTCCAGCCAGTCGGCGTGGATCGCCGCGGCCTCGATCGCCGCGAGGGAGCCGTCCGGGAGCGCCGCGTCCATGGCGGCGAGGTGGTCGTCGATCGGGTGATCGGCGATCCGGGCGCCGGCCCGGGACAGGCGGGACAGCACCCGCTCGAAGGCCTCGGCGACCGGCGCCTCCGTCTCGGTGAACAGCAGGCCCCGCGGCACGCCGATGCGCAGGCCGGCGACGGCGAGCGCCTCCAGCGGCGCGGGCTCCTCGCCCGCCATCACGGCGTCGGCGGCCGCGCAATCCGCGACCGTCCGGGCGAGCGGCCCCAGGGAATCGAGGGCGTAGGACAGCGGGAACGCCCCCTCCAGCGGCACGCGGCTCGCGGTCGGCTTGAAGCCGACGACGCCGTTCAGCGAGGCCGGGATCCGGACGGAGCCGCCCGTGTCGGACCCGATCGCGATGTCGCTCGTCCCCTGCCCCACCGAGACCCCGGCGCCGGAGGACGAGCCCCCCGGGATGCGCGCCGGATCGGCGGCGTTGCCGGGGGTGCCGTAATGCGGGTTGAGGCCGAGCCCCGAGAAGGCGAACTCGGACATGTTGGTCTTGCCCAGGATCACCGCGCCGGCGCGGCGCAGGCGGGCGACCACCGGGGCGTCGGACCGCGCCGGCGCCGCGTCGGCCAAGAGGACCGAGCCGGCGCGCGTCGTCTCGCCCGCCACGTCGAACAGGTCCTTGATCGAGACCATCGCGCCGTCGAGGGGGCCGAGGGAGATCCCGTCCCGGCGGCGCGCATCGGCGGCGTCCGCCGCCGCGCGGGCCTGCTCCGGGTAGAGGCGGGTGAAGACCGCCGGGTCCCCCGCGGCGATCCGGGCCAGCCGGGCCTCGAGGGTCTCGCGTACGCTCATGGTCCTCACCGCATGATCTGATCCGGCCCTGCAAGCGGAGGGCCGGTCGGGCCGGTCCGCGTCAGAACGTGCCGGGATAGGCGCCGCCATCCATCAGCAGGTTCTGCCCGGTGATGAAGCCCGCCTGCTGGCTGCACAGGAACGCGCAGGCGGCGCCGAACTCGTCGGGGTGGCCGAAGCGGCCGGCGGGGTTGTCGCGGGCCCGCGCCTCCAGGAACGCCTCAACGGAGGTGCCGGCCTTGGCGGCCCCCGCGGCGGCGTTGCCGCGGATCCGGTCGGTGTCGAAGGGGCCGGGCAGCAGGTTGTTGATCGTCACGCCGTGCCGCACGGTCTTGCGCGCCAGGCCGGCCACGAAGCCCGTCAGCCCCGAGCGGGCGCCGTTCGACAGGCCGAGATGCTCGATCGGCGCCTTCACGGCGCCGGAGGTGATGTTGACGATCCGGCCGAACCCGCGGTCGATCATCCCGTCGACCGTCGCCTTGATGAGCGCGATCGGCGCCAGCATGTTGGCGTCGAGCGCCCGGATCCAGGCGTCGCGGTCCCACTCGCGGAAATCGCCGGGGGGCGGGCCGCCGGCATTGTTGACCAGGATGTCGGGCTCGGGGCAGGCGGCGAGCGCGGCGGCCCGGCCGGCCTCGGTGGCGATGTCGCCCGCGACGGCGGTGACGGTGACGCCCGTCGCGGCGCGGATCTCGTCCGCGGTCCGCTCCAGCGTCTCCGCGGTGCGGGCCGTGATCGTCACCGCGACGCCCTCCCGGGCGAGCGCCAGGGCGCAGCCCTTGCCCAGTCCCTTGCTCGCCGCGCAGACGAGCGCCCGGCGTCCGCTCAAGCCGAGATCCATGGGAAGCCTCCGTGAGCCGGCCCTCGCCGCGAGGGCGTCCGGCGCGTCATAGCGCGCCGGGTGCCGTCCCCGGAAGCGGCCCGGGACGGGGCGCGGGGCCTCTCGGGGTCTCTCCGCCTCCGGAGGGCCGGTTCGGCGGGCGCCTCACGGCCGGAACCGGGATCCGGCGCTCACCACGTGCGCAGGTCGCGGGCGCCGGGCACGTCCGGACGCTCCTCCCGCTCCGGAGCGACGAAGCCCGCCCACAGCAGGGCCACCGCCCCGGTGAGGAGCGGAAGGGACGTGCTGAGGACGAGGCTGAGGGTCACGGCGATCCTGCCAGGCGGACGGTGTCGAGGCGACGAGATCAGAATTCCATATCCTGAGAATTGTTTTCGACGACTTAAGGCGAGTGCTCGTAATTGCGGGAACCTGAGGGAAATCTGCGCGGCCGGCCCGCGTCGCGGCGGCCATCGCGCGTGATGGCGGCGTCGGACGCTCGGCCGAGGCCGACGCATCGCGGGTCCGCGCGATCCCGGCCGGTGCGCGCCGGCTCAGGGCTGATCCGCCGCTCCGGACAGGGCGCCGAACTCGTTGACCATGCACTCGTGCATCCGGCGCAGCCACGCCCGCGCCTCGGCCCGCTGGGCCTCCGCCCGTTCGGCCCGCTCGTCCGACGCGCGGGCCTGCGCCTCGGCCCGCTCGGCCCGGGCGAGCGCCGCCTGCAGGAGCGCCTCGGCGTGGCGGGCCCGCTCCTCGGCCGCGCGGAGCGCCGTCTCGGCCGCCCGCACGGAACTCTGAGCCTCCCGGACGGAGTCGCGGGCGCTCGCCTGCAGGGCGCGGACCCGCGCCGCGGCGCCGCGCACGGCGGTCAGGGAGGTCGACCAGTCATCCTCGGCCGCCGGGGAGGCGGGCGCGGGGGATGCGGCCGCGGCGCCGGAGAACAGCGCCACGACCCGGTCGATCGGGTCGGCGTGGCCGTCGCGCGGCAGGGCCGGGTCGGACAGGGGATGGGGCACCGTCGGCTCGGCCCACGCGCGGGCGGCACTCATGCCGCGGCCTGCTCGGTGAGGTCCGAGAACTCGGACAGGATCGCCTGCTGGACACGGTCCAGCCAGTCCTCGGCCTGCCGGGCCCGATCCTCGGCGGCGCGGGCGCGGGCCTCGGCCGCCTTGGCGCGCTCCTCGGCGGCGACGACCTGCGCCTCGGCGCGCAGCTGGGCCTCGCGCGCCTGCATCTCGGCCATCCGGGCGCGCTCGTTGGAGGCGTGGACCTCCTCGCGGACCTGATCCAGCACCTGCTCGATCCGCGCCTCCCGCTCGCGCGCCTGGGCCTCGATCACGCGCGCTTGGCGGGCGGCGGTCTGCACCCGGTGGATCAGCGCGTCCCAGTCCCGCGGCGCGGCCGGCGGTGTCGGGGACTCGGCCCGCGCGTGCAGCGACGCGACGGCGCGCAGGACGTTGCCGAGGTCGGGTTCGGACGCGGCGCCGCGCTTGGCCTTGTCTGCGGGCCGGAACCGAGGATCGCTCAGAAGCCTCTGCAGCTCGCTCACGGATCCCCTGCTCCCTGTGTACGCGATTCTGATCCGACTAAGCTGTTTAGAATGGTTAACGAAGGATTAAACGACGGGCGATCGGGTATTGGACAATTGATGACGGCGGCCGATCCGCGCGCGTCGGCCACGGCCGGGCGGGCCTCGCGCCGGGCCCCGGATCGCCGGATCGAAGCCGGCGGCAGGATTGCCGGCGCGCTCGCCGGATGTGCTGTTTGATACGGAATTCGCGCCCGGAATGACCGCGTATTCAGCTCATCGGTACGGGCTGAAATGGTTGTTCTGTAGGAGATCGCGATGGCCGGGAACCGCATGGAAGAGGCCTGGAGGCCGGCCTTCAAGACCGGACAGATCTTCTTCGGGCACCCGCAGGAATGCTGTGACTGCCTGATCTGGGAGCTCAGGACATCCGGGGCGCGGATCGAGGTCCAGCCGGAGGCGGTGCCACCGCAGGCCGTCCGGCTCGTCTCGATCGCCCTGCTGCTGAACCAAGCCTGCGAGGTCGTCGCGCGCGAGGGCCGGACGATCGAGCTGAGGTTCTCCCCCCGTCCGGAGCCCGCGGGCGGTGCGCCCGACGCGACGCGGCCCGTGCTCGGCCGCACGCTGTTCCCGCCGCACCGGCCATAAGTCTCCCGCATCACCGCGAAGCACCCGAGGAGGTGCGTCATGACCGCTCCGCAAGTCATCGCAACGATCTTCTTCCTAGTCTCGGTCGGTTCGGCGACGACGCTGGCCCTCATGGCGGCGGCCTCGGCCGTGCTGGACGCGGTCGCGAAGACCTGCGACCGCGCGCGGCCGGACGCGGGACGGGACCGCTCGCGCCGTGTCACGGAGGCCGCCTGTCGGCTGCGCCGCGCGGCCCTCGCCCGCGCCGCGATCCCGTAGGATCCCGGTCCCGCCGACGGGTCGGGCATCGGTTCTGCTCGAGCCTCGCCGTCTCGCCACGCGAGAGGAGGCACGAGCGACGCCGTGAGGGAGGAGCGGGCAGGCGCGATTCCGGAGGCCGCGACGGGTTCGGAGAACCCCTCTCGGTGGGCGATCCTGCCGTGACGTCAGTCTGGGGCGTTCAATCTGGAGACGGGCCGGGAGTCACGGCGTCGAATGGTGGAGACGACAGGGATCGAACCTGTGACCTTTCCCATGTCAAGGGAATGCACTACCGCTGTGCTACGTCTCCGTATCGACCGCGATCAGGTTCGACGAACCTGCAAGCCATCGAAATAGTCCAGACTGCTCAGTAACTTATGAGAGTGCCGACTACCGTGTCAAGGTAGTGCTCTCCCGCCGAGCTGCGCGTCCGGGCCGGCGCCGTTCGGGCTCCGGTGGGCGGGGCCTATAGCGGCTGCCCGGCGAGGGCGCAAGCGGAACCTGCGTGACCAGGCCGATCGATCGCGTCCCTCAATGGTCCGGCCGCGGCGCGCGCCGACCCGATCGCCCCGCGCCGCGCGCGGATAGCGCATTTTGCGTCAATGGCTTAGAGACGGGGAGAACGAGCCGGCGGGGGCAACCCGCCGGGATCCGTCTCCGGGCCGAACGCGCCATGGTGCACGCCGACGGGAAAATGCGCTATGGCCCTGCCGCTCGGCATCCGGCCGCGCCGCGACACATGGCGGACACTCGGCGCCGGCATGCCGCCGCCTCACGCTTCAGGACATGCGCTACTTCATCGACCACGATCAGGGCGACTCGATCCGCGGCTGGATCGTGCCGGACAATCCCCTCGCCATCAGCCGGGTCGTGGTCGCGGTCGACGGCCGACGCGTGGCCGAGGTCCCGGCCAGCGTCATCGACGAGGCGTTCAAGCGCAACGGCTGGCACGCCACCGGGCAATGCACCTTCGTGGTCAGCGAGGCCGAGGTGCCGGGCCTGTCCGAGATCCCGCGGCTCGAACTCTACGATGCCGACACCAACGTGCTGGTCTACCGCCGCATGCCGGTCGAGGGTCAGATCCGGCTGCGGACCATGCTGATCAACACCGGCATCGAGCCCGAGACCGTCCTCCAGACGGCGCTCTTCCCGTATTTCCAGCACTGCTACTTCGGCATCCACAAGCTGCCGGACGAGATCCTGAGCTGCGTCCTGGCCGGCCCGGCCGCCCCGTCGGCCTTCCTGTCGGGCGCCGTGACCATCCCGCGCTACGAGAACTTCATGACGCCGGACCTGATGGTCACGGCCATCCTGCTCCAGGAACCGCAGATCGAGATGGCGGCCCGGATGCGCTGGCTGAAGGCCCGGGCCGCGGATGCGGCCGATCCGGCGCGCAGCTGGCGCCTGGGGCCGCTGGCCGAGGCCGCCGCCTTCGCGGACGGGTATGACTTCTCCGACGTGAAGAGCCTCAAGCGCTTCTTCCGGATGCTGCCCGAGCCCGCCTACCGGCTGCTCTACAACCCCCTGACCCGCCAGCTCGGGACCCGCATGCCGGACGACCGGCTGCATCCGGGCAACTCGATCGCGGCGATCGAGATTCTCGCCCGGGTCGGGATCGTCGGCCACAAGACCCGGTTCCCCGCCTTCGCGTCGACGCTGTTCGACCGCCTCGGGATCGGCGCGCCGATCCCGACGCTGCCGCCGGTGCCGGCCGAGACGCTGGCGCTGGCCGAGCGCCTGAAGAGCGTCAAGGCGGTCGAGGACATGATCGTGTTCGACGTGGCCATGTCGGATGCCGTGAAGGCCTCGGTCGACAAGAGCTGGAGTTGATGGTGCGTTCGACCGGGCCGGCGGTGCCCGAATTCCGCCTCCCGACGGCGCAGGTCACGGGGCTCTGGGGCAAGCGGCGCGCCCTCCCGGCGCGGGCGGGCTCCGACGGGCTGCGCGTCGCGCTGCCGGATCTCGCGGGCCGCTGGGTCGAGATCATCCTGTCCAACGACCCGGCCGAGGCCCGCGACACCCTCCCCGACATCAGCTTCGTCGGTCCCGACGGACGGGCGGGCACGCTGCTGCCGCAGGAGGCCCGGGGCGGCGGCGCCTTCGCGTGGATCGGCTGCCTGCCCGAGGACGTCGTCGAGCTGCGCGTCGCCGACCCGGCCGGGCGCGTCCCGGTCCGGCTGCGCCGGATCGCCGTGCGCCGCCTCGCCCGGCCGGTCCTGGCCGCCCGCGGGCTCCTGCGCGATCCCGGCCTGACCGTGCAGGCCTTCACTTGGCGGATCCTCGGCAAGAAGGTGCGCGCGCGGGGCTTCCTCGGCCGGGCGCTGCGCCACCGGCGCGTGAGCGGCTACGAGGCCTGGCTCGGGACCCACACCCTGCGCCGCGCGGAGCGGGACGGGATCGCCGCCGAGATCGCCGCCTGGACCGATCCGCCCCTGATCTCCGTGCTGATGCCGGTCCACGATCCGGACCCGAAGGTGCTGCGCGCGGCCCTGGCCTCGCTGCGGGCGCAGCTCTACCCCCACTGGGAACTGTGCGCCGTGGACGACGCCTCCACGCGCCCCGAGATCCCGCGGATCCTGAGCCGGGCGGCCGAGGCCGACCCGCGCATCCGCGTCCTCGCCCGGACGGAGAACGGCCACATCGCCCGGGCGACCAACGACGCGCTGGGCATGGCCCGGGGGGCGGTCTGCGCCTTCATGGACCACGACGACGCGCTCACCGAGGACGCCCTCTACGAGGTCGCCCGGGCGCTGCGCCGCGACCCGGGCCTCGTGCTGATCTACAGCGATGAGGACAAGATCGACGGGCGCGGCCGGCGATTCGACCCGCACTTCAAGTCCTGCTTCGACCGCGAGCTGCTCTACGCCCAGAACTACATCAACCACCTCACGGTCGTGCGCACCGAGGCGCTGCGCGCCGTCGGCGGCCTGCGCCCCGGCTTCGAGGGCAGTCAGGACCACGACCTGCTGCTGCGGCTGACCGACGGGCTCGACCCCGCCCGCATCCGCCACATCCCGCGGGTGCTCTATCACTGGCGCGCCGCGCAGGGCTCCGGGACCTTCTCGGACCGGGCGCTCGCCCGGGCGGAGGCCGCGCGCCTGCGCGCCCTGGAGGAGGTGGTGGCGCCCTGGGGCGGCCGCGCGGAGCGCGGTCCCGGCGGCTTCAACCGCCTGGTCCGGCCGCTGCCGGCGTCGCCGCCGCGGGTCTCCGCGATCATCCCGACCCGCGACCGGGCCGAGATCCTGTCGGTGACCCTCGACGGACTGCTCGGCGCGACCGACTACCCCGACATCGAGGTGATCATCGTCGACAACGACAGCCGCGAGCCGGAGACCGCCGCCCTGTTCGCCCGCTACCGGGACGATCCGCGGGTGCGCGTCGTGCCGGTGCCGGGGGCGTTCAATTTCTCGGATCTGTCGAATCGCGGCGCCGCCGCGGCCACCGGCGCGGTGCTCCTGTTCCTCAACAACGACATCGAGGTGCTCGAGCCCGGCTGGCTGGCCGAGCTGGTCCGCCACGCCGTGCGGCCGGAGATCGGGGCCGTCGGGGCCAAGCTCCTCTACCCGGACCACACGATCCAGCACGGCGGCATCGTCCTCGGGATCGGGGGCGTGGCCGGCCACAGCCATCTCGGCGTCGCGGACGCGGATCCGGGCTATTTCTGCCGCATGGTCATCGCCCACGAGGTCTCGGCGGTCACCGGCGCGTGCCTGGCCATGCGGGCGGACGTGTTCGCGGAGGTCGGCGGCTTCGACGCGCAGGCCCTGAAGGTCGCCTTCAACGACGTCGACCTCTGCCTGAAGATCCGCCGGTCCGGCTACCGGATCGTCTGGACCCCCTTCGCGAAATTGATTCATCACGAGTCGAAGAGCCGCGGGGCCGAGGACACGCCGGAGAAGCAGAAGCGCTTCGAGGGCGAGGTGCTGACCATGCTCGACCGCTGGGGCCCGGAGCTGCGTGCCGACCCCTATTACAACATCAACCTGTCACGGAATTCCGCCCATTACCGCGTGTGAGCGGTCCTCACCCGGTGGCGACACCGGTGGTCGCGGCCGCGCGGTGCTATGCATGCGTCAGTGGGTAAACTTGCGTCCGGAGCCGGTTGCGGTACCTCTGGACATGCCGCAAGAGGCAGTTCCGGCCAAGGCGTCCCCACGGGCGCGCGGCGAGGGCGACAATCAGAGATGAGTGCGAACACCCCTACGGTCGCGGGCCTGGAGCGCGACGCCCAGCAGGCGATGGGAGACCACAAGGTCCACCCCAACGAGATCGCTATCGGCGTGGTGATCGGACGCGCGTCCGAATACTTCGACTTCTTCGTGTTCGGCATCGCCTGCGTGCTGGTCTTCCCGAAGGTGTATTTCCCCTTCGTCGACCCGCTGAAGGGCACCCTCTACGCCTTCTCGATCTTCGCCCTCGCCTTCATCGCCCGGCCGCTCGGCACCGTGCTGTTCATGGCGATCGACCGGCGCCACGGCCGCAGCGTCAAGCTGACCACGGCCCTGTTCCTGCTCGGCGGGTCGACGGCGGCGGTGAGCTTCCTGCCGCGCTACGACAGCATCGGCATCTCGGCGGTATACATCCTGGCCGGCCTGCGGATCCTGCAGGGCCTCGCCCTCGGCGGCGCCTGGGACGGCCTCGCCTCGCTGCTCGCCATGAACGCCCCGCGGGAGCGCCGCGGCTGGTACGCGATGATCCCGCAGCTCGGCGCGCCTTTGGGCTTCATGGTGGCGAGCGCCCTGTTCGCGTTCTTCATCGTCAATCTCGACGAGGCCGATTTCATCGACTGGGGCTGGCGCTTCCCGTTCTACTGCGCCTTCACCATCAACGTGGTCGCGCTGTTCGCCCGGCTGCGCCTCGTCGCCACCGACGAGTTCGCCCGGATGATGGACCTCGACCGGCTGCGCCCGGTCCCGGCCCTGGAGCTGTTCCGCCACCACGCCGGCGACGTGGTCCGCGGCGCCTTCGTGCCGCTCGCCGCCTTCGCGCTGTTCCACCTCGTGACGATCTTCCCGATCGCGTGGCTCGCGCTGAACAGCACGACCCGCTCGCCGGGCGAGTTCCTGATCGTGCAGTTCTCCGGCGCGATCGTGTGCGCCGGCGCGGTGGCGGCCTCGGGGCTGATCGCCGACCAGATCGGCCGCCGCAACTGCCTGATCATGAGCAGCTCGCTGATCGGCTTCTTCGCCGTCGGCAGCATCATCGCGCCGCTCCTGTTCGGCGAGAGCGCCATCGGCCAGACCATCTACGTCACGATCGGCTTCATGCTGCTCGGCCTCGCCTACGGCCAGACCGCGGGAGCGGTGAGCGCCCGCCTCGGCAACCGCTACCGCTACACCGGCGCGGCGCTGACCTCCGACTTCGCGTGGCTGATCGGGGCCGGTTTCGCGCCCCTGGTGGCCCTGTTCCTGTCGCAGCGCTACGGCCTGGCGATGATCGGCGTCTACCTCCTCTCCGGCGCGGTCTGCAGCCTCGTGGCCCTGTTCACCGACCGGTCGGAACTGCGCCAGATGTGAGTCGGCGGCCGGCGGCGCAGGCCGCCCGGCCCGCCCGTGAGCTGACTGGAACGCCGCCTCGCGCGGTACGGCAGAAGCGCCGCGGCAGCGGCATGGCAGAAGTGCCGCGGCAGCGGCCTGGGATGACGAGACGCGTGCTGTGACATCCACGATCCATCGACCGGACAGGACCGACACCGCGACCCGCCGAGGCGGTCGCGCTCGGCGCCTCCTGCCGCTCCTCGCCCTGCCGCTCCTGACCCTGCTCGGCGGCTGCAACTTCGTGGTCCTGCACCCGGCCGGCTACGTCGCCGAGCAGCAGCGCAACCTCGTGCTGGCGGCGACCGGGCTGATGCTCCTGATCATCGTCCCGGTGATCGCCTTCACGCTGATCTTCGCGTGGCGCTACCGCGCCAGCAACCAGGACGCGGTCTACGATCCCGAATGGCACCACTCGACGCAGCTCGAGGTGCTGATCTGGACGGCGCCGCTGATGATCATCATCGCCCTGGGCGCCCTCACGTGGATCGGGACCCACACCCTCGATCCGTTCCGGCCGCTCAGCAAGATCGACCCGAAGCGCGACGTCCCGGCCGGGACGGTGCCGCTCGAGGTCGAGGCCGTGGCCATGGATTGGAAGTGGCTCTTCCTCTACCCGCAATACGGGATCGCCACGGTCAACGAGCTGGCCGCGCCGGTGGACCGGCCGATCCGCTTCAAGATCACCGCCACCGACGTGATGAACACGTTCTACGTGCCTACGCTCGCCGGCATGGTCTACGCGATGCCGGGCATGCAGACCCAGCTCCACGCGGTGATCAACCGCGAGGGCGCCTACGAGGGCCGCTCGGCGCATTACAGCGGCGCCGGCTTCTCCAACATGTTCTTCAAGTTCCACGGCCTGACCACCGACAAGTTCGACCAGTGGATCGCCAAGGCCAAGGCCGAGGGCGGCGAGCTGACCCAGGAGGCCTACCTGAAGCTGGAGGAGCCGAGCGAGGCCGAGCCGGCGCGGTTCTACAAGTCCTACATGAAGGGCCTGTACGACCGGATCATCGGCATGTGCCCCCGGCCCGACCAGATGTGCGTCGGAGAGATGGCGAAGATCGACGCGCAGGGCGGCGCCACCGGCACGGAGGCCGCGGAGAACTACGCGCGTCTCCGGTACGACAACCGGCTCGCCGAGCGCGGCGTCGAGGGGCCGGGCGCGACGGCGCCGGCCTCCGGAACGGCGCCGCACGGCCAGACGCAGCCGCAGGGCATGCAGCCGCGACCCGACATGGGCAACCCGGACGTCCGGGGCCAGACGACGCCGCCCGACGCCACGGGCCAGGGCTCCGGCGGGGGTCGGAGCGGGGGCATCCAGATCGCCCCGAAGCAGCTGAACCAGTGAGGCCGCGCGTGCTGACAGCGGACTCCACACACACAACCGGCGGTCGCCGTCGAACCCACTGAACGGGCCGATCCCATGTTCGCAAACCTGGACCTACAGCAGCTGCTCGTCGGGCGATTCACGATCGAGCAGATCCCCTATCACGAGCCGATCCTGCAGGGGACGTTCGCCGGCGTGGCCGTCGTCGGCCTCACCGTGCTCGGCGTCATCACCTACTACCGCTTCTGGGGGCCGATGTGGCGTGACTGGATCACGTCGATCGACCACAAGAAGATCGGCATCATGTACTGCATCTTCGCGGGCATCATGCTGCTGCGCGGCTTCGCCGACGCGATCCTGATGCGCTCGCAGCAGGCGGTCGCGTTCGGCGACCAGCAGGGCTTCCTGCCGCCGCACCACTACGACCAGATCTTCACCGCCCACGGTATGATCATGATCTTCTTCGTGGCGATGCCGTTCGTCACGGGGCTCATGAACTTCGCCGTGCCGCTGCAGATCGGCGCCCGCGACGTCGCCTTCCCGTTCCTGAACAATTTCAGTTTCTGGATGACGGTCGCCGGCGGCATGCTGGTGATGGTCTCGCTCTTCGTCGGCGAGTTCTCCCGCGCCACCTGGCTGGCCTACCCGCCCCTCTCCGGGGCGGCGATGAGCCCGGGCGTGGGCGTCGACTACTACATCTGGGCCCTGCAGATCGCCGGCATCGGGACGCTGCTCTCAGGGATCAACCTGATCGCCACCATCGTGAAGATGCGGGCGCCCGGCATGACCATGATGAAGCTGCCGATCTTCGTCTGGTCGTCGCTGTGCACCAACATCCTGATCGTGGCCGCCTTCCCGATCCTCACGGCCGTTCTCGCGATGCTGTCGCTCGACCGCTACGTCGGCACGCACTTCTTCACGAACGACCTCGGCGGCAACGCCATGCTGTACTTCAACCTGATCTGGATCTGGGGTCACCCGGAGGTCTACATCCTGATCCTGCCGGCTTTCGGCGTGTTCTCGGAGATCACCTCGACCTTCTGCGGCAAGCGCCTGTTCGGCTACACCTCGATGGTCTACGCGCTGGTGGTGATCACCATCCTCGCCTACCTCGTGTGGCTGCACCACTTCTTCACGATGGGCTCGGGCGCGGACGTGAACTCGTTCTTCGGGATCACGACCATGATCATCTCGATCCCGACGGGCGCGAAGATCTTCAACTGGATGTTCACGATGTACCGCGGCCGGATCCGGTTCGAGGTGCCGATGCTGTGGGTGGTGGCGTTCATCGTCACCTTCGTGATCGGCGGCATGACCGGCGTCCTGCTCGCTGTGCCCCCGGCGGACTTCGTCCTGCACAACTCGCTGTTCCTGATCGCGCACTTCCACAACGTGATCATCGGCGGCGTGCTGTTCGGCATGTTCGCCGGCGTGACCTTCTGGTTTCCCAAGGCCTTCGGCTTCAAGCTCGACGAGTTCTGGGGGAAGATGGCCCTCGTGTTCTGGGTGACCGGGTTCTACGTCGCCTTCATGCCGCTCTACGTGCTCGGCCTGATGGGCGTGACCCGGCGCATGCAGCACTTCGACGACCCGTCGCTGCAGATCTGGTTCGTGATCGCGGCCTTCGGCGCGGCGCTGATCGCCTGCGGCATCGCCTCGCAGATCATCATGTTCGTGGTCTCGATCCGGAACCGCGACAAGCTGCGCGACCTCAGCGGCGACCCGTGGGGCGGCCGGACGCTGGAATGGTCCACCTCCTCGCCGCCGCCGGACTACAACTTCGCCTTCACGCCGGTGGTCCACGATTCCGACGCGTGGTGGGACATGAAGAACCGCGGCTTCGACCGCCCGCTCAAGGGCTACCGGCCGATCCACATGCCCAAGAACACCGCGGCCGGCGCGATCCTGGCGGCGCTGAACTTCACCTTCGGCATCGCCATGGTCTGGTACGTCTGGTGGCTGGCGATCCTCAGCTTCGTGGCGATCTTCGTCGTGGCGATCGCCCACACCTTTAATTACAATCGCGACTACTACATTCCCGCCGACGTCGTCAGTCGGACGGAAGGTCAGCGGACGCGCGAACTGGAGATGGCGTGATCCGATGATGCACGCGGAGACTGCACCCCCCGGCGCCGCGGCGCCGGTCTTCTACCAGACCGACGAGGAGGGCCATCATTCCGAGGGCTCGACCATGCTCGGGTTCTGGCTCTACCTGATGAGCGATTGCCTCATCTTCGCGACCCTGTTCGCGACCTACGGGGTGCTCGGGCGCAGCTACGCGGCCGGCCCCACCCCGAAGGAGCTGTTCGACCTGCCGGGCATCGCGGTGAACACCGCCATGCTGCTGTTCTCGTCCATCACCTACGGCTTCGCCATGCTGGAGATGGACCGGGACCGGGTGAAGCAGACGCAGATCTGGCTCGCCATCACCGGCCTGTTCGGCGTCGCCTTCGTGGCCCTGGAGATCCGCGAGTTCGTTCACCTGTTCCACGAGGGCGCGCCGCCCTGGCGCAGCGCGTTCCTGTCCTCGTTCTACACCCTGGTCGGGACGCACGGCCTGCACGTCTCGATGGGCATCCTGTGGCTCGTCGTGCTGATGGTGCAGGTGAGCAAGCGCGGCCTGATCGTCGAGAACAAGCGCCGGCTGATGTGCCTGTCGATGTTCTGGCACTTCCTCGACCTGATCTGGATCGGCGTCTTCACCGTCGTCTACCTGATGGGAGTGCTCGAATGAGCGCCGACGTTCACAACGCCGCCGCCGGGCACGGCCACCACGACGCCCACAGCGAGGGCGGGCACGGCACCTTCCAGAGCTACATGACGGGCTTCGTCCTGTCGGTGATCCTGACGGTGATCCCGTTCTGGCTGGTGATGGGCAACGTGCTCGACAACAGCCTCGTCACCACCCTGGTGATCCTGGCGCTCGGCGGCGTCCAGATGGTCGTGCACGTCATCTACTTCCTGCACATGAGCACGAAGTCGGAGGGCGGCTGGACCTTCATGGCACTGATCTTCACCATCACGCTGGTGGTGATCATGCTCGCCGGCTCGGTGTGGGTCATGTACCACCTCAACCACAACATGATGCCGATGGATGCCCACGACGTCATGAAGAACGCCCGCTGAGCGCGCGTTCGGTTTCGAGACCCGCGGGGTCGGGAGGGGGGTCCGATCCGGGCCCCTCCCCGGCCCCGCTCTCGTTGCTGCGGCGCGCCGTGTTCGGCGCCGGCGCGGGCCTCGTCTTCCTGGTGCTGCTGGGGCTCGGGACCTGGCAGGTGGAGCGGCGGGCCTGGAAGCTCGACCTGATCGCCCGGGTCGATGCCCGGGTCCACGCGCCGCCCGTGCCGGCGCCCGGCGCCGCCGCGTGGCCGCGCGTCGGCCCCGACGACGCCTACCGGCATGTCCGGCTCTCCGGCACCTTCCTGCACGATCGCGAGACCCTGGTTCAGGCCGTCACCGAGCTGGGCGGCGGCTTCTGGGTGCTGACGCCCCTGCGGCGGCCGGACGGGACCGTCGTGCTGGTCAATCGCGGCTTCGTGCCCGGCGACCGTCGGGACCCGGCGACCCGGGCGGCCGGGCAGGTCGCCGGCGAGACCGCGGTGACCGGCCTCCTGCGGCTGACCGAGCCCGGGGGGGCGTTCCTGCGCGCCAACGATCCGAAGGACGGCCGCTGGTATTCCCGCGACGTGGCAGCGATCGCCGCCGCCCGGGACCTGACCGACGTCGCCCCCTACTTCGTGGACGCGGACGCGACACCCAATCCGGGCGGCCTGCCGGTGGGCGGCCTCACGGTGATCGCCTTCCCCAACAACCACCTCGTCTACGCGATCACGTGGTACGGGATGGCGCTGATGCTCGCCGGCGCCGTGATCTACCTGCTGCGGCGCGGCCCGGGGGACCGGGACGTCGAGGTCCGCTGAGGCCTGCCGGGGCGCCGGCGCCGCGCGGCCTCCGCGCGAGGCTTGACCGATAGGGGAGTAGCCCGCTCCGAGCGGGTCCCTATAATGGCGTGACAAACGCCACAACGAGTCAACGCCATGACCTCCCGCATCCCGAACTTCGCCGAAGTCCCGTTCTCAGGCGAATCGCTCGCGGTGTCGGCCCCGGCGCTCGGCGAGCCCTGGATGACGCCGGAGGGCATCCCGGTGAAGGGCCGCTACGGGCCGGAGGACCGGGAGGGCATCGAGTTCCTCGACACCTATCCGGGGATCGCGCCGTTCCTGCGCGGCCCCTACCCGACCATGTACGTCACCCAGCCCTGGACGATCCGGCAATATGCCGGCTTCTCCACGGCCGAGGATTCGAACGCCTTCTACCGCCGCAACCTCGCGGCCGGGCAGAAGGGCCTGTCGGTCGCCTTCGATCTCGCCACCCACCGCGGCTACGATTCCGACCATCCCCGCGTCTCGGGCGATGTCGGCATGGCGGGCGTGGCGATCGACTCGATCTACGACATGCGCACACTGTTCTCCGGCATCCCGCTGGACGAGATGACTGTGTCGATGACGATGAACGGCGCGGTGCTGCCGATCCTCGCCCTTTACATCGTCGCCGCCGAGGAGCAGGGCGTGCCGCCGCAGAAGCTCGCGGGCACGATCCAGAACGACATCCTCAAGGAGTTCATGGTCCGTAACACCTACATCTATCCCCCCAAGGGATCGATGCGGATCATCTCCGATATCTTCGCCTACACGTCGAAGAACATGCCGAAGTTCAATTCGATCTCGATCTCCGGCTACCACATGCAGGAGGCGGGCGCCACGAACGACCTGGAGCTCGCCTACACGCTCGCCGACGGCGTCGAGTACATCAAGGCCGGGCTGGCGGCCGGGCTGACCATCGACCAGTTCGCCCCGCGCCTGTCGTTCTTCTGGGCGATCTCGACCAACTTCTTCATGGAGGTCGCCAAGATGCGGGCCGCGCGCCTGATCTGGGCGAAGCTCGTGAAGGGGTTCGATCCGAAGTCGGAGAAGTCGCTCGCCCTGCGCACCCACTCGCAGACGTCGGGCTGGTCGCTCACCGCCCAGGACGTGTTCAACAACGTCACCCGCACCAACATCGAGGCGATGGCGGCGACGCAGGGCGGCACGCAGTCGCTCCACACCAACGCGCTGGACGAGGCGCTGGCGCTGCCCACCGACTTCTCGGCCCGGATCGCCCGCAACACCCAGTTGTTCCTGCAGCAGGAGAGCGGCACCACCCGGATCGTCGATCCTTGGGGCGGCTCCTACTACGTGGAGAAGCTCACCGCCGACATGGTCGCCCGCGCCTGGGAGCACATCCGCGAGGTCGACGGGCTCGGTGGCATGGCCAAGGCGATCGAGGCCGGCATCCCGAAGCTCCGCATCGAGGAGGCCGCCGCCCGCGCCCAGGCGCGGATCGATTCCGGCCGGCAGACCATCGTGGGCATCAACAAGTTCCGCGCCGACGACGAGATGGCGATCGAGCTGCTGCGGGTCGACAACGGCAATGTCCGCCGGCTCCAGATCGACAAGCTCAAGCGCCTGCGCGACGAGCGCGACGAGGCCGCCGTGACGGCCCGGCTCGAGGCGCTCACGAAGGCCGCCGACGGTGCCGGCAACCTGCTCGAACTCGCCGTCGAGGCCGCCCGCGCCAAGGCGACGGTGGGTGAGATTTCCGAGGCCCTGGAGAAGGCCTGGGGCCGGCACCGCGCCGAGATCCGCTCGATCTCCGGCGTCTACAAGCGTGAGGTGGGGGGCATGTCGCCAGTGGTCGAGGAAGTCCGGGCGCTGGTCGAGGCGTTCGAGGAGAACGACGGCCGCCGGCCGCGCATCCTGGTCGCCAAGATGGGCCAGGACGGTCACGACCGCGGCCAGAAGGTGATCGCCTCGGCCTTCGCGGATCTCGGCTTCGACGTGGATATCGGGCCGCTCTTCGCCACGCCGGCGGAGGCCGCCCGGCAGGCGGTGGAGAACGACGTCCACATCGTCGGCGTCTCGTCGCTGGCGGCCGGCCACCTGACGCTGGTGCCGGAGCTGAAGGCGGCGCTCACCGAGCAGGGCCGCGACGACGTGATGATCGCCATCGGCGGCGTCATCCCGCCGGGCGACTACGAGGCGCTGACGGCGGCCGGCGCGGCGGCGATCTTCCCGCCCGGCACGGTGATCGCCGAGGCGGCAGCCAAGCTGATCCGCGCGCTGAACGAGCGGCTGGGCTACGCGGCCCGGCAGGCGGCGGAGTAGGACGCGCCTCCCGCGGCGGCCAAGCTGGCCGCCGCGGACCTCATTGCCGAGGCGCCTCAGTTCAGCGCCTGCGGGTCCGCCTCCGTGAGGAACGCCCCGACGGCGTGGAGGAACTGCATGCGGTTCTTCTCCATCATCACCGTGTGGGTGCCCTCCCCCAGCTCGACGAAGCGCTTGTAGGGGGCGTGGGTGAGCTTGGCGAAGTATTCCTGGGCCTGGTAGCTCGGCAGGTCGGCGTCCCACTCGGCGTGGATGATCAGCACCGGCACGCGGATCTCGCCCGGGTCGTAGAGCGGCTTGCCGGCCGCCCAGTAGGCGTCCTTGTCGGCGACCGTGCCGTTCGGCGCGCGCAGGACCGGCGGCGACCGCTTCGCCCCGTCCGCGTCGGTCGCGAAGGTCGCGTCGGCCCACTGGTCGAACCAGCCCGCCGGGATCAGGTCGGCCTTCTTGTCCTCGGGCACCCCGGTCAGCCAGCGGGCCCGGGCGCTGTCCCGGCTGACGGTGCGGTAGGCCCCGACCTTGCCACCGCCGCCGATCAGGCCCGGCGTGCGCGCGAGCAATTGCGGCGCGTAGAGGACGAGGCGGTTGACGCTGTCGTTGTGGGTGCTGGTGTAGAGCCCCATGGTGGAGGTCCCCCAGGACCAGCCCATCAGGTCGATCTTCTCGACGCCGCGCCGCTTCTTGATGAAGTCGACGACCTGCCCCACCACCTTGGCGGCGTCGGGCGTGCGCATCAGCGGCGGGTTGTCGTCCGGCGGCGCGTCCATGGCGGCCGGGCGCCCCGACAGGCCGTAGCCCGGCAGGTCCACGCAGTAGACGTCGAAGCCGAGGCCCGCGAGGTAGTCCATGGCCGACATCCCGCCGAGCGGCAGGTCGAAGGCCGTAGAGGACGGGTAGGTCGAGCCGTGCACGTAGAGCAGGATCCGGTCGCCCGGGAACGTGTCGGTGCCGGCCGGGCGCTTGTTGCGCACGTAGATGTCGACGCCCGGCTCGCTCCAGGGGAGGCGGAACTCTTCCGTGGCCAGCCGGGCCGCGGGAGCCGCGACGGCAGGGGCCGCCGCGGCCGCGACCGCCGCCCCGGCGGCGAGCGCCCCGACCAGCTCGCGCCGGGCCAGGCCCCGGCCCGGTCGTGCCCCGTTCGGATCTGTCCGCATCGGTCTGTCCGCCATGGTTTCCTCCGGTCCGCCTTGTCCGGCGGCTCGGGCGATTGAACCGGCGGGTGCCGGCGGGCGCAACGCTCCGGGGCGGCCGGCGGCGGACAGGCGGCGGGTTCCGTCGCCCGATCCGGCGAAACCGCGTGATAAAAGCCCGCCCCTGTCGCCGGGGCTGGTGACGCCGCGCCTCCGCGCGGGCATTGAGGCGGGAGAGCCCGGGAGACGCCCGCTTATGACGACCCCGACCACCGTCGCGACCACGCCCTTCCCCGACCAGAAGCCGGGCACCTCCGGCCTGCGCAAGAAGGTGCCGGTGTTCCGGCAGCCGAACTACGTCGAGAACTTCGTCCAGGCGATCTTCGACACCCTGCCCGACAGGGCGGGCGCCACCCTGGTGCTCGGCGGGGACGGCCGGTTCCTCAACCGCGAGGTGGTGCAGAAGACGCTGCGACTGGCCGCCGGAAACGGCTTCGGCCGGGTCCTGGTCGGGCAGGGCGGCCTTCTCTCGACGCCGGCCGCCTCCTGCGTGATCCGGAAGGCCAAGGCGCTCGGCGGCATCGTCCTCTCGGCGAGCCACAACCCAGGCGGCCCGGAGGGCGATTTCGGCATCAAGTTCAACGCCGCCAACGGCGGCCCGGCACCGGAATCCGTCACCGACGCGATCTTCGCGCGGGCCAAGGCGCTGACAGAGTACCGCCTCGTCGAGGCCCCGGACCTCGACCTCGACACGCTCGGCGACACCCGCCTCGGCGCCATGACGGTCACGGTGATCGACCCGGTGGCCGATTACGCCGAGCTGATGCGCACGCTCATCGACTTCGACGCGGTGTCGCGGCTGTTCGCCTCCGGCTTCCGCATGCGCTTCGACGCTATGAGCGCGGTGACGGGGCCGTACGCGACGGCGATCCTCGAAGGGATGCTCGGCGCCTCCGCCGGCACGGTGGTCAACGCCGTGCCGAAGGAGGATTTCGGCGGCCACCACCCGGACCCGAACCCGGTCCACTGCCACGACCTGTTCGACCTGATGCAGGGCCCGGACGCGCCGGATTTCGGCGCGGCCTCGGACGGCGACGGCGACCGCAACATGATCGTGGCGCCGGGCCTGTTCGTGACGCCGAGCGACAGCCTCGCCCTGCTCGCCGCCCACGCCCACCGGGCGCCGGGCTACGCCGGCGGGCTCGCCGGTGTCGCGCGGTCCATGCCCACCAGCCGCGCCGCCGACCGGGTCGCCGCCGCCCTCGGCATCGAGGCCTACGAGACACCCACCGGCTGGAAGTTCTTCGGAAACCTGCTGGATGCGGGCCTCATCACCCTGTGCGGCGAGGAGAGCGCCGGCACCGGCTCGAACCACGTGCGCGAGAAGGACGGGCTCTGGGCGGTGCTGCTCTGGCTCAACATCCTGGCCGCCACCGGCGAGCGCGCCGACGCGCTGGTGCGAGCGCATTGGCGCGCCTACGGGCGCGACTACTACGCCCGCCACGATTACGAGGAGGTCGATTCCGACGCCGCCAACGGCCTGATGGACGCGCTCCGCGAGAAGCTCGCCGGGCTGCCGGGCACGCGGATCGGCGACCTCACGGTGTCGACGGCCGACGAGTTCGCCTACCGCGACCCGGTCGACGGCTCGCTCACCGAGCGCCAGGGCATCCGGATCGGCTTCGCCGAGGACGCGCGGGCGGTGTTCCGGCTCTCGGGCACCGGCACCGCCGGGGCGACGCTGCGGGTCTACCTGGAGCGCTACGAGAACGCGCCGGACCGGCTCGACTTGGCCGTGGCCGAGGTGCTGGCCCCGGTGGCCGCCGCAGCCCGCGCGATCGCCGAGATCGCGCCGCGCACCGGAAGGCCTGAGCCGAGCGTGGTGACCTGAGGGGAGCCGGCAGACGTGCCGTCTCTGCGCGGGGAGCGAAGCGACCCAGAGGCGCCACGCTCGACGGCGGCGCGCGACTCCGGGTCGCTTCGCTGCGGGCGCGATGGCGGCAGGGCCGGCGCCGATTCCTCAAACCAGGTCCTTCACCATGTGCACGGTGACGTCGTCGTCGCGGGTCCGGCCCGGTCCGTCGTAGAGCTCCTCCCGCTCCACCCGGTAGCCGAGTGCCCCGTAGAGGCGCAGGTTCGCCGTGTACTTCTTGTTGGTGTAGAGGCGCAGTCGCGTCAGCCCGGCCTCGCCCGCGACCGCGTCGGCGCGTCCCATCAGCCGGCTGCCGAAGCCCCGGCCCTGGAAGGCCGGATGCACCGCGACGTTGACGACCAGAAGGTGATCGGCCTCGGTCCGCGTCTCGATCAGGCCGGCGAGATCCGGGCCGGCCACCAGCAGGTCGAAGCGGTGGTCCCGCAGAGCCTGCGCGTAGTCCGCCCGCATGGGGATCGGCAGGCGGCCGATCACCGGGATCCACTTCGTGTAGGCCGCCTCCACCAGCGCCCGGATCGCGTCCGCGTCCGCGGGCGCACCGCGCCGGAGCGCGACTGACTCGTTCATCTGACCTCTCACGGTTGACCGCGGCGCGTCCGTCCCCTAAAGACCCGCCCGTCGATGGGGCTCCGCACGGGGCCCCGTCGCGTTTTCACGCGCACCCGTGGGCGGGATCCTCCCGCCCTGTCGTCCCGGACCGCGAAGGGCCGGGAAAAGGAGGGCGCGTTCCTCATTCTCGTCACGAGAGGACGCGGAAGATATGTCGAAGCGGATTCAGGCGAAGCACAAGCTCGACCGCCGCATGGGCCAGAACATCTGGGGCCGCCCGAAGAGCCCCGTCAACCGCCGCGAGTACGGCCCCGGCCAGCACGGCCAGCGCCGCAAGGGCAAGATGAGCGACTTCGGCACGCAGCTGCGCGCCAAGCAGAAGCTCAAGGGCTACTACGGCAACATCACCGAGAAGCAGTTCCGCCGCTACTACGCCGAGGCGATCCGCCTGCGCGGCGATTCCGGCGAGAACCTCGTCGGCCTGCTCGAGCGCCGCCTCGACGCCGTGGTCTACCGGGCGAAGTTCGTCGCCACCCCGTTCGCCGCGCGCCAGTTCGTCAACCACGGCCACGTCAAGGTGAACGGCGTCCGCGTCAACATCCCGAGCTACCAGGTGAAGGCCGGCGACCTCATCGAGGTCAAGGAGTCGTCCCGCCAGCTCGAGATCGTCATCGTGGCGACGCAGCTCTCCGAGCGCGACGTGCCGGACTACATCGAGGCCGACCACGCCAAGATGACCGCCCGCGTCACCCGCATCCCCAGCCTGTCCGAGGTGCCCTACCCGGTGCAGATGGAGCCGAACCTCGTCATCGAGTTCTACTCCCGCTGATCCTGTCGCCCCGGCGACCGATGGAGGGGCTGCCCGTTCGGGCGGCCCCTTCGCGTTTCGATACCTCAGTCCCGAAGGCCGGCCTCCGGCACCCGGGACGGGGCGCGGGCCTCAGCAGCCGTGGCAGATCGAGCCCATCGTGTGCCGCATCTTGCTGTCCCAGGCCTTCGAGCGGGCCTCGGCGGCCTTCTGAGCCTTGATCATCTCGGCCTGGCTCACGGGCTGCGGCAGTCCGGTGGCCGCGGCGTTGCCCGTCGGCTTGGTCTGGCTCATGGGGGTGACCCGGCGGCCGCCCACGATGGGGCCGGCCGGGGCGGCGGGGCCGGGGCCCGCGCCCGGAGCCGGGCTCTGGGCCAGCGCCGGCGTCGCCCCGAGCAGGAGGCCGAGAAGCAGCGCGGGACGAAGAATTGCCATGGACGTGATCTCCCCGGCGGAGGATCCTGTGCCGGCCCCGCCTCATCTGGCGGCGATCCTACCCGATCACACCTTTAAAATCATGCCGACGGCAGATCCCCGGTGAGCGCCGGTCCGCCCCTGAACCGCCGGGAGGCCGTCGCCGCGGCCCTGGCCCGCCTCGCCCCGCGCCTGCCGGATTTCGAGGCGGAGGCCGCCCTCGACCGGGCGCTGGCGAGCCCCGGCCTCCGCCGGGCCGCCCCCGAGACGGCGGCCCGCCTCGCCCTCGTGGCCTACGCGCGCCACGTCTTCACGGATTACGACGAAATCCTCGCGGAAGGCTACGACCGGGACAGCGCCCGGCACTTCGTCCTCGAAGACCTCAACGCCGCGCTCGCCGCCTGGGGCGCCGCGCCGGTCCCCGAGGACGAGCCCGGCGCGCCCGGGGCCGATCCGCGCTGAGGCGGTCGCGCCGGGCTCCGCCATGCTGTAGGAGACCGGCCCGGGGCCGCCCCGCGGCCCGTTCCGGTGCCGCTCGTGGAGATTGGCAGAAGACCATGAAGATCAGCGCGCGCAACGTTCTCAAGGGTACGGTCGTCTCGGTGGAGAAGGGGGCGACCACCTCCCACGTGAGGATCGAGATCAGCCCCGGCCAGGTGGTCACCGCCTCGATCACCAACGAGGCCGTCGAGGCCCTCAAGCTCGTCGCCGGCGGTCCCGCCTACGCGGTGATCAAGGCCTCCGACGTCATGGTCGCCGTCGACTGACGACGGCTCGCGCGCCGACCTCCTGGACGGAGGGCGGCGCCCATTCACCACGCTCCGGGCCCGGGCGGGGGCCGGCCGCCTTCGCGCCGCCGCCGCCGCCGGATAGGATGAGCCCGGACCAAGGAGTTCCGCGCGTGCAGAAGACCGTGCTCGGCATCGAGACCACCTGCGATGAGACCGCCGCCGCGGTGGTGTCGGTCGACGAGGAGGGTGGCGCTCAGATCCGCGCCAACGAGGTGCTCAGTCAGATCGCCGAGCACGCGGCCTACGGCGGCGTCGTGCCGGAGATCGCTGCCCGCGCCCATGTCGAGGTGCTCGACCGGCTGATCGCCCGCGCCCTCGACCGGGCCGGGACCGGCTTCCGGGACCTCGACGGCATCGCGGTGGCGGCCGGGCCCGGGCTGATCGGCGGCGTGCTGGTCGGCCTCGTCACCGCCAAGACCCTGGCGCTCGTGACCCGCAAGCCCCTGCTCGCCGTCAACCACCTGGAGGCCCACGCCCTCACGGCGCGGCTCACCGACGGCATCGCCTTTCCCTACCTGCTGCTCCTGGTCTCGGGCGGCCACACCCAGCTCGTCGCCGTGCGCGGCGTCGGCGACTACGTGCGCCTCGGCTCCACCGTCGACGACGCCATCGGCGAGGCCTTCGACAAGGTCGCCAAGCTCCTGGGCCTCGGCTATCCCGGCGGCCCCGAGGTCGAGCGCGTGGCCGAGGCCGGCGATCCCGAGCGCTTCGCCCTGCCCCGGCCGATGCTCGGCCGCCGCGAGGCCGACTTCTCCCTCTCGGGCCTCAAGACCGCCGTGCGGATCCAGGCCGAGCGGATCGCTCCGCTCGCCGAGCGCGACGTCGCCGATCTCTGCGCGAGCTTCCAGGCCGCCGTGGTCGACGTGGTGGTGGACCGCGCCCGGGTCGCCCTGCGCGCCTTCTCGGACGTCGCCGGACGCCCGACCGCCCTGGTGGCGGCGGGGGGCGTGGCGGCCAACGGCGCCGTCCGGCGGGCGCTCGCGTCCCTCGCGGGCGAGGCGGGCCTGAGCTTCGTGGCCCCGCCCCTGCCCCTCTGCGGCGACAACGGCGCGATGATCGCCTGGGCCGGGCTGGAGCGCCTGCGCCTCGGGCTGGTGGACGACCTCACCGCCCCGGCGCGGCCCCGCTGGCCGCTGGCGGCCGCCCCGGCCCGCGCGGCGGTCCCGGCCGGATGAGCGCGGCGGACCGGCGCGCCCACTGGCGGGACCTGGTGGAGCGCCGCCTGCCCGGGGCCGCCCGGCCGGGCTGGCCGGTGCGGCTCGACCATTGCTTCGCCCGCATCCTCCTGGACCACGCCTGCGGCGGTGCCTGGCGCGACCATGTCCGCCCGCCCGCCCACGCCACCATGCCCCTCGCGCAGCTGGAGCTGGCGATCGCGCTCGGCGAGGCGGTGCTCGCGGGGCGCGCGGATCTCGCCCTCCTCAACCGCCGCTCGCTCGCGTGGCGCGGCAAGATCGCCCTCGCGCCGGTGCCCGCGGCTCTCCGCGACGGCGACCTGACCCTGCGCCGCTGGCGCCCGGAGGACGCGGCGCCGTTCGCGGCGCTCAACGCCGATCCGGCGGTGATGGCCCACTGTCCCCGGACCCGGACCGCGACGGAGAGCGAAGCCGAGGCCGGCCTCCTCGACCGCCGCTTCGTGGCGGACGGGTTCGGCCCCTGGGCCCTGGAACACGCGGGCCGGTTCGTCGGCTTCGCCGGCGCGATGCGGATCCTGCGGCCCCTGCCCTTCCCGGGCGGCGACCGGCCCGGTTCGACGGTCGAGCTGGCCTGGCGCCTCGCGCGCGACTCCTGGGGCCGCGGCCTCGCCACGCGCGCCGCGCGGCTCGCCCGCGCCGACCTCGCGGAGCGCTGCGGGATCCGCAGCGTCGTGGCCTTCACGGCGGCCGGCAACGGCCGCTCCCGCGCCGTGATGGAGCGCCTCGGCATGCGCGCGGCCGGGACATTCCCGCACCCGGCGGTGCCGGAGGGGCCGCTGCGCGACCACGTGCTCTACCGGCTGGACTGCGCCGACAGGGAGGAAGCGGCATGAGCGCCGAGACCCCGATCAACGTCGTCGGCGGCGGGGCCTGGGGCACGGCGCTGGCCAACGCCGCCGCCGGGGCCGGCCATCCCGTCACCCTCTGGCTGCGCGACGCGGGGGCCGCCGCCGCCCTGCAGGCCCAGCGGGAGAATCCGCGCTACCTGCCGGGCGTGCCGCTCCACCCGGCGATCCGGGCGACGGGCGAGGCCGCCGACCTCGCCCGTGCCCGGGCGACGCTCCTGGTCGTGCCCGCCCAGACCGTGCGCGGCGTGCTGGAATCCCTGCGCGGACCCCTGGCGACGGCCGGGCCGGTCATCCTCTGCGCCAAGGGGATCGAGCGCGGCAGCGACAGCTTCCTCAGCGCGGTGGCCGAGCAGGTCCTGCCGCCGGGAACGCCCGTGGCGGTCCTGTCCGGCCCGAGCTTCGCGATCGACGTCGCCCGCGGCCTGCCCACGGCCGTGACCCTGGCGGCGGCCGATGCCGGCCTCGCCGCCGCCCTGAGCGCGCTGCTGTCGGGACCGAGCTTCCGCCTCTACCACACCGACGACGTGCGCGGCGTCGAGATCGGCGGCGCCGGCAAGAACGTGCTCGCCATCGCCTGCGGGATCGTGGCCGGGCGCGGGCTCGGCGAGAGCGCCCGGGCGGCGCTGATCGCCCGGGCCTTCGCCGAGCTGATGCGCTTCGCCCGCACCTTCGGGGGCCGGCCCGAGACGCTGATGGGGCTCTCCGGCCTCGGCGACCTCGTGCTCACCGCCTCCTCGCCGCAATCGCGCAACTTCGCCTTCGGCCAGCGCCTCGGCGCCGGGGCGAGCCCGGCCGAGGCCGCGGGCGGCAAGCTCGCCGAGGGGGCGTTCACGGCCGCGGCGCTGGCCGGGCTGGCCGCCGCCAGGGGCATCGAAATGCCGGTGGCGGCGGCCGTCGCCGCCATCGTGGCGGGCACCGCCAGCGTCGACGACGTGATCGCCGGCCTGCTGGCCCGTCCGCTGCGCGGGGAGACCGACTGACGCCGGCCCCGGCCCGCAACCCGCGTCACGCCACCGAGGCCGCCGGCACAGCGTGGCCTTGTCCTTGTCCTTGGCCGTGGCCGTGGGTGTGGGCCGCGAAGCGCGCGATCGGCGCCGGCCGACCCAGCAGGTAGCCCTGGGCGAGGTGGCACTGCTCGCCGGCCAGGAAGGACAGCTCCTCGGCGGTCTCCACGCCCTCCGCCACCACGGCGAGCCCGAGGCCGCGCCCCAGCCCCAGGACGGAGCGCACGATCGCGGCCCCCTGCGGGTTGCTGTGGACCGCCCTGATGAACGAGCCGTCGATCTTGATCCGGTCGAACGGGAAGGCGCGCAGGTTCGACAGCGACGAGTAGCCGGTGCCGAAATCGTCCATGGCGATCCGCACGCCGAGGGCCTTGAGCTGGCGCAGGGTGAGGAGCGCCCGGGCCGGATCCCGGATCAGCGCGGTCTCGGTGATCTCGATCTCCAGGCGCTCCGCCCGCAATCCGGATTCGTACAGGGTCCCGTGGACGAACGGGACGAAGTGCGGGTTGTGGAGCTGCACCGCCGAGACGTTGACGGCAATCGCCAGCGGGTTCGGCCAGCCGGCCGCCGCCCGGCAGGCCTCCCGCAGCACCCAGGCGCCGATCTCGAGGATCGCCCCGGTTTCCTCGGCGATCGGGATGAACACGGCCGGCGAGATGCCGCCCCTGGCCGGATGGTGCCAGCGCAGCAGCGCCTCGAAGCCCGTGACCGTGCCGGACTCGATCTGGCTCTGCGGCTGGTAGACGAGCTCCAGCTCGCCCCGCGCCACCGCGTGGCGGAGGTCGTGCTCGAGCTGGCGCCTGTCGCGGATCTCGGCGCCCATGCTGGCGTCGTAGCGCCGGCAGGTGCCGCGCCCCTCGCTCTTGGCCCGGTAGAGGGCGGCGTCGGCGTGGCTCAGGAGCGCGCGCAGGTCCGCGGCGTCGTCGGGATAGACCGCGATGCCGATGCTGGTGGCGATCACCGGGCCGGAGGCGGCCGGAACCGCCGCCAGGGTGGCGAGGATCCGCTCGGCCAGCCGCTCCGCCTGTCCCTCCGCCTGCGGCGTCAGGATGGCGAACTCGTCGCCGCCGAGCCGCGCCATCAGCTGCTCGGGATCGAGGAGACCGCCGACCCGCAGCGCGAGGTCGCGCAGCATCGCGTCGCCGGCGGCGTGCCCGAACAGGTCGTTGACCTCCTTGAAGCGGTCGAGGTCCAGGCACAGCACCGCGAGCCGGCCGCCCTGGGCGTCCGCGGCGCGCATCGCGCGCTCGAGCCGGGCGTGGAAGCTCGTGCGGTTGGCGAGGCCGGTGAGCGCGTCGTGGTGGGCGAGGTAGTGGATCTCGCTCTCGGCCCGGCGCCGCGCGCGCAGGTCGCGCACCGCCACGGCGTGGTGCGGCAGGCGCCCGTACTCGGCGACCGGGCGCATGATCACCTCGACGGGAATGGGGGCGCCCGCCGCCGGGACGAGTTCGGTCTCCAGGGGCTGGTCGGCCGTCCCTGAGCCGGGCACGAGGTCCGGCAGGTAGGCGCTGAGGCTCCGGCCCGTCAGGAGGGCCGCCTCCAGGCCCGCGAGCCGGGCGAAGGCCTCGTTGGCGCTGACGATCTCGCCGCCGCGGCAGACGACGAGGCCCTCCACGGCCGCGTTGGCGAGGCTGCGCAGGCGCTCGCGCTCGAGATCGGCGCGGCGGCGCTCGCGCAGGTCGACCACGAGGGCGGCGCCGGCGAGCAGCAGGATCAGGCAGCTCGCCACCGCCACGGCCGCGGCGAGCCACCCGCTCCGGATCGCGCCCGAGGGGATCGCCACGGTGGGGTCGGGATGCAGGGTCACCGCGCCCATGCCGGCGAAGTGGTGGCCGCAGATCGCCAGGATCAGCAGCGCGGCGCCGCCGTACCGGCCCCGGAACGTGGTGGCCGACAGGCCGACCACCAGGGCGGCGGCGCCGAGCCCCGCCCCGAGGCCGACCGAGACCACGACCAGCGCGGGGGTCCAGGCGAGGTGCCCCGCCACCTGATAGGCGGCCATGCCGGTGTAGTGCATCGTCGCGATGCCGCCGCCGACCACGGCGCCGCCGAGGCCCGCCTGGACCGCCCGGCCGGAGACGGCCAGGGCGAAGCCGAGCCCGGTGATCGCGACGGCGTCCACGTAGGAGAGGAGCGTCAGCCCGACGCCGTAGCCCGACGGCAGCCCGGGCTCGAAGGCGAGCATCGCCAGGAAATGCGTCGCCCAGATCCCCGATCCCCCGGCGGCGGCGGCCACCGCGACCCAGACGTAGCGGCCGCGGCCGCCGGTCCGGCCGGCATGGGTGAGGAGCTCGATCGCGGTGCCGCTCGCCAGCGCGCAGACCAGGGCCGCGAGGCCTACCAGCCACAGGTTGTGTTCACCGATAAAGCAACCGATGACTGAGATCATGTATGCAACCGGCGATTGGTGCGTGACGCGCTATACGGCTATTTGCATGCAGAATTTAATATTTGCCCAAGGCTTGCGATAGCAGAGCTGCGGCGTTCTACGCGGGTTCTGCTTGACCGCCGGTCCCGCGCGCGGCCGGGGCCGGACCGGCCTGTTCCCGGGAGGCGAAGCTGGGCTATGGCGGGGCGCGCCGCCCGGCCGGGCGGTCTACTGGGACTTCAGCGATGGCGTACTGGCTGTTCAAATCCGAGCCCGCGACCTGGTCGTGGGATCAGCAGGTCGCGGCCGGGGAGGCCGGCACGCACTGGAACGGCGTGCGCAACCACCTCGCCAAGAAGCAGCTGATGGCCATGCAGGTCGGCGAGGAGGGCTTCTTCTACCACTCGAACGAGGGCAAGGCGGTGGTGGGCATCGTGGCGGTGATCCGCGCCTACTATCCCGACCACACCGACGAGACCGGCCGCTTCGGCATGGTCGACGTCAGGGCCGTGCGGGCGCTGCCGAGCCCGGTCACGCTCGAGGCGATCAAGGCCGACGCGGCGCTCGCCGACATGGTGCTGGTCAACAATTCCCGGCTGTCGGTGCAGCCGGTGACCGAGGCCGAGTGGGCGCGGGTCTGCGCCCTCGGCGGTCTCGGCTGAGCCGGGGCCCGCGGCCCGACGGGCCGCTCAGGCGGCGCGGTTGAGGGGGCCGCGCACGGGGCCCACGAAGTCCGGCTCGACCTCGACCGGCGGCAGCGTGTCCATGACCCGGGCGGCCGGCAGGGTCACCACCACCTCGGTGCCCTCGCGGGGCTTGGAGGACAGCTGGAACTGCCCGCCGTGCAGCTCCACGAGGCCCTTCACGATCGGAAGGCCGAGGCCGGAGCCCTGCTCGGCGGTCTTGATCGCGAGCGAGCCGCGCCCGAACGAGGACAGGACCGTGCCGAGCTCGTCCTCGGGGATGCCCGGGCCGCTGTCCTTCACCGAGACGTACTGCCCGCCCGAGGCGGTCCAGCCGACCTTCAGCCAGATCTCGCCGCCCGGGGGCGTGAACTTCACGGCGTTCGACAGGAGGTTCAGGACGATCTGGCGCAGAGCCCGCTCGTCGGCCCAGAGCCGCGGCAGCGAGCCGTCGACGAGGTCGTGGAAGGTCTGGTTCTTCGCCTTGGCCCGGAGGCCCATCATGTGGCGGCACTCCTCGACCACGTGGGCGAGCTGCACCGGCTCCTCGTTCAGCTCGTAGCGCCCCGCCTCGATCCGCGACAGGTCGAGGATCTCGTTGATCAGGTTCAGGAGGTGCATCCCGCTGTCGTGGATGTCGTGCGAGTACTCGCGGTAGGACGGCGCCGTATGGGTGCCGAACACCTCGTTCTTCATCACCTCCGAGAAGCCCAGGATGGCGTTGAGCGGCGTGCGCAGCTCGTGGCTCATCGTGGCGAGGAAGCGCGACTTGGCGAGGTTGGCCTCCTCGGCCCGGCGGCGGGCCTCGTCCGAATTGGCCTTGGCCTGCTCCAACTCGCCGAACACCGCGTCCTTCTCGGCGCGGGAGCGCAGGGCGCCCACCGTCGAGGTGTAGAGGCGGCGGGACAGGCCGAGGAAGAAGACCTGCGCGCCGCCGGCCATGACCACCAGCATCAGCAGGTCCATCCCGCGGGAGAAGGCCGCGAGCGAGGCGGTGGCGAGGGCCAGCGGCACCAGGGCGGCGACGGCGGCGAGCGGCACCGTCGCGGCCAGCATGGTGGTGACCGCGGAGGCGATGACGAGGCCGAACAGCGCGAAGGTCCAGCCGCCGGTGGTTCCGAGCCCGATCATCGCGGCCCACGACAGGCTCTGCAGCACCTCGCCGACCAGGAAGCGGCGGCGCCAGCGGGCGAGCGGGATCGTCGCCGGGTCGGCGCGGAGGAAGCGCCGGCTCAACGTCGTGTTGAGCGAGATCATCAGGACCACGCCGAGCGCCCAGATCGCCGCCACCGGCGGCGCGATCCAGAAGGTCGACGCCGCGGCCAGCACCGCCGCGAACCCCACCAGCGGGATGCCCGCGCCGACCCGGTACTGGGCGTAGTGGCGCAGCAGCTCGTAGTCGAAGGCCCGTTCGAGGCCGGTCCGCGAGGTCAGCTTCTCCCGGGCCGAGCGGATTTCCCGGGCGACCCCGCGGCGGCGCGCCGCCTCCTCCGTCGAGGGGCCGCGACCGCGCTGGACCATCTCGACGGTGAGATCGGACATGCGCGTCTTCAAACTCGGCTCGAATGCGCGGACGGGCGGCGGTGGCGGGGAAGCACTCCGTGAGGATGGGGCGGATATGTTAAGAAGCGGCTGCCGACATCCCTGCAATCTTAAGCATCGCGGGCTGTATCGAGACTGTCGTGCCGCCGGATCGACGTGCGGTGCCGCACATCGTGTCGGGGCCCGCGCCCGCTAGTCTCGGGTGGAGGCCCGCCGGCCCGAGCGCGGTCGCACGCCGCGATCCGGGGCGCCCGGACACGCGCGTCGAGAGAGGGTCGCCGACCATGCCGAATCTCACCGTCAACGGCGTCGCGCACGCGATCGACGCCGATCCCGACATGCCCCTGCTCTGGGTGCTGCGCGACCGGCTCGACGCCACCGGCACCAAGTACGGCTGCGGCATCGCGCAGTGCGGCGCCTGCACGGTCCACCTCGACGGCCAGCCGGTCCGGGCCTGCCAGACGCGGCTGGGCGATGTCGGCGCGGCGCAGGTGACGACCATCGAGGGCGTGTCGGGCCGGGTGGCCGAGGCCGTCCAGGCGGCCTGGCGCAAGCTCGACGTGGTCCAGTGCGGCTACTGCCAGTCCGGCCAGATCATGTCGGCGATCGGCCTGCTCTCGGGCAACGCCAAGCCCACCGACGCCGATATCGACGGCGCCATGGACGGCAACATCTGCCGCTGCGGCACCTATCAGCGCATCCGCGCGGCGATTCACGAAGCCGCGCGCAGCCTCGCCTGATCCGTCCCGGCGCCCACCTTCCCGCCCTCCCCCGCGGTCCCGACCGGAGCCTCGCCGCCATGCTGAACGCCCGTCGACCGAACCCCCTCCCCGTCCGTCCGAGCCGCCGCGGCCTGCTCGCGGGCGCCGGCGCCCTCGTGGTCGCGTTCCGGCTCGACCCGAAACCCGCCCGCGCCGCCGCCGGCCCGAACCTCGCCGACGTGAAGGCGCAGCCCAACGCCTTCGTGCGGATCGGCGCGGACGACACCGTCACGGTGGTGATCAAGCACCTCGACATGGGCCAGGGGAACACGACCGGGCTCGCCACGATCCTGGCCGACGAGCTCGGCGCCGACTGGCGACACGTCCGCACCGAGTTCGCGCCCGCCGACGCGGCGCTCTACAACAACAGCCTGATGGGCCCGATCCAGGGCACCGGCGGCTCGACCGCGGTGGCCAATTCCTGGTTCCAGCTGCGCAAGGCGGGCGCGGCCGCCCGCGAGATGCTGATGGCCGAGGCCGCCTTCCGCTGGAAGGTGCCGGTCTCCGAGATCACGGTCGCCGACAGTCTCGTGCGCCACGCTCCGTCCGGCCGGCAGGCCCGGTTCGGGGAGCTCGCGGCCTCGGCCGCCTCGCTGCCGGTGCCGTCCGAGCCGCGGCTCAAGGACCCGAGCGAGTGGACGCTGATCGGCCAGAAGGTGCCGCGCCTCGATTCCGTCGCCAAGACCAATGGCACGGCGGTCTACTCCCTCGACATCCGCCGCCCGAACCAGGTCACGGCCCTCGTCGCCCGGGCCCCGCGCTTCGGCGCCACCGTGAAGAGCTTCGACGCCGCGGCCGCCCGGAAGGTCGCGGGCGTCCTCGACGTGGTGCAGGTGCCGACCGGCGTGGCGGTGATCGCCCGCGACACGTGGTCGGCCATGAAGGGCCGCGAGGCGCTGACCGTCGCCTGGGACGACAGCACCGCCGAGACCCGCTCGTCCGACGCGATCCTGGCCGAGTACCGCGAGCGCGCCAAGGGTCCCGGCCTGACGGCCTCCGAGCGCGGCGACCCGCAGGCGGCGCTCAAGGGCGCCGCCAAGGTCGTCGAGGCCGAGTTCACCTTCCCCTACCTCGCCCACGCGGCGATGGAGCCCCTGAACGCCACGATCGAGAAGGGGGCCGACGGCGGCTACGACGTCTACGCGGGCTTCCAGTTCCAGACCGTCGAGCAGGCCACGATGGCGGCGATCCTCGGCGTGACGGCCGACCGGGTCCGGCTGCACAGCAACTGGGCCGGCGGCTCGTTCGGGCGCCGGGCGACGCCCACCGCCGACTACCTCGCGGAAGCCGCCACCGTCTTCAAGGCGTCCGGCGAGAAGGCCCCGCTCCACCTCGTCTGGACCCGCGAGGACGACATGGCCGGCGGCTATTACCGCCCGACCGTGCTGCACAGGGTCCGGGCCGGCATCGACGGCAAGGGCGCGGTGGTCGGCTGGGACCACGTGATGGTCGGCAAGTCGATCATGATCGGCTCGCCCTTCGAGGCGATGATCGTCAAGAACGGCATCGACGCCACCACCGTGGAGGGCGCCTCCGACACCGCCTACGCGCTGCCGGCCTACCGGTTCGGCGTCCATAACGGCCGCGAGGGCGTGCCGGTCCTGTGGTGGCGCTCGGTCGGCCACACCCACACGGCCCACGTGATGGAGGTGATGATCGACGAGCTGGCCCACGCCGCCAACGTCGATCCGGTCGCCTACCGGCTCTCCCTCCTGACCCAGGCGCCGCGGCTGTCCGGCGTGCTCAAGCTCGCCGCCGAGAAGGCCGGCTGGAGCGCCAAGCCGCAGGACCAGGGCCGCGGCCTCGGGGTGGCGGTCCACGAATCCTTCGGCTCCTACGTCGCCATGGTGGCCGACGTCACGGCGCACGACGCCGCGATCCGCGTCAACCGGATCGTGGCGGCGGTGGATGTCGGCGTTCCGGTCAACCCGGACGTGATCCGCGCGCAGGTCGAGGGCGCGGTGGGCTTCGCCCTGTCGGCGGTGCTGCGCAACCGCATCACCCTCAAGGACGGGCAGGTGCAGGAGCACAATTTCGACGCCTACGAGCCGACCCGGATGAGCGAGATGCCGAAGGTGGAGGTGCACATCGTGCCGAGCCAGGCGGCGCCCACCGGGATCGGTGAGCCGGGCGTGCCCGTGCTCGGGCCGTCGATCGCCAACGCGGTCTTCGCCGCGACCGGCCGGCGCCTGCGCTCGCTGCCGCTCGACCTCTCCGGCGTGAAGGGCGCGTGAGGAAACGCACGTTCCGCCGGCCCGGATCGGCGTAGGAAGGGTGGGCCTTCCCCCCAAGGCAAGAGACCCGACTGACGACGGCGCGGCGCGACACCGCGCCGTTTCTTTTTCGCGCGCCGCGACGCCATCTCCGGGCCATGCCCGCCTTCGACGACACCGCCGCGCGCCTGCGCGCCTGCCGCCTCTGCCGCGACACGCCGCGCTACGGGCCGCACCTGCCCCAGGAGCCCCGGCCGATCGTCCAGGGCTCGGCCACGGCCCGCCTCTGCATCGCCAGCCAGGCCCCCGGCACCCGCGCCCACCGCACCGGGCAGCCCTTCACCGACCCGTCGGGCGTGCGGCTGCGCGCCTGGCTCGGCCTCGACGCGGCGCGGTTCTACGATCCCGCCCGGGTGGCCATCGTGCCGATGGGGTCGTGCTTCCCCGGCCTCGACGCCAAGGGCGGCGACCGGCCGCCCCGCCGGGAATGCGCCGAGCGCTGGCGGGCGGAACTCTTCTCCGGCCTGCCGGATCTGGAGCTGATCCTGGTGATCGGCCAGTACGCGCAGGGCTGGCACCTCGGGCGGATGGAGGGCGGCCTCACCGGGACGGTGCGGCGCTGGCGGGAGATCCTGGCCGAGCCGCGCCGCCCCCGGGTGCTCCCCCTGCCCCACCCGTCCTGGCGCAACAACGGCTGGCTGAAGCGCGAGCCCTGGTTCGAGGCGGAGCTGCTGCCGGTGCTGCGCGCCGAGGTGGCGCGGGTGATGGCGGGGTGATGGCGGGATGAGGGGCCTCGTCCAGGCAGCGACGACATGCGCATCCCATATCCCTCGGGACTGAAGGGTCGCGCCCGTCTTTGCGAGCGCAGCGAAGCAATCCAGCGACACATCAAATCCGAGACCGGCGCGCCGCCCTGGATTGCTTCGCTGCGCTCGCAAGGACGGCGCGCGAGGCGGGGCGCGCACGGGAGGTCGGGGACGGCGTCGCCCGGACCCGCCCGCATTGACAGGCATCGCCGGCGCGTGATCCGTGCCGCGACCCCCGAAGGACGCGCCGATGACCGAGATTGCCGACCCCCGCGACCGCCTGATCGTGGCCCTCGACCTGCCGAGCGTGCAGGCCGCCGAGGCGCTGATCGACCGGATCGGCGACGCCGCGACCTTCTACAAGATCGGCTACCAGCTCGGATACGCGGGAGGCCTCGCCCTGGCCGAGCGGCTGGCGGCCCGCGGGCTCAAGGTCTTCCTCGACCTGAAGCTCCACGACATCGGCAACACCGTCGAGGAGGGCGTGCGCTCGGCCTCGGGCTCCGGCGCCACCTTCCTCACCGTCCACGCCTACCCGCAGACCATGCGGGCGGCGGTCCGCGGCCGGGGCGCGGGACTCAGGATCCTCGCCGTGACGGTGCTCACCTCCTACGACGACGCCGACGCCGCGGAGGCCGGCTACGGCCTGCCGGTGGCGGAGCTCGTCGCCAAGCGCGCCGCCCAGGCGGCCGAGATCGGCATCGACGGCCTCGTCTGCTCGGCCGCCGAGGCGGGCGCGGTCCGGCACGTCGTCGGTCCGGACCGGCTGATCGTCACCCCGGGCATCCGCCCGGCGGGCGCCGCGGCCGGCGACCAGAAGCGGGTCATGACGCCGGGCGATGCCCGCCGGGCCGGGATCGACCACGTGGTGGTCGGCCGCCCGATCACCGGCGCCGCCGACCCCCGCGCGGTGGCGCGGGCGATCGTGGCGGACCTCGCCTGATCCGAGCGGGATTGCCTTCGGGCGGAGCGGTCCCACTTCGCTCCGCAGGGCAGGAGACGCAGCATGACCAAGGGCTACTGGATCGCGCGGGTCGATGTCCGCGACGCGGAGGCCTACAAGGACTACGTGGCGGCCAACGGCGCGGCCTTCGCCAAGTTCGGCGGCCGGTTCCTCGTGCGCGGCGGCGCCCACGAGGCGGTGATGGGCCCGGCCCGGTCCCGCAACGTGGTGATCGAGTTCCCGAGCTACGCCGACGCCCTCGCCTGCTGGAACTCCGACCTCTACCAGGCCGCCAAGGCCAAGCAGCGCGGCGGCGTCGAGGCCGAGATCCTGGTGATCGAGGGCTATGACGGGCCGCAGCCCAGCGCCTCCGAGCCGGCGCCGGAGGCGGGACCGGCCTCCGAGTAGGCGGCGCGCTACGGGAGCGACCCGCGCGGCGCGAGGCTCCGCAGCAGGAACGCCGTCATCGCCGCCATGGGCGGCACCGGCTGGAGGGTGGAGCAGCCCACCAGCAGCGGGTGGGTGTAGCGGGCGATGGCGACGTGGACGCAGGCGGCCGCCTCGGCGGGATCGGCCGCCTCGAACTCGCCCCGCGCCACCCCGTCGCGGATGATCCGCTCGAACCCGGCGGTGATCCGGGCGACGTGGTGGCGGCAGACGTCCCAGCTCTCCGCCATCGCCGCCTCGATCATCTCGTGCAGGCGGGGAAACGTCTCGCAGCGCCGGGTGGAGTCGCGATGCAGGGCCTCGATCGCCGCCGCGAGGCGCGCGGTGGCGTCGAGGCCCGGCCGGTCGGCGATGCCGAGGATCACCGCCTCGCTCTCGCCGATCAGCCGCTCCAGCACCGCCTCGTTGATCGCCTTCTTCGACTCGAAGAAGCGGTAGACGTTGGCCGGGCTCATCTTCAGCGTCCGGGCGATGTCGGCCACGGTCGTCTTCTGGTAGCCGATCTCGCGGAAATACGTGCCCGCCGTCGCGAGGATGCGGCTCCGCGTGTCGGGCGCGCACTCCTCCGCGAGCGAGCGGGTCGTATCTTCGAGGGACATGCGACCTCACTAGGCCATGCGGCGGCGGGGCGTCAAAGACGCGAACCCGGATCGGGTTCCCCTGCGGCGGCTGCGCGCGCCCGGAACCGGCCCGGGCGGCGCCCATTGCCCAGGCACCCCGCCGCGACGGCGGCGTCAGCGAGAGATCCGCGATGCGCTTCACCGACACCCGCGCCCTGGTCACCGGGGCCGATTCCGGCATCGGGCAGGCGACCGCGGAACTGCTCGCCCGCGCGGGCGCCGACGTGGCCATCACCTATCACAGCGACGCGGAGGGCATCCGCGAGACCGCCGCGCGGGTGGAGGCCGCGGGCCGGCGGGCGCTGGTGCTCCAGCTCGACGTCGGCGACCCGGCGGCGGTCACGGCGGCCTTCGACCGCATCGGCAGCGAGTTCGGCACCCTCGACATCCTCGTGGCCAATGCCGGGCAGGCCATGAGCGGGATGCCGGTCGCCGAGATGGACGACGCGGTGCTGGAGCGGATCCTGCGGGTGAACCTCATGGGGCCGCTGTTCTGCGCCCGCCCCTTCATCCGGATGCGCCGGGCCCAGGGCGGCAACGGAAAGATCGTGTTCGTCTCCTCCGTGGCCCAGCACCTGCCCACGCCGGAGAGCGCCCCCTACGGCATGTCGAAGGCCGGGCTCGGCTCCCTCTGCCGGTCCCTGTCGCGCGAACTCGCGGAGGACCGGATCAACGTCAACAGCGTCGCCCCGGGCCTGATCGAGACGCCGATGACCGCCGACCGGTTCGAGAAGCCGGAGGTTCTCGACGAGTCCCTGGAGCGGATCCCGTGGCACCGGGCCGGCCAGCCCGAGGAGATCGCCCGGGCGATCCTCTACCTCGCCTCGGAGGACGCCGCCTACGTCACCGGCCACACCCTGGTGGTCGATGGCGGCCTGACGATGCAGTGGGGCGGCGCCTGAGCGGCGCTCGGAACGACGAAGCGCGGCGCAGGGGTCACCCCCGGCGCCGCGTCGAAGGGTCTGCGATCTGCGGCTCGCGCGTGACCGCGCCTCAGGAACCGAACTGCGAACCCAGGCGCTCGAGGTACTCGGCCAGATCGACGCCCCCGACGCGCTTGCCGTAGTCGAAGCGCATGCCCTGGCGGATGTCGACGCTCGCGTCCCGCGTGGTCAGGGTGAAGGGACGGACGCAGACCCAGGCCCCGTCGCGGCGGTGCTCGAAGTAGCCGAGGATCTCGTGCTTGGCCATAACCTTTCCTCCGGAACCCTGTTCAGGAACATAACGGTCTCACCGGCCACCGGTTCATGCGCCGCGACTGTTTTTCGCGTGCGCGGCCGCACGGATCGAGTGTTCGTGAGCCGGGGTGGCCGGCGGAGCCGGGCCGAGAACTCGCCTTGAGCTTGGCCATTACAGATCGGATGCTCGGGCGCGGCGGGAGGGCGCGTGGCCGGCTCAGTGCCAGCGGTCGAGGATCTCGGCGGTCGTCATCGTCTCGACCTGGTGGCCGTACCGCATCCGGTACATCAGCAGGAGGGCGTCGTGCGCCTCGTCGCAGGAACTGCACAGGCCGTCGGTGGCCAGCACGATCCGGTAGCCGAGATCGACCCCGCCGAGCACGGCGGCCAGCACGCAGACGTCAGTCTCGGCGCCTGTGACGATCAGCGTGTCGACCCCCCGCGCGCGCAGGCGCGCGTCGAGACCCGTCTCGAGCCAGGGCGAGTAGACGGTCTTGTCGACGATCTCGGCGGGCGGAGCCAGTCGGGCGAGGTCCGGGACGAGGTCGATCAGGCCCGGGTCGAGGCGCTCCCGGGTCATGCCGGCCCAGCGCCGCGAGTAGGTCGCCCAGGTCCCGCGGCCCTCGCCCGGCCGGGCGGCCGGGATGAAGCGGGTGAAGAGGGTCCGCTCCGGATGCGCCGCCGCGAGGCGGCAGACATGGGGCAGGACGCGATTCATCCACGGGGTCTGCCAGTCGGTGGGCTCGGCGAACATGCGCTGCATGTCCACGCAGAGGTGGACGCATCCCCTCCCCAGGGCCCCGCCGGCGGTTTCCGGCTCCGGCCGGGGACTGTCCGTCGATGGGCGGCTTCCGATGTCCATGGGCGCGCGATCAGACTGGGTCAGCGTGGCTCGGGTAGCGGGCGAAAGTGGTACGGGAGGCCGTCCCCGCCCGGTCTCGGGGCGGGGACGGCGGGACCTCAGCGGTCGGCCTTGGCGCCGGATACCGTCAGGGAGAGATAGCGCTCGGTGGTCGGGCGGATCAGCTTGCGCACCGCCTCCGCCATGGCCTGCTCCTCCTTGAGGGACTGCTCGAACGCCGTCCGGTGGCCCTGCTTGCCGGCGGCGTCGCCGATGGTGAGCAGCGACTCGTAGGCGGCGATCTCGAAATTCTCGAAGGCGTGGTTGGCGTAGGTGTTCTTCAGGATCTCGTCCTGGGCCGGCGTGTGACCCAGGGCCATCATGTTGCCGACGAAGCCCAGGAAGCCCTCCTTGAGGGTCGAGGGGCTGTCGCCCAGGCTCTGGAGCGCCTCCTCCAGCCGGTGGCGCTGCCCGTGCGTCTCCTCGATGTGGCGGCGCAGGGCCTGCTCCATCTCAGGATAGCGCTCCAGGCGCTCGACCTGCCGCTCCATGATCTGCAGCGCCTGCATCTCCACAGCATGGGTGTTCTTCAGGGCCGTGACGTAGATCTCGCGGGCGTCCATGGTCATGGCGTTCACCTCTCAGCAGTTGCGAGCGCGGGGCTCATTCAACCGGCAAACACGGGTGCCGCACGGCCAAGTTCCGGTCGGAAGGTCGCAGGCGGGGGGCCGCCGCTCCCGGACGGGCCGCACGAGACCGGCCGGCCGGTGCCGGTCGACGAGGCCGGGGCGGCGCGCATCGAGCGGACGATCCGCGACCTCCGGCAGCTGCCCCGCTCAGTGCAGGCCGCCGCTGCGCTCGGCGCGCTGGCGCTCCGCGAGGCGCTTGCCGATCTCGAGGAGCAGCGTCTCGGTCAGCGCCACGAGGGCGGTGTCGCCGACCACCGAGACCGTGTTGTGCAGCGACAGGCAGAGGTCGGCGGTGCGGCTGAGGGCGTCGTCGATCGTGTCCCCGTCGCGCTCCGCGAAAGCCGCGCCGGCCGCCTTGCTGTCCGAGATCTCGACGATCACGCCCCGTCCGGTGGTCGGTCGCCCGTCCTGGTCCAGGTAGAAGTGCCCGCGGGTGAACAGCCACCGCAGCCGCCCTTCCGGCGAGCAGACGCGGTACTCCGCCGTGTAGGAGCCGCCGGTCCGGACGCAGTCCAGAATGACCTGCGAGATGTGGGGCTGATCGTCCGGATGGACGGCCTTCAAGAGCTCCGCGAGGCTGACCCCGACCCGCGACCGGGCCGGGCTGATGTTGAACAGCAGGGCGCTCACCGGATCGGCCCGCGCCTCGTCCCGGAGGATGTCCCACATCCAGAAGCCGACGCCGCCCGAGGCTTCGAGCGCCGCGACGAGCGCCGCCTCGGATACGACGTCGTCCGCGTGGTCCATCCGAGACCTCCCCGATCTCACCGCAACCAGAGGCGACGCTGCGCGACGATTGTGATCCTGCAAAATCCGTTATAGCCTAATACAAATTCCCGTAAAGATCTTGTATTCAAATATATGTGTTGTCTCGCCGTGCCCGGTTCGCCCGACCTAGGCTTCCATCAGAGTTGAGCGGCGGACTCGAAGGGAATTTTCTTCTGCTGGCCGCCGCGACGTGCCGTCCCTCCACTGGCCGACACCTGACTCCGCCGGCGGGGACGGCGCGACGCCCCGCGTCCAAGCCCCGCATGCAGGCCCCGCGTCCTGGCCGAGGGGCCCGGGACGTCCCGGTCCGGGCCGGAGCTTGCGCGCCCTGCGCGTCCGCGTGAGCGCTGGACGCGGTTCGTCAGCGCAGCGAGCGCATCAAATGAGGGCGACCGGCGAGCGGGCCGACGCGATCAAGGACGGGTTGGTTCTGCCGACCTCCACGTCCGCTGCCTGGTGGGCCCCACATCTTGTCGGGACGCGGACGTGGATGCAGAGCCGCGCGCGGGCCGGCCCGTTCCTCCGATCCGCAGGGTCTCCGCGCGGACCCATCCGCCGCCGCGCCGTGAACCCATAGCCCCCTTCGTCCCGGCGGCCTGTGCAGTAATGGCGCAACTTGCGCCATCTTGTGCAGCTATTTATCCAGATGAATGATTGACGAATCCGACTCTATCGGCTCAGATAATGCGCCTGATGGCGTTCGAACCGGCTCTCAGGTGTCGTCTGGCTCGGGTCGGCAAGGTTCGGTCCCATGAGCTACATGTTCAAGGTCCCCTCCGGCGCCGTGGCGGGGGCGATCGCGCAGCAGATCACGTCACAGGGCTACGCGGTTCTCGAGGACTACGTGAGCCCGGAGGACCTGCGCGTGGCGCAGGCTTTCGTCGCGCGGGCGGTCGCCGCGAAGGGCGGTGAGTACGCGGGTTTCACCGGGACGAAGGATCTCGGCGGCACGTTCCTGGCCGCCCTGCCGGACGACCCGACCTTCAACGCCCTGTGCCGCGGCATCTACGAGAGCGCCGTGGGACGGCCCGCGCCGGATGTCGGCTACTACCAGATCCTGCGCTGTCTGGCGGGACATGGCGCCAGGACGCACTCGATGCGCTTCCACTTCGACTCGTACGTGCTCACGGCCCTCGTCCCCGTCACGATGCCGGACCACGGTACTCCGGGGCGCCTGATCATCCACCCGAACACCCGCGCACTGCGTCGGAGCTACCTCCGCAACCTCGTCGACAAGGCGCTGGTCGACAATCCGCTCGCGCAGAAGCTCCTGACCCGCGCCTACGACCGCGGCAGCGACCGCGTGATCCGCCTGTCGCTGAAGCCGGGAAGCCTTTACTTCTTCTGGGGCTACCGCTCGCTGCACACGAACGAGCCCTGCGCGTCCGACGCGATCCGGGCCACGGCCCTGCTGCACTACGTCGATCCGCACGCGGGCAGCCGGCTCAAGCGGGTGCTGCGGCGGCGCTAGTGTCGGCCCTTCCAGGGCACCAGCACGCGCTCCAGGCCCCGCATCCCGAGCTCGAACAGGCCCGCGAACAGGCCGATCAGCAGGATGCCCATCACCACCACGTCGGTGCGCAGGAAATTGGAGGCGTTGAGGACGAGCTGGCCGAGCCCGGCCTGGGCCGCCACCATCTCGGCGGCCACCAGGGTGGTCCAGCCCACGCCCATGCCGATCCGCAGGCCGATCAGGATCTCCGGCAGCGCCGCCGGGAAGACCACGTGGCGCAGGACCTGCCAGCGGCTCGCCCCGAGGGCGCGCGCGGCGTTGATCTGGTCGACCGAGGCGGAGCGCACCCCCGCCCGCGCGGCGAGCGCCACCGGGGCGAGGCAGGCGAGGAAGATCAGCAGCACCTTCGACAGCTCGCCGATCCCGAACCAGATGATCATCAGGGGCAGGTAGGCGAGCGGCGGCAGCGGCCGGTAGAACTCGATCGGCGGGTCGAGGATGCCCCGGGCGATCCGGCTCGTGCCCATGGCGAGCCCGGCCGGGATGCCCACCAGGGCGGCGAGCGCGAAGGCGCCGAGGACGCGCAGGAGACTGTCGCCGATGTGGAGCCCGAGCGGGGCGCCGTCGATCTCCCCGCGCCAGGCCTGACCGAAGGCCGCCAGGACCGCCTCCGGCGGCGGCAGGAACAGCGGCTTCACCCAGCCGGCACGGGTGGCGACCAGCCAGAGGCCGAGGGCTGCCAGCACCGTGGCGGCGCTGACCGTCGGCACCAGGATCCCACCGCGGCGGCGGATTCCGGTGCGCGCCAGCGGGGCCGCCGCCGGAGCCGGGGCCGGGGCCGTGTCCGGGATCACGTCCGGGACCGCGTCCGGGACCGCGTCCGGCGCGGCGCGGGGCAGACCGCTCATCGGACGGCCTCCGGTGCCGCGGCGGCGCCGCTCCGGATGCGCGCGAGCACGCGCTCGCGCACGGCGATGAAGGCGGGGTCCGACTTCACGGCCCGGGCGTCGCGGCCCTCGACGAACGCCCGGGAGAAGGGCAGGTCCAGCGTCTCGACGATGCGGCCGGGCCGCGGGCTCATGATCACCAGCCGGGTGGCGAGGAACACCGCTTCCTCGACGTCGTGGGTGATGAAGAAGGCCATCTTGCCGGTCCGGTGCCAGATCCGGAGGATCAGCTCCTGGATCTGCTCGCGGGTGAAGGCGTCCAGCGCGCCGAGCGGCTCGTCCATCAGCAGGGCGCGCGGGTCTCCGGCGAGCGCCCGGGCGAGGCCGACCCGCTGCTGCATACCGCCCGAGAGCGCGTAGACCTTCCGGTCGGCGCAGTCGGGCAGGCCGACGAGGTCGAGCGTCGCCAGGGCGATCCGCCGCCGCTCCGCCCGGGGCACGCCCCGCATCTTCGGTCCGAAGGCCACGTTCTCGGCGACGTCCAGCCAGGGCATCAGGGCGTGGCGCTGGAACACCACGCCCCGCTCGGCTCCCGGACCCCGGACCGGCGCGCCGTCGAGGAGGATGCGGCCCTCGGTGGGCGCCAGGAATCCCGCGATCGCCGAGAGCAGGGTGGTCTTGCCGCAGCCCGAGGCGCCGAGCGCCACCACGAACTCCCCGGGACCGATGGTCAGGTCGATCCCCGACAGCGCGGCGACCGCGTCGGCGCCCTGCCCGTAGCGGACGCTCAGGTTGCGGATCTCGATCATGGGCCCTCCGGTCCGGGGACAGGCTATTTCCGGGCCGCGTCCACGACCTCCGTCGTGACGAACCGGGCGTAGTCGGGCGCCAGCGCCTGCACGCGCCCCTGCGCCTTCAGGAAGGCGGCGGTCTCGGTGAGGGCCTTGGCGGCGCCGCCGCCGAGCCAGGCCGGGGAGGCCTGCGCCTCCAGGGTCGGGAACCGGTAGGCCGCGAGGCTCGCGGGCACCTCGGCGGGCGCCGAGCCGCTGATCCGGGCCACCGCCGCCACCTCCGGCGCGTCGGCGCCCCAGGGCCTGGCGGCGTAGGCCGCGTCCTGGGCGGCGATCAGCCGGATGAGCGTCACCAGGAAGTCCCGGTTCCGCGCCGCCCAGGCCCGGTCGACCACGAGGCCGTCGAAGGTCGCCTTGCCCCGGCGGGCGAGGTCGCCGGCCGAGACCACCACGGTGCCGGACTTCTTCACCCGGGCGAGCACCGGGTCCCAGATGAAGGTCGCGTCGATGTCGCCCCGCTCCCAGGCGGCGGCGATCTCGGGCGGCCGCATGTTGAGGATCCGGACATCGGCCTGCGTGAGCCCGGCCTCCGCCAGGGCGGCGATCAGCTGGTAATGCGCGGTCGACACGAACGGCACCGCGACCGTCTTGCCGCGCAGGTCGGCCACGCCCGTCACGCCGCTGCCGGCGCGGGCCACGAGCTGCTCGGCGTCGGCGATCTCGTCGAGGATCCAGAACAGCTGGATGTCGAGCCCCTGCGAGGCGGCCGCCGCGATCGGGCTCGACCCCGCCTCGCCGATCTGGACGCTGCCCGAGGCCATGGCGCGGATCACGTCGCCGCCGCCGCCGAACTTGCGCCAGTGGATCGTGTAGCCGGTCGCCTTCTCGATCGCCCCGGAGGCCATCAGGGCGCGGAACGGCACCACCATGTCCTGGTGGGCGAAGGTGACCTCCCGGTCGGCCGCGCGGGCGGTGCCGGGGAACGGCGCGCCGAGAACCAGGGCGGCCAGGGCGGCCAGCGCGACGGCGCGGCGGTGCGGACCGGCAGATGTCATGAGATGTCCCCCATTCGGCCGGCCCGGTGCGGGGGCGACTCGGGCGGCCGGGCGCAGGGTCGACCGAGCTCGGCCACGAAGGCAAGGGCCCGCGCCCTGCCCGGGTCGCGCCCGGGATCCGCCTCGCGCCGCGGCCCCCGCGGCGGTGCGCGGGTCCCGGGCAGCCGCCCGCGGCGGTGCGCGGACCGCGCGCGCCGGAATATCCATCTCCCCGGACGCGCGCGATACCCGGTGCCGTTCTCCGAACCGCCCTCGCCGGAGGCGCCCGCCATCGTCGTCCCGGAGTCGCGGCCCGGCGGGCGCCCGCCGCCGCGGGACCGCCGGCTGGAAGATCGTTCCTCGCCGCCGCGTGCCTGGGAGACGAGAATTTGGGCGTGCAAAACCCGCGGGCCGGCTCCGGCGGCGCCCCCGCTCAGGCCGCGCGCAGCGCGGCGATCTCGTCGATCGTGGCGGCCGCCTGGGCCCGGAGCGCGGCCAGCAGCGCGGTGACGTCCTCGCCCGCGCGGCAGGCCGTCTCGAAGGCCCGGCAGGTCGCGGCCAGATCCAGGAAGCCGATCATGCTGGCCGCCGACACCATGGCGTGCGCGTCCCCCATCAGCCGCGTCCGGTCGCCGTCGGTCGCCGCCGGCCCGAACCGCTCGGCGAGCTCCTTCGCCAGCATCGCCAGGAGGTCGCCCATGCGCGCCTGGCCGACCATCGCGGTCATCTCGTCCAGGGTGGCCCGGTCGATCGTCCCCGCGCGGCGCGGCGGCTCGGCGCGAGGGGCCGCCCACCGGTCGATCGCGGCGAGCAGCGCGTCCGCGCGGAACGGCTTGCCGATATGGTCGTCGAGCCCGGCGGCGCGCAGCTCGGCCACTTGCTGCGGCAGGACGTTCGCCGTCATCGCGAGGATCGGCAGGCGGCCGGCGGCGCCGCCCAGGGCGCGGATCCGCCGGGTCGCCGCGATGCCGTCCATCACGGGCATCTGCACGTCCATCAGGACGACGTCGTAGGACCGCGCCTGGACGGCCGCCACCGCGGCGACCCCGTCGGCCACCACGTCCACCGCGTGCCCGGCGCGCTCCAGGATCATCCGGGCGAGGTCCTGGTTGAGCGGCACGTCCTCGGCCAGGAGCAGGCGGCGGCCGGTCGCGCGGGCGATCGCCGAGGCCGGCGCGGTCGCGCGGGCCGGCGGGACGGCGGCGGGCAGGTCGGCCTCGAACCAGAAGGTCGAGCCGTGCCCGACCGTGCTCGCGACGCCGATCGTCCCGCCCATCAGCGTGACGAGGGATTTCGAGATGGCGAGCCCCAGCCCGGTGCCGCCGTACTCGCGGCTGATCGAGCCGTCGACCTGCGAGAAGCGCCGGAACAGGCGGTCGCACTTGTCGGTCGGGATCCCGATGCCGGTGTCGCGGACCGCGAAGCGCAGCCGCGTCCCGCCGATCGCGTCCGGGCTGACCCGGACCGACAGGTCGATGCCGCCCGACGCGGTGAACTTCACGGCGTTGTTGAGCAGGTTGAGCAGGATCTGCCGGAGGCGGTCCTCGTCGCCCTCGACCCAGTCGGGCAGGCCCGGGCCTTGGGCGAGCGTGAGGGCGAGCCCCTTGCGCTCCGCGGAGGGGCGCACGATCGACACCGCGTTGTCGATCAGCGCCTCCAGGGCGAAGGGCCGGGGCACGATCTCGATCTGCCCGGCCTCGACCTTCGAGAAGTCGAGGACGTCGTTGACCACGGTCAGGAGCGCGGCCCCGGCGGTGCGGATGCGGTCGGCGTTCCGGCGCGCCGACGGTCCGAGATCCGTCCCGTCGAGGAGCAGGTCGGCGTAGCCGATCACCCCGTTGAGCGGCGTGCGGATCTCGTGGCTCATGGCGGCGAGGAACTCGCTCTTGGCCGCGCTCGCCCGCTCCGCCTCCAGGCGCGCGGCGTCGGCCGCCGCCTTGGCGGCGAGGAGCGCCGCCTCGGCGGCCTTGCGGGCGGTGACGTCGATGTTGAGGCCGATCATCCGCCGCGCCTGCCCGGGCGCGCCGCGCCCGACGCCGTTGATCCAGCGCACCCCGCCGTCCGCGGTGGGGACCCGGAACTCGATCGAGAAGGTCTGCCCGGCGGCCGCGGCCGCGGCCGCGATCCGCAGCGCCCGCTCGCCGTCGGTGCGGTCGATCAGGGCGAGCCAGTCCCGGGTGTCGAGGGCGTGGTTCCGGTCGGTCTCGATGCCGTGGAGCCGCGCGCTCTCGGGGGACCACTCGATCCGGCCGCTGTCGAGGTCGAGGTGCCACGTCCCGGCATGGGCGGCCTGCTGGGCGAGGTGCAGCAGGCTGCTGGCATCCTCCACGGCGCGCCGGGCGGTGACGATCTCGTCGATGTCGAGGGCGGTGCCGAGCATGCCCACCATGCTCTCGCCCTGCCAGATCGGCAGGAGCACGATCTTGTGCCAGCGGTAGGCGCCGTCGTGCCGCTGCAGGCGGCCCTCGACCTCGTAGGGCGCGCGGCGGGCGGGCGCCTCCGACCACAGCCGCTCCATCCGCTCCGTGTCGTCGGGATGCGTCCGGGCGATCCGGGCGGCGCGCGTCGGGCCGATCGGGCCGTAGTAATCCTCGAAGCGCCGGTTGACGTAGGAGGCGTCGCCGGTCTCCGTGCTGGCGATCCAGACGAGCTGCGGCAGCGCGTCGGCCAGGGCGCGGTAGCGGGCCTCGCTCAACCGCAGGGCGTCCTCCGCGGCCTTGCGGGCGCTCACGTCGCGCAGGGTCGCCACGTAGCCGTCCGGGGCGCCGGTCGCCCGATCGTGAGTCAGGCTGAACGAGATCTCCACCCAGACCCAGTGCCCGTCCCGGTGCCGGTAGCGCTGGGAGGTCAGGGCGCGGGACGCGCGGCCGCCGGTGAGGTCGTCGAGGACGCGGCGGTACGCGCCGACCTCGTCGGGATGGACGAAGTCGAGGGGATGGGTGCCGATCAGCTCCTGCGGGTCGTAGCCCAGGACGGCGCGCACCGCCGGCGAGACGTAGCGGCGGCGGGCGGTCAGGTCGGACCAGATGATGATGTCGGTGGCGTTCTCGGCCAGCAGCCGGTAGCGGCGCTCGCTCTCCTCCAGGTCCCGCTCGGCGATCCGGTTCTGGGTCACGTCGCCGAAGGTCAGGACCGTGCCGCCGTCCGGCAGGGCCGCGCACCGGACCTCCAGGATCGGGCCGCCGGGCAGGCGCCAGTCGAACAGCGGCGGCAGCCCGGCGCGCGCGCCCGTTCCGAGACCCGGATCGGACCCGGCCGCCGCGCAGTCGCCGCGGGCCCGCTGGTAGGCGCGGATGTCCGGGAGGGCGACGCCCGCCCGCAGGACGTCGTCCGGCAGGTCGAGCAGGTCCGCGGCGCTCCGGTTGAACGCGCGCACCCGCTGGTCGGCGTCGAGGACGACGAGGCCCTGGTCCAAGCTGTCCAGCGTGCCGCGCAGGATCATGTCGGTCTCGCGCGCCCGCCGCTCCGACCGGACGAGGTCGGTCACGTCGAGGATGAGGCCGTGCAAGGCGACGAGCGCGCCCTCGGGCCCGAACTCGGGCAGCCCCTGGATGATCGCGTCCAGCACGGTCCCGTCCGGGCGGACGATGCGGGCCCGCGCCTGGTAGGGGATTGCCGGCCGGCTTCCTCCCAGGATCCCCTCGAGCCGCGCGACCAGGGCGGCGCGGTCGTCCGGATGATAGCACGCGACGTGCTCGGCGAGCGGCAGGTCGCACGCGCCGGGCGTCCCGAGCAGCCGCGCGAGACTCGCCGATCGGGTCACCCGGCGGGTCCGCGGATCGAGACGCCACTGCCCGAAGCCGGGGCCCCCGTCCCAGGGTGCAGGCTCGCCCGCGGCCCGGTGCGGAGCGGGATCCGGCGGCGCGGCCGGGCGGGTCGCGTCAATCTGCATCGGCCCCAGGGTTCCCCACCACCGGCGCGGACCGCGCCCGGGCGCGCCCTCGGCACGCATCGGGGCGAACCTGCTCGCGCGACGGTTGCTGATTCCTTGCCGGCACCGTGCGGCATTCGGCACCTGTCCGGCCGGCGATCACGATCGCTTGAGGGGCCGGCGCGCGGCGTCCCCGGCCGGGTGCGGGGACGGGTGCGGGGACGGGTGCGGCCCTACCGCACCAGCCGCTCCACGATCGCCCGCACCTGCGCCCGATCCGCCGGCTGCGGGTCGACCGAGCGGTGGATCGTCAGGCCCTCGATCATGGCGTCGAGGGCCTTGGCGGTCTCCGGCGCGAAGTGCCGTTCCAGGGCGGCCCGGCTCTTGGCCATCCAGTCCTGCATGACCCGGCGCAGCGGCGGGTTCCGGGCCGCGAAGGCGTAGAGTTCGTAGCTCAGCAGCATCGTGCGCGGGCTCGCCCAGAGGTCGCTCACGATCAGGTCGACCACGGCCTCGCAGGCCTCGTCGACGGTCGCGGCCGCAGCGAGCCGGTCGGCGAACCGCGCCGAGACCGTGTCGGCGAGCCCGGTGAACGCCTCCGTCAGCAGCGCGTCGAGGCTGTCGAAATGGTAGGTCATGGAGCCCAGCGGCACGTCGGCCGCCGCCGCGACCCGGCGGTGGGTCGTGCCGGCGACGCCGTGCTCGGCGACGACGTCGAGGGTCGCCCGGATGATGCGCGCCCGGCGATCCGGGTCGAAACGGCGCTGGGCGGCGGGCAAGGGGACCTCCTCGGATCCGGTTCAGGGCAGCCGGGCCGTGACGCGCGCGGCCTTGATATGTACATCTGTACGCATAGCTAGGGTCCGACGCGGCCGGAGGGAGGTCCCCACCATGAACACAGAGATCGTGAAGACCCAGAAGCAGAGGATGCTGGCGGGCGAGCTGTACTGTGCCGACGACCCGGAACTGGCCGCCGACAACCGGCGCATCTCGGAATGGATGGACCGGTATAACGCCGCGCAGTCGCGGAGCCAGCCCGAGCGGCAGGCGCTCCTGGAGGAGGCCTTCGCGCGGGTCGGCCCGGGCTGCAACATCCGGCCGCCGTTCCACTGCGACTACGGCTACAACATCAGCCTGGGCCGCGGCGTGTTCCTGAACTTCGGGTGCAGCATCCTCGACGTGATGTCGGTCACGATCGGCGACCTGACGCAGATCGGCACGGCCGTGCAGATCCTGACCCCCGATCATCCGCGCGACCCGGCCCAGCGCCGGCAGATGCTGGAATTCGCCCGCCCGGTGGTGATCGGCGCCAATGTCTGGATCGGCAGCGGCGCGATCATCCTCCCCGGGGTCACGATCGGCGACGACGCGATCGTCGGGGCGGGCAGCGTGGTGACGCGCGACGTTCCGGCCGGCGCCACCGTGGTGGGGAACCCGGCCCGGCCGCGGCCGTGAGGGGGGTGAGGGCTCGCGGGGCACGCGCTCCGTGCGGAAGCGGTCCGGCCGCGTGGGCCCTCCGTCGAGCGTGCCGGAGTTCCCGTCCGGGCCGGAACTCCCGTCCGGGCCGGAACTCCTGTCCGGGCCGGACCTGCCGGGGACGCCGACGACCGGTCGCGGCCGATTCACGCGGCCGCGCGGCCAAGCTGAGCGGCCCCGCGGCGTCGCTGCCGCGGGCCGGGTGGGGCCGATGCCGGGATCGAGGCACCGGGATATCGAGGCACCGGAATCGAACGGCCGGCGCGGCCCGTCCCCTGGCCTGCCGCGCCCGCGTTCGGGCGCGACGTGGCGGCTGGATCAGTCCTTGCGGATCGGGGCCGCCGGAGCGCCTGTCTCGCCGAAGCCGAAATCGGCCAGCCGGTAGGAGAGCTGCGCGAAGCCGCCGTAGCGACCGGTCTCGAACTTCATCGGGCTGGGCGGCGAGAACAGGAAGGCCGTCGTGTGCGCCTTGTCGGCCTGGAGCTGCCAGTAGCGGCCGCCGACGCCGACGCTGACGGACGGCGTCAGGTCGTACGAGATGATCCCCTCCAGGAAGTAGCCGTCGCCGCGGCCGCCTTCCGGCCCCGGATTGATGTCGGGCCGCAGCCAGTGCCGGTCGACGCCGCTCAGGCTCACGACCGGCAAGTAGGCGCCTTCCAGGCTCAGCCGGACCCGGTCGAACCGCGCTTCGCCGATCACCCCGACGCGCAGCGCGTTCCACTGCATGCTCTCGCCCAGCGTCTTCATGCTGGTCGGGTAGGGTCTGGCGCAGGGAGTCCCGCCTGCCACCTGACGGCAGCCGTAGCCGTTATACAGTTCGGACGCGAACTGGTAGCCGAGGAAGCCGCCGAGCTTGTACCCGTCCCGGCGCAGCACGTCGTAGCCGAGATCGATCACGCCGTAGCCGATGTCGCCGTCCTTGATCGGCGACAGCGTCTTCGAATAGCGGCGCAGGGCGGGCGGGAAGTCCTCGTCGGCGAGGCGGCCGCCGGTGACGCCGCCCGAGCCGAGGAAGCCCTTGGCGAACAGGCCGGTGGGGTTGTGCTCGAGCCGTGCGAAGCTCTCGCCGGCATGCGCCTGGGTGTTGTTGTAGGTCAGGCGCGAATTGAGCTGGCCGGGCGCGTCGGGGTCGCCGAGCTTCTCGCGCGGTGTCCCGGAGCTGAAGACGTAGCGCAGGCCGCCCTCGAAATCCCAGGTGGCCGGGCCTGCCGACGCGATCGGGGCCAGGGTGGGAAGCCCGGCTCCGAACCGGTAGTTGAGGCCGACGCGGGCCAGGAAGCCGTCCGTCGCGACCCGCGTGCCGGCGTGGTAGCCGGTCAGCACGGGGTACGACGGAGCCGGGAGGATCGCCCGGGAGCCGAGATCGTAGTAGAGACCCTCGACCTTGGCGGAGAGGTGCTCGCTGAAGGCGTGCTCGATGCCGGCGCCGGCCACGTAGCCCATGCGCACCGCGCCCTGGCGCCCGTCGAACAGCGGGAAGCCGGCCAACGACAGGTTGTTGTCGGTCCGGACCGTGCCCGCGGCGAGGCCGCCCGTGGCGTAGACGAGGGTGCGATCGACGGCGAAGCCGATCCTGCCGCGCAGGGTGGCGAGTTCGTCCAGCCTCTGGCCGGAATGGGCGACGCTGCGGCGATAGAAGCCGCCGCCCGCGGCCGGAAAGGCGCCCTCGCGGCGATCGTAGCCCCACAGCCGGGTGAATTGGTAATCCGCGGCGGCGCCGGCGACGAAGCCGGAATTCACCTGCCAATCGTAGCCGACCTCGGCGCCGCCGACGAAGCTCCCGTCCGAGGCCCGCTTCGATGGAATGACCGGGCAGTTCCGGGCTCCGGGCTGCCCGTCCGGACCTGTGCAGACGAACTGCGTGGCCCGATCGAGGGTCCCGTAACCGGCGAACAGGCCGGCATGCGCTCCGGTCCAGGAGAAGATCGGCACGGCCGTCGCCGCCGGCGGAAGGGCCCGCCGCGGGAGGTCCGCCGCCATCGCGGTCTGCGACAGCAGGAACAGGAGAAGTCCAGAACTCGAGATGCGGTACATGTAGTGTCCCCCGCCGCGCGTCGTCGAAGGCATGAGCGTCAAGGTCTCTTCGCCGGTAAGGCTTCGGATGCCGAAGCGGAGCTTCTGCTGATCTCGCGCGGTTCGCATGATGCGTTCTTATGATTAGGTCATGATGTCTCGATTCTGAAGCGTGGATTTTCGAGATACTTCCTCAAATTTGACTGACTATGCAATCGTTGATGCGAGAATGATATTTTATTGACTTCGTGTATTTTACAGACTTAGTATCTTGATAGTGTATTCGAGTCATTGTCAGCGGAGATGTTGCTCTGATCTTCGGTCGTGCCGCGGCTTGGTTCCGTTCGCTTTTGCGGCCGGGTGATGCGTTCGTGCATCACCTGTGCCCTGCCCGGTCCAACCCAGGGCGGCCACGGGGCCCGGCCGCCGGCCCGACGCGATGCCCGTCGCGATACCGCTCCGGCGCGTTCCTGGCGGGGCGGCCCGGTCCGGGGAACCATCCGGGCGGCCCGAGCCTTCCTGGGCGGGATTGCGGGCGGATCCGGCCGCGAGTCCCCTGGAAACGCCCGCCCGTCTTCCCGGGCGGCGAGAGAGGAAACCTCACGTGCGTTCAATGATCATTGCCGCTGCCCTGCTGGCGGCTCTCGGTTCCGCCGTCGCGATCCCGGCCTCCGCCGCGCCGATCGGCCCCGGCACGGGCGTGTCGGCGCCCGCCGGCATGGTCTCGACGGTCCAGATGGATCCCGTCGAGCGCCACATGATGCGCCGTCGCATGGAGCGCCGGATGATGCGCCACCGGATGGAGCGCCACATGATGCATCGGGAGATGCGCCGCGAGATGCGCCACCGCGAGATGCGTCGCGAGATGATGCGCCGCATGTGACGCGCATCCGCGCCGGGGCTGCGTCCGCCCCGGCGCGGGCCGGGGCAGAGCCGCGAGGCGGGCTTCCCGCGTCGCGGAGGCTGGGCTCGGGCTGGCCGGGGGTGCCACGTCCGAGGCGATCGAACCATCCGCGCCCCGACGCGTTTCTGGCCACCGACAAGGGAGGATTGGTACGATGAAGGCGATTCTGGCAGCGGCCGCGGTGAGCCTCGGCATTCTGGGCGTGGTCGGCCCGGTCTCCGCGCAGCCGCGCCCCGACTACGACGATTACGGCGGCCGGGGCTACCGCGACCGCGGCGACTACGATTACCGGGACCGCGGCTACCGCGACCGGGACGATTACCGCGGCCGCGCCAATTACGGGTTCGACGAGCGCGAGTACCTGCGCTGCAACCCGGATGTCCGCCGCGCCGTGGCCAACGGCCAGATGGAATCGGGTGCCGCCCACTACAAAGTGTTCGGGCGTCGCGAAGGCCGGCGGCTGAGCTGCTGACCCGATCGGCCGGCTTCCGGCCGGGCGCGCCTATCGCGGGCGTGCCCGGTCGCGCAGCAGGTTGATGATGAGGGCCGTCCAGCCGGTCTGGTGCGCGGCGCCGAGGCCCCGCCCCGTATCCCCGTCGAAGAACTCGTGGAACAGCAGCGGCTCCTCGGCACCCGGCGCCGGGGCGATCGGCGGCCGGGTCCCGAAGGCAGGCCGGCGCCCGGTCCCGTCCTTGGCGAACAGTGCGATCAGGCGGTCCTCGAGGGCGTCCGCGACGGCGCTGAGCGTCAGCATCGCGCCCGAGCCCGTCGGGTACTCCACTAGGAAGTCGTCGCCGTAATAGGTGTGGAAGCGCCGCAGCGCCTCGACGATGAGGAAGTTCATCGGCATCCAGACCGGGCCGCGCCAGTTCGAGTTGCCGCCGAACATGTTCGAGGTGGAATCGGCCGGGTCGTAGCGGACCGTGAAGGAGGCGCCGAGCTCGTTGAGCACGTAGGGCGCGTCGCGGTGCACCTTCGACAGGGAGCGCACGCCGTAGGGCGAGAGGAACTCGGCCTCGTCGAGCATGCGGCGCAGCAGCGCCTTCATCCGGTGGCCGCGCAGCAGCGACAGCAGCTTGCGGTCCTTCACGCCCCCCTCGGTCCAGCGGGAGACCAGGCGGGCGAGGTGGGGCCGGTTCTCCAGCACCCAGTTCAGGCGCCGGGCGAAATCCGGCAGCCGGTGGAGCACGGAGGGCTCGATCACCTCGACGGCGAAGAGCGGGACCAGCCCGACCATGGAGCGGACCCGCAAGGGGAGCATCCCGCCGCCGGGGATGTCGACCTCGTCGTAGTAGAATTCGTCGATTTCGTCCCACAGGCCGTAGCCCTGCCCGTCTCCGCCCGACCCGCCCATGTCGGTCATGGCCTCGGCGATCAGCAGGAAGTGCTCGAAGAACTTGGAGGCGGTGCTCTCGTAGACGTCGTTGTGGAGGGCGAGCTCCAGGGCGATGCGCATCATGGTCAGCGCGTACATCGCCATCCAGGCGGTGCCGTCGGCCTGGTGCACCACCCCGAAGCCCGGGGGCGGGCGCGAGCGGTCGAACACGCCGACATTGTCGAGCCCCAGGAAGCCCCCCTGGAACACGTTGCGGCCCTGCGCGTCCTTGCGGTTCACCCACCAAGAGAAGTTGATCAGGAGCTTGTGGAACACGCCTTCCAGGAAGGCGAGGTCGCCGCGCCCGCCCCGCCGGTCCCGGTCGATCTCGAACACCCGGTAGGCTGCCCAGGCGTGGACCGGCGGGTTGGCGTCGCCGAACTCCCACTCGTAGGCCGGGAGCTGGCCGTTCGGGTGCATGTACCATTCGCGGGTGAGCAGCAGGAGCTGCTTCTTGGCGAAGTCCGGGTCCAGCAGGGCGAGCGGCAGGCAGTGGAAGGCGAGGTCCCAGGCGGCGAACCAGGGATATTCCCAGGTGTCGGGCATCGACAGCACGTCGGCCGCCGCGAAGTGGCGCCACTGGCCGTTGCGGCCGCCCGCGCGCCCCCGGGGCGGCGGCGGCTGGAGCGGGTCGCCCTCCAGCCAGCGCCGCACGTCGTAGCTGTAGAGCTGCTTCGACCAGATCAGGCCGGCGGCGGCCTGGCGGAAGATCGCGCGGGAATCCGCGCTCGCGATGCCGTCCTGCAATTCCTCGTAGAACGCGTCCGCCTCGGCCACCCGGCGGCGGACCAGGGACCCGTCGTCGACGGCCCGGGCGCGCGGGCCCGCCGAAAGCCGCAGGCGGATCCGGGCGGTCTCCCCGGGCGCCAGCCGCAGCGCGTAGTGCAGGCCGAGCTTGGTGCCCGCGTCCCGGCGCACCGAAGCGGGATCGCCGTCGACGATCGCCGCGTGGAGACCGTCCTTGAACGGCCCCGCGGCGTCCGGCTGCCCGCCGTGCAGCCGCAGGTTGGTGTCGTTCTCGCAGAACAGCAGGTCCGGCGTACCGTCGAAGGCGAGCCGGTACGGCCCGAGCCGCTCGTGGGTGCAGACGGCGCCCCCGTCGGGCGCGCGGGCGATCCGCGGGCGCGCCTGCCCGGCCTCCCACGACCACGTGTTGCGGAACCAGAGCTGCGGGACGAGGTGGAGGTCGGCGGGCTCGGGCCCCCGGTTCAGCGCGGTGATCACCGCGTGGACGTCGTCGGCGTCGGCCTTGGCGTACTCCACGGTGACGTCGAAGAACCGGTCCCCGTCGAAGACGCCCGTCTCCTCGATCTCGTACTCGGGCTGCTCCCGCCCGCGCCGACCGTTCTCGTCGACGAGCTCCGCGTAGGGGAAGGCCGCCTGCGGGTAGCGGTACAGCATCTTCAGGTAGGCGTGGCTCGGGACCGCGTCGAGGTAGTGGTAGACCTCCTTCACGTCCTCGCCGTGGTTGCCCTCCTGGTTGGTCAGGCCGAACAGCCGCTCCTTGAGGATGCGGTCGCGCCCGTTCCAGAGGGCGAGGGCCAGGCACAGGTTGCCGCGCTCGTCGCAGATCCCGGCCAGCCCGTCCTCGCCCCAGCGATAGGCGCGCGAGCGGGCGTCCTCGTGCGTCAGGGCGGCCCAGGCGTTGCCGCAGGGGCTGTAATCCTCCCGCACGGTCCCCCATTGCCGCTCGCTGAGGTAGGGGCCCCAGAGCGACCACGCCCGGTCGCCCCGTCCCTGCTCGGCGATCCGGCGGCGCTCGGCCCAGTCCACCGACGCGTCTCGACCCTCGCCCCGATCCCTGTCCCGATCCCCGTCCCGATCCTCGTCCGCGCGCGGCCCCATCAGCCGCGTCCCGGACGCGGGCCCGGTCGGCCGGGGCTGGGGGTGCGGCGGGGACGGGAGGCGGTCATCGGTCACGGCGGTTCGCTGCGGATGCGCCGGCCCGATGCATCATCGGCGCCATCCCGACCCGTCGGGCCTTCGGGCCGCCGCACGGCTCCGTGAGCGCCCGCCGGCCGATCGCGCGCCCGCGCCGGTGACCGTCTCGGCCCACCCCCAAACCTTGACCCCGGTGAAGGTGAGCGACAGGATCGCGCCGGGTGATCTGCGACTCGACGCGCGGGGATCCGCGTTGATCTATCCGAATTCAGCGTTCGTCGGCGATCTGTCCGGCCACATCTTGGGGGAAAGATGACGCGACTATTGATGGCCGGCCTGGCCGGGCTGCTGTTCATGACCGCGGCGCAAGGTCAGGAGGGCGGCGCGCCGGTGAAGATCGGCGTCGCCGCGCCCATGACCGGGCCGAACGCGGCTTTCGGCGCCCAGATCCGGAACGGCGTGAGCCAGGCGGTCGAGGACATCAACAGGGCCGGCACGCTGAAGGGCAGGACGCTGACCGTCACGGTCGGCGACGACGCCTCCGACCCGAAGCAGGGCGTCTCGGTGGCCAACAAGTTCGCCAGCGACGGCGTGAAGATGGTCGTCGGCGACTACAATTCCGGCGTCACGATCCCGGCCTCCGACGTCTATCTCGACGCCGGCATCATCCAGGTCACGCCGGCCTCCACGAGCGTGAAGTTCACCGAGCGCGGCATGTGGAACACGTTCCGCACCTGCAGCCGCGACGACCAGCAGGGCGCGGTGGCGGGCAGCTACCTGGCCGCGCACTTCCCGGGCAGGAAGATCGCCTTCGTCCACGACAAGACGCCCTACGGCAAGGGGCTGGCCGACGAGACGCTGAAGGCGTTCAGGGCCAAGGGCGGCAAGGAGGTGCTGTTCGAGGGCATCAACCCGGGCGAGAAGGACTACTCGGCGCTCGTCTCCAAGATGAAGTCCGCCAACGTCGACGTCGTCTATTTCGGCGGCGTGCACACCGAGGCCGGGCTGATCATCCGGCAGATGCGCGATCAGGGCCTCGCCGCCCGCATGATGAGCGGCGACGCCATCCCCGACAAGGAATTCGTCCAGATCGCCGGCCCGGGCGCGGCCGGGACCCTGATGACCTTCGCGCCGGACGCCCGCAAGAACCCGAACGCCAGGGGCGTGGTGGCGGCGTTCAACGCCCGGGGCATCGATCCCGAGGCCTACACGCTCTACGCCTACGCGGCCGTGCAGGTCCTGGCCAAGGCGATGGCCGAGACCGGCTCCAGCGACGGGAAGACGCTCGCCGACTGGCTGCACCGGGGCAAGCCGGTGGACACGGTGGTCGGCCCGATCGCCTACGACGGGAAGGGCGATCTCACCCGCCCCGACTACGTCATCTACGAGTGGACCAAGGGGCCGGACGGCCGGATCGACTATGCCGGGCACGAGGTGACCCCGTAGGCCGGTCGGGCCCGGAGGCCGCCGCCTTACCTAATTGGATGAGGGCGGCGATCTCAACGTGGCCGCCGCGAAGGCCTTATGCTCCCGCCCGACTGCGCCGCGGTCCGGGAGAGGGAGCCTTCATGTTCGACTTCAGCCAGCTCCGGTGCTTCGCCGCCGTGGCGGAGGAGCTGCATTTCGGGCGTGCGGCCGCCCGGCTGAACATGACGCAGCCGCCGCTGTCGCGGCAGATCCAGGTCCTGGAGCGCGTCCTCGACGTGCAGCTCCTGGAGCGCACCAGCCGCACGGTCCGGCTGACCGCCGCCGGTCGCAGCTTCCTGCCCGAGGCGCAGCGCATCCTGCGGCTCGCCGAGACCGCGACGCACGTCACCCGGCAGGTCGCGGCGGGGCGCGCGGGCGTCCTCAAGTTCGGCTTCACGGCGGCCTCGGCCTACGACTTCCTGCCGCGCCTCGTCACCGCGTTCCGGCGGGCGCTGCCGGACGTGACGCTCGCGCTGCGCGAGATGGTCAGCAAGGACCAGATCGAGGAGCTGCTCGCCGGCCGGATCGACGCCGCGCTGGTGCGCCCGCCCGTGACGCACCCGGACCTGATCGCCGTCCGGGCGCTGGCCGAGCCCCTGGTGGTGGCCCTGCCGGCCGGGAACCCCCTGGCCCTGCGCGACGGGCTCACCCCCGCCGATCTCGGGCGCGAGCCGCTCATCGGCTACGCGCCCAACGAGGCGCGCTACTTCCACGACCTCGTCCTGGGCCTGCTCGCCGAGGCCGAGATCCGGCCCCCGACGGTCCAGCAGCTCACGCAGATCCACTCGATCCTGGCCCTCGTCCGGGCGGCGCTCGGCATCGCCCTGGTGCCGGCCGCCGCCGAGCGCCTGCGCTTCGAGGGCGTGGTGTTCCGCCCCCTCGTCCTGCCGGCGCCGCGCCCGGTGGAACTGCTCCTCGCGTGGCGGCGCGACGCGGACGACCCCCTCATCGCCCAGCTGGTCTCGATCGTGGCCGAGATGCCGCCCGCGTGAGCCCGCACGGTCGATCGATGCGCGATCCGCATCGATCGATCCAGTGTTTGGCTTTGACCTCGCGGCGGAAGGCTGCGCGTGATGGGGCGGACGGCGCGCAGACGCCGCGACGCCCCCAGGGAGGATCGTGATGGACAGCCTCACCAACCGCTTCAAGGCGGCCCTCGCCGAGGGGCGCCAGCAGATCGGCCTGTGGTGCAGCCTCGCCAGTCCCATCTCCACCGAGGTGGTCGCCGGGGCCGGGTTCGACTGGCTGCTCCTCGACATGGAGCACTCGGCCAACGACCTCCGGGACATCTACGCCCAGCTCCAGGCGATGATGGAGGGCGACACGCACCCGATGGTGCGGGTGCCGAGCGACGACCCGATCACCATCAAGCGGATCCTCGACGCCGGCGCCCAGTCGCTGATGATCCCCAACATCGACGACGCCGCGCAGGCCGCCCGGGTGGTCGCGGCGACGCGCTACGCGCCCCGCGGCATCCGCGGCTTCTCGCAGGCGCCCCGCGCCGCCCGGTTCGGCCGGATCAAGGACTACCACACCCGCTGCGAGGCCGAGATCTTCGTGGCGGTGCAGGTCGAGTCCCGCCGCGCCCTCGACAATCTGGACGCGATCGCCGCCGTGGAGGGCGTGGACGGCGTGTTCATCGGGCCCGGCGACCTCTCCACCAGCCTCGGCTATGTCGGCCAGCAGGGCCACCCGGAGGTGGTCGCCACCATCGAGGCGGCGGTCGCCCGGGTCGTCCGGGCCGGCAAGCAGGCCGGCATCCTCACGCCGAGCGAGGAGCTGGCCCGCCGCTACATCGCGGCCGGCACCCGCTTCACAGCGGTGGGCTCCGACATGGGGCTCCTCGCCCGCAGCTCCGAGGCGCTCGCCGCCCGCTTCCGCGCCTGAGCTCCGCAACGGGATCGTACCCATGAACATCGGATTCATCGGCCTCGGCATCATGGGCACGCCCATGGCCGGACACCTGATCGCGGCGGGCCACAGCCTGTTCCTCAAGACCCGGCGCAGCGTGCCCGAGGCCCTGCTCGCGGCGGGCGGCACCGCCTGCGCCACCGCCGCCGAGGTGGCCGAGCGCGCAGACACGATCATCCTGATGCTGCCCGACACCCCGGACGTGGAGCAGGTCCTGTTCGAGACGGATGGGGTCGCCGAGGGGCTGTCGCCCGGCAAGACCGTGATCGACATGAGCTCGATCGCGCCGCTCGCCACCAAGGATTTCGCCGCCCGGATCGCCGAGCGGGGCGGCGCCTATCTCGACGCGCCGGTCTCGGGCGGCGAGGTCGGGGCCAAGAACGCCGCGCTCTCGATCATGGTCGGCGGCGAGGCCGGGACCTTCGCGCGCGCCGAGCCCCTGTTCGCCGCGATGGGCAAGACGGTGACGCATGTCGGCCCGGTCGGCTCGGGGCAGGTCGCCAAGGTCGCCAACCAGATCATCGTCGCCCTGACCATCGAGGCGGTGGCCGAGGGGCTGCTCTTCGCCTCGAAGGCCGGCGCCGATCCCGCCAAGGTGCGGCAGGCGATAACCGGCGGGCTGGCCACCTCGCGGATCCTGGAGCTGCACGGCGCGCGGATGATCGAGCGGACCTTCGATCCCGGCTTCCGCATCGGCCTGCACCAGAAGGACCTGAACCTCGCCCTGGACAACGCCCGGACGCTCGGCCTCAGCCTGCCCGCCACGGCGCTGGCGCAGCAGCTGTTCTCGGCCTGCGTGGCCCAGGGCGGCGCGGCCTGGGACCACTCCGCCATGGTGAAGGCCCTGGAGGCCCTGGCGAACCACGCGGTCGGCGACGCCGCCTGATCCCGACAGGAGCCCGGACGGGCGCGAGACGGAAGGAGCATCCGATGCAGGCCGAGATCGAAGCCCCGACCCGCCCGCAGCCGGCCGGCGCGGGGGCCGCAGGGGCCGCCGGCGACGTGCCGCGCACGATCCGCCTGAGCGACAGCGACAACGTCGCGATCGTGGTCAACGCCTTCGGGCTGCCGGCCGGCACGGTCTTCCCGGACGGGCTGGAACTCGTCGAGTTCGTGCCGCAGGGCCACAAGGTGGCGCTCACCGACATCCCGGAGGGCGGCGAGGTCCGCCGCTACGGCGAGGTGGTGGGCATCGCCACGCAACCGATCCCGCGGGGCGCCTGGGTGGAGGAATCCCGCGTCGCGACGCCGGTCGCCCCCGCCCTCGACGCCCTGGAGATGGCCACCCGCGTGCCGGCCCCCCTGCCCCCGCTCGAGGGCTACACCTTCGAGGGCTATCGCAACCCGGACGGGTCGGTGGGTACCAAGAATATCCTGGCGATCTCGATCAGCGTGCAGTGCGTCGCCGGCACCCTCGACGTTGCGATCCGGCGGATCAAGCAGGAGCTGCTGCCGCGCTACCCCAACGTCGACGACGTGGTCGGCCTGACCCACGCCTACGGCTGCGGCGTCGCCATCAACGCTCCCGAGGCGGTGGTGCCGATCCGGACGCTCCAGAGCCTCGCGCAGAACCCGAATTTCGGCGGCGAGGTCATGGTCGTCGGCCTCGGCTGCGAGAAGCTCGTCTCGGAGCGGCTCCTGCCCGACAGCGGCGCGGCCGGCGACGGGGTGGTGCGGCTGCAGGACGAGCGCCACCGCGGCTTCTCGGCCATGATCGACAGCATCCTGACCATGGCGGAGGCCCGCCTGGAGGTGCTGAACCGCCGGACCCGCGAGACCTGCCCGGCCTCCGAGCTGGTCGTCGGCCTGCAATGCGGCGGCAGCGACGCGTTCTCGGGCGTCACCGCCAACCCGGCGCTCGGCTTCGCGGCCGACCTGCTGGTCCGCTGCGGCGCCACCGTGATGTTCTCCGAGGTGACGGAGGTGCGCGACGCGATCCACCTCCTCACCCCCCGGGCGAAGAGCCCGGAGGTCGCCGCGGCGCTGGTCCGCGAGATGGCGTGGTACGACGCCTACCTCGCCAAGGGCGAGGCCGACCGCCGGGCCAACCCGTCGCCGGGCAACAAGAAGGGCGGCCTCAACAACATCGTGGAGAAGGCGCTGGGCTCGGTCGCCAAATCGGGCACGAGCGCGATCTCGGGGGTCCTGGCGCCGGGCGAGCGCGTCCGCGAGAAGGGCCTGATCTTCGCCGCGACCCCGGCGAGCGACTTCGTCTGCGGCACGCTGCAGCTCGCCTCGGGCATCACCCTGCAGGTCTTCTCCACCGGCCGCGGCACGCCCTACGGGCTCGCCCAAGCGCCGGTGATCAAGGTCGCCACCCGCACGGAGCTGGCCGAGCGCTGGTCCGACCTGATCGACCTCGATGCCGGCCGCATCGCCACAGGCGCGGCGACGATCGAGGAGGTCGGCTGGGAGCTGTTCCACCTGATCCTCGACGTCGCGAGCGGGCGCAAGCGCCCCTGGTCGGACCGGTGGGGGCTGTTCAACGACCTGACCCTGTTCAACCCCGCGCCGATCACCTGAGACTCACCGGCGGGACGGCCGGACGGTCGGGCGGGGCATGCGTCCCGCCGCGTCGTCAGCGTGGCCGGACTCTGCTAGGCAGCCGGCACCGCCATGACGCTGCCGATTCCCTCCCTCCGGACCCTGCTCTTCCGCCTGCACTGGGCGCTCGGCCTCACCGCCGGCCTCGTCCTCGCCCTGATGGGCCTGACCGGGGCGCTGATGAGCTACGAGGAGGCGGTCACCGCCTTCGCCAACCGCGACCGGCTCGAGGTCGCGCCCGCCGGGCGGACGGCGCTGCCCCCCGCGGCGCTGGCGGCGCGGATCGACGCGCAGGCGGGCGGCCGCGTCGCCAACGTGCTGACCCTGTCGGACGACCCGCGCGCGAGCGTCCACGTCCGCTTCGCCCGCGACCCCGAGACCCGCGCGCGGCCGCCCGCCGCCTACGCCGACCCCTACGACGGCGCGCTGCTCGGCCCGGTGCGGCTGGAGGGCGCCTTCACGACGGTGCGGGACCTGCACCGCTGGCTGCTGCTGCCCGGCGGGTCCAAGGGCTGGGGCCGCACCGTGACGGGCGCCTGCACCCTGGCGCTGCTGGCCTTCCTGGCGACCGGCCTCTACCTGCGCTGGCCCCGGATCCACCGCTGGCGGATCTGGCTGAAGCCGGCCCTGTCGCGGCCCGGCCGGCCGCGCTGGTGGTCGCTGCACGCCGTGGTCGGGACCTGGCTCCTGCCGGTCTACCTAGTCATCGCGCTGAGCGGCCTGACGTGGTCCTACCCGTGGTTCAAGGACGGCGCGACGCGGCTGCTCGTGGGCGCCCCCGACGCCGCGAAGCCGGCCGGCCGCAGGGCCGCCGGAAAACCGGCCGATCCCGCCGCCGACGGCGCGGCCGTCGACCGCGCCTGGGCGGATTTCCGCGCGCGGACCGGCGCGGAGGCCGGGACGGCGGTCCTGACTTTGCCGGGCGCCGACACGAAGGCGATCCGCATCCGCTGGCTGCCGAAGGGCGTCGACGCGCCGAGCGCCCGCAACGAGATCCGCTACGATCCCGCCACGGGCGCGCTGCTGGCCTCCGAGCGGGCCGCCGACGCGCCGCTGGGCCGGCGCCTCCTGGACAACGTCCTGGAGGTGCATCGCGGCCGCTTCTTCGGCGACCTCGTCGCGCTGCTGTTCTGCCTCGCGGCGCTGGCCATGCCGGGCTTCGCGGCGACCGGCCTGACGCTCTACGTCCTGCGCCGCCGCGCCGGCGCCCGCCGCAGGACCGTCGCGGCCGGGGCGCCGGCGGGCGCGGTCCGCACGGCGAGCCCCTGACGGCGGGCCTCCGGCGGCGCCAGCGTTCGATGACACCCACCCCGTCGCGCGGACGGCGGGGCGGCGATCCGCGCCCCGACGGGCCCGGCCGCTCGGGCGATGCGGCCCGCCCGTCAGAGCCGGGCGGTGATCGTCGCCAGCACCGTGAACGGCGCCCCGGGGGTGTTGTTGGTCGCGTTGGTCGGCGCCTCGATGTAGCGCGCGTTCGTCAGGTTGCGCATGTTCACCGACAGGCGCCAGTGGGCGTCGAAATCGTAGTACACGAGCGCGTCGAGCCGGTTGTAGGCGCCCACGGTGAAGCTGTTGTCGAGGTCGCCGTAGCGTCGGCCGACATGGGTGACGCCGAAGCCGAGCCCGAGCCCGCGCAGCGGGCCGTCCTGGAACGCGTAGGTCGTCCACAGGCTGCCGCTGAACACCGGCACGCCGGTGAGCCGGTTGCCGACCGCGAAGGTCGTGTCCTTGGTGATCCGCGCGTCGATCAGGCCGACACTGCCGATGATGCTCCAGCCGGGCAGGATCTCGCCGGCCAGGTCGGCCTCGACACCCCGCGACCGCTGCTGGCCGGTGATGACGGAGAAGGTCGGATTGCGCGGGTCGGTGGCCGCGACGTTGTCCCGGACGATCTGGAAGGCGGCCGCGCTCAGGGTCAGGCCGGGCGTGAGATCGACCCGGGTGCCGGCCTCGACCTGCTCGCCCGTGCTGGGCGGGGGGCTCGCCACGTTCAGCACGCTGGCGGTCTGCGGCAGGAACGACGTGGCGTAGCTCGCGTAGAAGGTCAGCGGCTCGAACGGCCGGTAGATCAGCCCGACCCGCGGCGAGGCGCCGAACAGGGTCTGCTCGGGCGGCTGGGTCCGCGAGGCCGGCTGGCGGTTGAAATAGTACTGGCTGCCGAGATCGAACCGGGCGCCGACGACGAGCTGCAGGCCCGGCGCCAGCACGATCTGGTCCTGGACGTAGAGCCCGAACACTTCCAGCTTCTGCTTCAGGTCGGCCTGGAACTGGAGCGGCTGGAAGGCCGCGCCGAACATCGGGTTGAGGAAGCTGACCGGGGCGAGGTTGCCCTGCTGGGAGAAGGCGTGGCGGAAGCCGTTCGAGTACTCGAACCCGAGGAGCGCCGTATGGGCGAAGCCGAAGGTGTCGAACTTCATCACGGCCTCGGTCTGGCTGTCGACCGCGGCGAAGCGCGAATTGACCGTGGCTTCGCGCCGGCTCAGCAGCGTGCCGGCATTGTTGACCGATAGGGCACGGGCGGCGAACACGTCGAACGTGCCCCATTGCCCGGCGATGACCTGCCGGAGCGTCAGGTTCTCGTTGACGTCGTGCTCGGCGCGCATGGTGATCGTGTTGAACGCGCCGAAGTAGCGCGAGGACGGCTCACCGTAGAACCGGCCGATGTTGTCGAGCGGGACGCGGCCGCGGAAGGCCACCAGCCCCTCGTCGTACTGGGTGTGCTGGTTGGTGAATTCCGAGTTCACGTAGACCCGGGTGTCGGCGCTCGGCGTCCAGCTGAAGGCCGGCGCCACGAAGACGCGCCGGTTGGTGTCGCCACCGTAATTGCGGAAGGTCGGATCCTCCTGGGCGGCGAAGCTGAGACGCGCGGCGAGGCCCTCGACGGCGGGCAGCGCGCTCGACACGGAGCCCTGGAACCGCCGGAAGCCGAAGCTGCCGCCCTGCACGCTCGCGTCGGCCGTGGGCTCGAAGGTGGGCCGGCGGGTCACGATGTTGATGACGCCGCCGGGATCGCCCCGGCCGAACAGCACGGAGGCCGGGCCCTTGATCACCTCGACGCGCTCGGCGTCCACGAGGTCCCGTGTGACCGGGTAGAAGTTGATGGCCGGGTCGACCAGCACGCCGTCGACGGCGAAGACCTGGGTGGAGAAGCCGCGGATCAGGTAGTTCTGCGACCGTCCCTGCACCGTGCTGCCGAGAACCACGTTGCTGACGTTGGTCACGGCATCGGTGAGCCGCAGATCCTGCTGGTCGGTGATCACCGAGCGGGACACGACGTTGATCGATTGCGGCGAGTCGCGCACCGGCGTGTCGGTGCGCGTGGCGGTCGCCGAGCGCGTCGCCCGATAGCCGGTGACGGGACCGTCGGCCCGCTCGCTGACCGGGCCCGTGCCCGCAACGCTGAGTTCGGAGAGCACGACCTCGTCGGCGGCCGGGTCGGATTGCGCGCGGATCTCTGTCGGCGCGAGCAGGAGGAGCGACGTCGCGAGTCCGGTGCTGCAGATATTCAGGCGCGACCGGCAGTATTTGATGCGATCGACGACGTCGATCCGGGCGGCGGGCATGATTTAAAATCGTTCTCAAGAGCGACGTATCGACGCGGTGCGGTGTTTCTAGAGTGCAAACGCCGTCGTTTCTCAACGCCGATCGGGAAAGCCGCGGGTGACGCGCGCATCCTCTGCCCGGATGTGGCGCGGAAGGCACGCTTTGAGGGGCAATGCTTTGAAATCATTCAAAGATGCCAACTACAGAGTGTGTAATGCGTGCCCTTCGCAACCGGCTGAATCCCGGGCCGCGGGCCGACTCACGCCGTCGCGTCTGTCAGGGGACCGGGCGTGATCGCGCGGGATCGCCCGGGAGAACGGCCGGCCGGCCCGCGCGAGGGGGGAAACGCGGACCGGCCGGCGTACCGCGCGCCGTGTCCGACGCGCGATCGTCGATGGCGGTTCGACCGGCGCGCCGCCGGTGCGTCCCGAGGGCGCGGCGGCGGCGGTGCCGGGATCAGCGGCCGGCGTGTCGGCCTGCGAGCGGCGGGGCCGGCAGGCGACCGTCGAGCCCGGCGTCGAGGAGCGCGTGGAGCTGGGCGATCGCCGCGGCGACGTCGTAGTCGGGCAGCGCGGCCCGGCCGACGACGATCCCCTTCATCAGCGGCGCGAGCAGGGCGTAGAGCCCGGCCGGATCGCATCCCGGCGCGGTGGCGAGCGCCGCCAGGGTCGCCACGAACCAGTCGCGGCTCTCCGCCTCGGTCCGCGCCGTCATGGCGGCGATGTCCGGGTTGCGGGTCGATTCCGACCAGATCTCCACCCGCAGGGTCGCGGCCTCGCGGGTGATCGACGCGAAGTAGCGGGCGATGATGCCCAGCAACGTCCCGCGCGGATCGCCGCTGCCCTCCATCTCGGCGACCAGGAGCGTGCCGCGCTCGCGCTCGCGCTCCACCAGCCCGAGGACCAGGGCCTCCTTGGATTCGAAGTAGCGGTAGAAGTTGCCCGGACTCATCGCGGCCTCGCGGGCGAGGTCCTGCATGGTGGTGCGATGGAAGCCGTTGCGCGCGAAGCAGGTCTCGGCGGCGTCGAGGATGTGCTCGCGCCGGGCGGACGGGTTGCCGCGGGCCTCCGCCGCCCTGTCCGCCGCGACGGTCACGATCCCGGCTGCGCCGTGACGGCGACCGGGGCGACGCGGCTCTGGTCCTTGCCCAGGCTGGCGACGGCGCAGGATTGCGGTCCCTGATGCAGGTCCGCGCAGATCCGGGCCTGCCAGCCGTCCGGGCCGGCGCCCGTCCAGTTGATCAGGGCCAGCCAGGCGAGGGCCAGGACGGCGCCGAAGGTCAGGTTGGCGGGGGTGCAGACGGCGCGGACGAGGGCGAGGGCGCCCGGGCCGCGGGCGCCGAAACGCTCGGCATCGAGATCGGACCAGCGGCCTTCGAGTGTGAGAGCCATCGCGCGCTCCTGTTTGCCCCACCCTTATAATGAACGTTCATTCTCATGTCAATGAACGTTCATTCTCATCGGGGGCGATGGGTTGCGACGACAGCGCACCGCTGGGACGGGGATATGCGAGGGCGGGGATCTACCGGGCGTGCCGGCGCGAGCGCGGCCGGGTCTCCGGCGGCGGTTCCGGTTATCTCGGAACGGCCGTCCGGATCCACGCATGGGCGGGGAGTTCCTCCGGGGCTCGGATCCCTCGCGCCGCGGCCCGGCCGCCCGGGATCGGCGCGCGGCTCCGGTCAGGGCGGGGCCGGGCCGCGACCCGCATTCCGCAACCCTGCCCGCGACCCTGCCGCCGCGGCCTCGCGGTCCCGGCGCGTCCGGAAGCGCCGTCCCGGACGCGCGCGGCCTTTCATCAGCCGAGCGTGGCCGGCTTGAGGGCGCCGGTCCGCTCGTGGAAGTCCGGGCCGTTGGTGGTCCGCGCCACGTGGCCGGCGCGGATCAGGTAGTCGCCGAAATGCTCGCCCGGCTGCCGGCCCTTCGCGTAGTCGGCGAAGAGCGGGTCGAGGGTGTCGCGGATCTCGGAGGCCGCCACGTCCTCCCGGTAGAGCTTGCTGAGCCGCGAGCCGTCGTGGGCGGCGCCCAGGTAGAGGTGGTAGCGCTCGGGGCCGCGGCCGACGAGGCCGATCTCCGAGATGAACGGCCGGGCGCAGCCGTTCGGGCAGCCGGTGGAGCGGATCGTGATCTCCTCCTCGGCGAGCCCGTGGGACGCGAGGCTCTCCTCCAGCTCGGTCATCAGGTCCGGCAGGTAGCGCTCGCTCTCGGCGAGCGCGAGGCCGCAGGTCGGCAGGGCCACGCAGGCGATCGAGCTGCGCCGCAGCGCGCTCGCGCCCCGGGTCAGGCCGTACTCGTCGACCAGCGCGTCGATCTCGGCGCGCTTCTCGGCCGGGACGTTGGCGATGATGACGTTCTGGTTGCCGGTGAGGCGGAAATCGCCCTGATGCACCTCGGCGATGCGGCGCAGGCCCGAGAGGAACTGCGCGCCGCCCGCGATGTCCTTGATCCGGCCCGAGGGCACGTAGAGGGTCAGGTGGTGGCGGCCGTCGTCGCCCTCGACCCAGCCGTAGCGGTCGCCGTTGCCCGTGAAGGTGAAGGGCTTGGGCGCGCCGAGCTTCTTGCCGGCGCGCTTCTCGACCTCGGCCCGGAAGGCGTCGAGGCCGTAGCGCTCGATCGTGTACTTGAGCCGGGCGTTCTTGCGGTTCTTGCGGTTGCCCCAGTCGCGCTGGACGGTCATCACCGCCTCGGCGACCTTCAGGGCGTCCTCGGGCTTCACGAAGCCCATCACGTCGGCGGTGCGCGGGAAGGTGTCGGGCTCGCCGTGGGTCATGCCCATGCCGCCGCCCACCGTCACGTTCCAGCCGGTGACCTGGTTCTTCTTGTCGAGGATCGCGATGAAGCCGAGGTCGTGGGCGAAGATGTCGACCTCGTTGGAGGGCGGCACCGCCACGACGGTCTTGAACTTCCGCGGCAGGTAGGTCCGGCCGTAGACCGGCTCGACCTCGGCCTCCTCCTCGCCGCCGACCACGCGCTCGCCGTCGAGCCAGATCTCCCGCCACGCGCTGGTCTTGGGCAGCAGCGAGTCGGAGATGTCCTTGGCGAGCTGGTAGGCGGCCTTGTGGGCGCCGGTCTGAGCGGGGTTCGTCGCCGCCATGACGTTGCGGTTGACGTCGCCGCAGGCCGCGATCGTGTCGAGCAGCGCGCCGTCGATGGCGGCCATCGTGCGCTTCAGGTTCGACTTGATCACGCCGTGGTACTGGAAGGTCTGGCGCGTGGTCGCGCGCAGCGCCCCGCCCGCGTAGGTCCGGGCGATGTCGTCGAGGATCAGCCACTGCTTCGGGGTGATGACGCCGCCGGCGATGCGCAGGCGGATCATGAAGCTGTAGGCCTTGTCGAGCTTCTTCTTGGTCCGCTCGGGGCGCAGGTCGCGGTCGTCCTGCAGGTACATCCCGTGGAACTTCACGAGCTGCCCGTCATCCTCCGAGATCGCCCCGGTGGCGTGCTTCAGGAGGCCGTCCGCCAGGGTGCCGCGGAGGTAGCCGCTGGCGATCTTGATGTGCTCGTTCGCGGCGAGTTTCTCCGCGCGCGCGGCCTCGGCGTCCGTGATCGGGCGCGCGGTCGGCGGGGTCTCGTAGACGCGCTTGGCCGGGGCGGTGATCGGGCCGGGGGCCGGGGTCTCGGCGGCGTCGCGGGGGCTGTGGTCGTCCATGGGGTGAATCCGTCTGTCTGAACGCGTCTTCCTCCCCGATCGGGAGGTGGCGAGCGGAGCGAAGCCGGTGCAGGACTGGAACCGGATCCGCGACCCGCCCCCTCTCCCGTGCGGGAGCGGGTCGGCGTGAGGGGTGCGCCCTCTCCGGAAAGACCTGATCCCTCACCCTGTCCCTCTCCCGCCCGGGAGCGGGGACCTGCGTCCCGCCTGTCTCTGCCGCATCTCGTTGAAGGCCCCCCGCGGTGCGGGGAGCGGTGTGTCCTCAGTAAACGTCCTGCTGGTAGCGGTGGCTGCGCTCCAGCGCCGCGACCTGCGCCTCGGCTTCGGCGGCGCTGAGGCCCTTCGCGCTCTGGTACGCGCCCACCACGGCGGCGCGCACGTCCTTGGCCATGGCCTTGGCATCGCCGCAGACGTAGAGATGCGCGCCCCCGTCCAGCCAGGAGACCAACTCCTGCGCGTGCTGGGTGATCCGGTCCTGCACGTAGACCTTCTCCGGCTGGTCCCGCGAGAAGGCCACGTCGATCTTCGTGAGCGACCCGTCCTCCAGGGCGTCCTGCCACTCGAGCTGGTACAGGAAGTCGTGGGTGAAGTGCCGGTCGCCGAAGAACAGCCACGACCGCCCCGGGGCCTCCACTGCGCGGCGCTCCTGCACGAAGGCGCGGAACGGCGCGACGCCGGTGCCCGGCCCGACCATGATGATGTCGGTGGCCGGATCCTGCGGCAGGCGGAAGTGGCGGTTCGGCTTCAGCCGCACCCGCAGCTTGGCGCCGTCGCGGATGCGGTCGGCGACGTGGACCGAGGCGACGCCCGAGCGGGCGCGGCCGTGGGTCTCGTAGCGCACCGCCGCGATCGCGAGGTGGACCTCGTCGCCCACCTCCTTGCGCGAGGAGGCGATCGAGTAGGCCCGCGGCGGCAACGGCCGGGTGATGGTGCCGATGTGATCGGCCGTGAGCTTCGCCGGGTAGGTCTCCAGCAGGTCGATCAGGTGGCGGCCCTCGATCCAGGCCTTGGCCTCGCCGCTGTCGATGAGCGTCTGCGCCTCCGCGTGGCCGGTCGCCTTCACGAAGCGCTCGATCGTGGCGGCCGAGAGCGTGGTGATGTCCCGCTCGGCGAGCAGAGCCGTGCGCAGGGCCTCGTCGCCGGAGAGCCCGGCGGCGTTCAGGATCTCGTCCACGAGCTGCGGGTCGTTCTCGGGATAGATCTCCAGCGAATCGCCGGGCTCGTAGGCCGGCGCGCCGTCCTCGAAGGCGAGCGCGAGGTGGATCGTCTCCTTGTCGGAGCGCGACGAGTTGAGGTTCACGTGCTCGACGACCTCGACCACGACGGGCTCGCGGCTCGGCTCGGCGTCGTCGTCCTCGCCGGCGCCGGCGCGGGCGAAGTCCACCGCCACGACGTTGTCGGGCTGCTCGGCCGGGGCGAGCGCCTTCAGCGCGCCCTTGATCCAGTCGGCGGCGGGCTTCTCGAAATCGAGGTCGAGGTCGGCCCGCTCGGCGGCGCGCTTGGCGCCGAGCGCCTCGAAGCGCGCGTCGAGCGCCTTCCCGATGGCGCAGAACTCCGCGTAGGACGTGTCGCCGAGCGACAGGACCGCGAACTCGACGCCGTCGAGGCGCGGGGCGCCCTCCCCCATCAGCTCGCCGTAGGCCCGCACGGCCCGGGCCGGCGGCTCGCCCTCGCCCCAGGTGGCCGCGATGGCGATCAGCTTGCCGGCCTTGGGCAGGGTCGCGACGTCGAGGTCGGCGAAGTCCACCACCTTCGGCTTGAAGCCCTGCTTGCGCGCGAGCTTGGCGACGTTGCCGGCGAGCGCCTCGGAGTTCCCCGATTCGCTGGCGTAGATCACCGTCAGCGGCGCGGCGGCCTTGGGCGGGGCGGCCGGTACCGCGGCCGGCTGGCCGCCCGCGGCGTCGAGGCCCGCCAGGAAGCCGGCGAGCCAGGCGCGCTGCGTGGGGCTCGCGGTGCCGAGCACCGCGTCGAGGCTGGCGCGCTCGCCGTCCCCGAACGGGGCGGTGCGCGGGAGGAGATTCTGGCGGGACATCACGGGACCATGTCGGGGCCGGCGCGGCCGGTGTCAATCGAGAAACGTTCGTTTTGCAGAACGGGTGGCGTATAGGACATCACGTTCGCTGCACTGCGAAAAAAGAGAATATCATTCTCCAACCACGGCGAGGACGGGGGCCGTCCCCGGCAGGTGCCGCCCGTTCTTCGGGGGCGCCGGCAGCGGCAGGGCCGTGGTGGATTTCACCTTCTCCATCGCGAAGCGGGAGGTGACGTTCTTGAGCGGCAGCACCGCGATGAGGTGCTTGTAGAAGCTGTCATAGGCCTGCATGTCGGCGACGACGACCCGCAGCATGTAGTCCACGTCGCCGGCCATCCGGTAGAACTCGAGCACCTCCGGCATGGCCGAGACGGTTGCGGCGAAGCGCTGCAGCCACTCCTGGGAATGGTCCGCGGTCTCGATGGAGACGAACACGGTCAGCCCGAGGCCGAGCTTCACCGGATCGAGCACCGCCACGCGCCGGTCGATGACCCCGTCGGCCTCCAGCTTCTGGATGCGCTTCCAGCACGGCGTCTGGGACAGGCCCACGCGCTCGCCGATCGCCGCGATGGAGAGCGTGGCGTCCGTCTGCAGCAGGGCGAGAATCTTCAGATCGATCGCGTCCAAAGCTGTCTCCGTGGGCTTCCGCCGCGCGCGGGGCGCGAGCGCATATACGTGTCTACCGGGACCAGTGAGAAGAATCTTTTACCTCGGGCCCATGCTGCCCGCGCCGGAAGCTGTGCGCAACCGCACGCCGAACCGCCGGTCCGACCCCGCCAAGCGCGCCGGGGCGCCTTGACTTCGTTCGGTATAGCGAACATTTCGACCGTTCGACAACAGGCACGGCGCTGGCCGTGGCCTTTCCACCACGCGAACCCCGGGACATGGCGCGATGACCCGTCCGGACCGACAGGCGGCCGACTCCCTCGCGGAGCGGCTGTCCGGGCTCGACCTTCCAGGCCGCCTCCACCTGATCGCCGCCGAGATCCCCGGCCGCCTCGTCTTCACGACGAGCCTCGGCGTCGAGGACCAGGCGCTCACCCACGCGCTGGCCATGGCGGGCCTCGCGAAGGGTCGCGTCGAGATCGTCACCCTCGATACCGGCCGCCTCTTCGCCGAGACCTACGACACGTGGACCGAGACCGAGTCGGCCTACGGCATCCGAATCACCGCCTACGCCCCCGAACGCGCGGCCGCCGAGGATTTCGTGCGGAGCGAGGGCATCAACGGCTTCCGGCGCTCGGTGGCGGCCCGTCAGGCCTGCTGCGGCTTCCGCAAAGTCGAGCCGCTCGGCCGCGCGCTCGCCGGCGCGAGCGGCTGGCTCACCGGGCTGCGGGCCGGCCAGTCGGCCAACCGCGCCGAGACGCCGCTCGCCGCCTTCGACGCGGAGCGCGGCCTGATCAAGCTGAACCCGCTGGCCGACTGGTCGCGGGAGCAGGTCGACCGCTTCGTGCGCGACAATTTCGTGCCCTACAACGTCCTGCACGATCGCGGCTTCCCGTCGATCGGCTGCGCCCCCTGCACCCGCGCCGTGAAGCTCGGCGAGCCCGAGCGGGCCGGCCGCTGGTGGTGGGAGCAGGAAGACAAGAAGGAGTGCGGCCTGCACGTCGGACGCCCCGGTGCGGCCGTGCAGCCGGGCCAAGAGCCCGCGATCCTCGAGCCCGCCGCCTTCGAGACCACCCCGAATCAGACAGCCCGCCAGCCGGAGTTCGCCCGATGAGCGCCGCCCTCGCCGCCGTGCAGCCGAGCGCCCCCACGCCCGCACCGACCGCCGCCGACCGCCTCAGCCATCTCAAGCGGCTGGAGGCCGAGAGCATCCACATCTTCCGGGAGACGGTCGCCGAGACCGAGAACCCGGTGATGCTCTACTCGATCGGCAAGGATTCCTCGGTGCTGCTGCACCTCGCCCTCAAGGCCTTCGCGCCCGGGCGGCTGCCGTTCCCGCTGCTCCACGTCGACACGACATGGAAGTTCCGCGAGATGATCGCCTTCCGCGACGCCCGCGCGAAGGAGCTCGGCCTCGACCTCCTGGTCCACACCAACCCGGACGGGCTCGCCCGCGGTGTCGGGCCGGTGAGCCACGGCTCCGAGGTGCACACCGACGTGATGAAGACGCAGGCCCTGCGGCAGGCGCTAGACAAGCACAAGTTCGACGCGGCCTTCGGCGGCGCCCGCCGCGACGAGGAGGCGAGCCGCGCCAAGGAGCGGATCATCTCCCTGCGCACCGCGCAGCACCGCTGGGACCCGAAGCGCCAGCGCGCCGAGCCCTGGCACCTCTACAATCTCAAGAAGAAGCGCGGCGAGTCCCTGCGCGTCTTCCCGCTGTCGAACTGGACCGAGCTCGACATCTGGCTCTACATCGAGCAGGAAAACATTCCGATCGTGCCGCTCTACTTCGCTAAGGAGCGGCCGGTCGTCGAGCGCGAGGGCCAGCTCATCATGGTCGACGACGAGCGCCTGCCGCTCGCGCCGGGCGAGACCCCGCAGCAGCGCCTCGTGCGCTTCCGGACGCTCGGCTGCTACCCGCTCACCGGCGCGGTGGAGAGCGACGCGGCCTCGTTGCCCGAGATCATCGGCGAGACGCTGGCGGCGCGCACCTCGGAGCGGCAGGGCCGGGTGATCGACAAGGACGGGGCCGGCGCCATGGAGCGCAAGAAGCAGGAGGGCTATTTCTGATGACGCTCCACCAGGCTCCCACGGCCTTCACCGACCGGGCCTCCGGCTACGCGGCGTTCCTGACGGCCCACCGCAACAAGGCGGTGCTGCGCTTCATCGCCTGCGGCTCGGTGGATGACGGCAAGTCGACCCTGATCGGGCGGCTCCTGCACGACACCAAGCAGATCTTCGACGACCAGATCTCGGCGCTCCAGCGCGACTCGCGCAAGCACGGGACGCAGGGGCAGGAGATGGACCTCGCGCTGCTCGTCGACGGCCTTCAGGCCGAGCGCGAGCAGGGCATCACCATCGACGTCGCCTACCGGTTCTTCTCCACCGACAAGCGCTCCTTCATCGTGGCCGACACCCCCGGCCACGAGCAGTACACCCGCAACATGGCCACCGGCGCCTCGACGGCGGACGTGGCGGTGATCCTGGTCGACGCCCGCCAGGGCCTGACCCGGCAGACGCGGCGCCACGCGCTGCTCGTGTCGAATCTCGGGATCCGCCGCGTCGTGCTGGCGGTGAACAAGATGGACCTCGCCGGCTGGGCGCAGGGCACCTTCGACGGCATCGTGTCGGGGTTCTCGGACTTCGCCCGCGGGCTGAATTTCTCCGAGGTCAAGGCGATCCCGCTCTCGGCCAAGAACGGCGACAACGTCGTGGACGCGGGCGTCGCGGCGCCCTGGTACACGGGCGGCACCCTGCTCCACTACCTCGAGACCGTGCCGGTCCGCGCGGAGGCACTGAACGCGCCGTTCCGGATGGCGGTGCAGTGGGTCAACCGGCCCAATTCCGAGTTCCGCGGCTACAGCGGCCGGATCGCCAGCGGCCGGGTGCGGCCGGGCGATTCGGTGACGGTCCAGCCCTCCGGCCGGACCTCCACGGTGGCGCGGATCTACACCGCCGACGGCGACCTGCCCGAGGCCGGCGAGGACGAGTCGGTGACCCTGGTGCTGGCCGACCAGATCGACGCCTCCCGCGGGCAGGTGATCGTGGCCACCGACGCGCCGATGCGGGTCACCGAGACCCTCGACGCGCGCCTGTTCTGGGCGGCCGAGACCGATCTCAGCCCGGGCGCGAGCCTGCTCGCCAAGATCGGCACCGCCACGGTCACCGCGACCGTGGAGCGGATCGCCTCGCGGATCGATCCCGAGACCGGCAGGCCCGGCCCGGCCGAGCGCCTGTCGGCGAACGACATCGCCGACGTGAGCCTGCGCTTCGACCGGCCGGTGGCGGTGGACCCGTACGCGGAGAACCGCGAGACCGGCAGCCTGATCCTGATCGACCGCGAGACCACCGATACGGCGGCCCTCGGGCTGGTCCTGGCGCCGAAGGCGGGGGCCGCGCAGGCGGCGACGCCCGGTGCGAAGCCCGCGGACGGGGGCGGCTTCCTCGCCCGTCTCGGTCGCCTGTTCGGGCGCTGAGGACGGTCCCAGCACCCGGGCCGTTCACGGGTGATGGCTGCGACAGTGCCGTCCTCGCGAGCGGAGCGAAGCGATCCGGCCGGCGCGACGACACCTGCCGTCGCGCTGCCCTGGGTCACGTCGCTGCGCTCGTGATGACGGTGCGGGTCGCACCGCTCGGACGACGGATCAGACCAGCCTGAAGCGCAGCTCACCGAGCCCTTCCAGCTCGGACACGACCTCGTCGCCGGGTTTCAGCCACGCGCGGTCCTTGCGCGGGATCTTCTCGCCGAAGATCACCCCCTGCGGGGTCCCGGTGTAGAAGATGTCCCCCGGCTTCAGGGTCATCACCCTCGACGCGAAGCTGATCAGCTGGCGGCAGTTGAAGATCATGTCGTCGGTGCTCCAGTCCTGGCGCACCCGGCCGTTGACCAGCGTCTTGAGCTTGAGGTTGTTCGGGTCCTTCACCCGGTCGGCGGTCACCAGGTAGGGGCCGAGCGGCGCGAACCCGTCCGAGGTCTTGCGATCATGAACTGCGAGGTCAGCGTCTGGAGGTCCCGGGCGCTGAAATCGTTGCCCGTGCAGTAGCCGGCGAGATAATCGAGGGCGTCCGCCTCGGACACGTTCCGGCACTCGCGGCCGAACACCATCACCAGCTCGGTCTCGTAGTCGAATTCCCGCGCCGCCTGAGTCGGCAGCGCGATCGTGCCGCCGTGGTGGTTCAGGGCGTTGTTGTACTTGTTGAACAGCGGCGGGTCCTTGGGGATCGGCGTGCCGGTCTCCTCCGCGTGGTGGCGGTAGTTGAAGCCCATCATGATGATCTTCTCGGGCCGCGTGACCACCGGCGCGTAGGCGACGTCGGCTTCCGCCAGCACGAAGCGCCCGTCGGGCGCGGCCTCGACCGCGTCGATCAGGGCGCGCAGGGCCGGGCCGCGCCCGTTCTGGAGAAGGTCGTCCATGTCGGCGGGGACCGGCATCCCGAGCGCCCGGCCGGCGGCCTCGACGTCGAGAACGCCGTCCTTCGTCTTCACGCCCAGGGCGTAGCCGTCGCCGCGGCGCATGTTGAGGAGGACCATGTCGCGGGGCATGCCGAAGGGCGGCGCCCCCGCCGGCGTGGATTTCGGAGCCGCCGTGCGCTCCTCGGCGGCCCGGGCCGGCGCCGCGGCGGCGGCGGCGAGGCCCGCGGCCGTGGCGGTCAGGAATTCGCGTCGGTTGCCCATGCTGCCTCTCCTCCGGTCGGCCCGTCTGGTCGCGGGCGTGAACCGGGGGGAGCCTGCACGGCCGGCCTCGCCGCCGCCAGCGCCCGCGGCGGGGGCGAGTGACGGCTCAGGCCGCCTGTGAGGCGGCGCCGAGTCCCCAGGCCCGCGCCAGCAGCGCGTAGGAGTCGTGGCGCGCCGCCTGGTCGGGGATCGCCGAGACGATCATCAGCTCGTCGGCCTGCGTGCGCGCGACCATGTCGGCGAGCCGGGCCCGCAGGGTCTCGGGGCCGCCCACGTGCAGGCGGTCGCGGCCGCGCTCGATCTGCACCCGCTCGCCGTCGGAATACGGGTAGTCCAGCGCCTCGGCGAGGCTCGGCAGAGGCCGGTACTCGCCGCGCTCCCGCCGCAGCGTCGCGAGCCGCGCGCTGGAGGCGAGGCGCTCGGCCTCCGCGTCCGTGGCGGCGCAGATCGCCGCCACCGCCAGGATCGCGTGGGGCTTCGCGCCGAGCCGCGTCGGCCGGAACCGGGTCCGGTAGTCCAGCATCGGCGGCTCCGCGGGCATCCCGGAGAAGTGCTGCGCGAAGCCGAAGCCGCAGCCGATCTCGCCAGCGAGGCGGGCGCTGTAGTCGGAGGAGCCGAGCAGGAAGATCGGCGGCAGCGGCACCCCCGCGGGGCTCGCCTCGATCCGCGCGAACGGGTGCCCCTCCGGAAAGCCGCCGTCCCAGAACAGCAGCTCCTGCAGGCGGTCGAGGAAGTCGTCCCCGCCCTCCCCCGGCGCTTCCCGGCGGCGCAGCGCCCGCGCGGTGAGGCCGTCGGTGCCGGGCGCGCGCCCGAGACCCAGGTCGATCCGGCCCGGGAACAGGGCCTCCAGCACCCGGAAGCGCTCGGCCACCATCAGCGGCGCGTGGTTCGGCAGCATGATGCCGCCCGAGCCGACCCGGATGTTGCGGGTCGCGGCGGCGATCTGGCCGATCATGATCTCGGGCGCCGGGCTCGCCACGTTGGGCAGGGCGTGGTGCTCGGCGAGCCAGTAGCGCCGGTAGCCGAGGTTATCGACGTGGCGGGCGAGGGCCAGCGTGTCGTGCAGCGCCCGCGCCGGGGTCGAGTCGGCGCTGACGAAGGAGAGGTCGAGGACGGAGAGCGGGGTCATGCCGGGTGAGATGGGGGTCTGGGCCGGCCGGTGCGAGGGCAGTTCGTCAGGACGGGGGCTCCTGAGCTTCTTCCGTGGTATCGCCTGGATAGACCGCCTCGAAATCGCGGCCGCCATAGAAGATATTGAGGATCCTCACGGATCCACGTTCCACGCGATAGGCGATCACAGCCGATCTCTCGAACGCCACCGTTCGCAAGCCTTCCAAGAGATCGTCACGGGGTCGGCCCGCATGCGGTGCGTGGCCGATTCGGTCGCACCGATCCTTGATCCGCTGCGTGAAGCGCTGCGCCGTCGCGACGTTCTGACTCCGCTGCAAGACCGTTCGGAAGATGCCGGCCAGATCGGCCTGCGCTTGAGGGCGAAACGCGACAGGCAGTCTACGCACGGCGGGTGTCGTGCCGCGCTTCAGCGAACATCCTGTCGAGATCCTCTTGAACCTCTTCGATGCTCAGATCCGGCCGCGGATCGTCCAGGGAACGCCGGATGCGGGCGCGGATGTCATCGAGACGCTCGGCATCCTCGCGTCGCTGGCGTTGCAGGGCGTGCACGGCCTCGTCGAGCAGCGCGTCCACCGAAGCGTACTCACCGGCCTCGACGCTCTCCCGCACGGCGCGGAGCGTGTCCGGTGCCAGGGTGATGCTGATCGTCTCGCCCATCGGCAGGGCCTCTCGTTCCGTCCCGATTCCGAGGATCATAGCAGAAACGTCGCTCCCGCGCGCCGCCGCGGCGTCTCGCGCTTGCCGGCTCAGCGTCCCGGGCCTAGGGTCCGCCGCGCCGCGGGGAAGCGGCGCCTGACCGCAAAAATCCGGAGCACCGCACGCCATGGCTCTCCTCGCCGACGTCCTCTCGCGGGTGAAGCCGTCCGCGACCATCGTGATGACCCAGAAGGCCAGGGACCTGAAGGCCTCCGGCGTCGACGTCATCAGCCTGTCGGTGGGTGAGCCCGACTTCGACACGCCCGAGCACATCAAGCAGGCCGCCATCGCGGCGATCCACCGGAACGAGACCCGCTACCCGCCGGTCTCCGGCATCGTGCCCCTGCGCGAGGCGATCGTGCGGAAGTTCAAGCGCGAGAACGGGCTCGACTACAAGGTCTCGCAGACCATCGTGGGCACCGGCGGCAAGCAGGTGCTGTACAACGCGTTCCTCGCCACGCTGAACCCCGGTGACGAGGTGGTGATCCCCCGCCCCTACTGGGTGTCCTACCCGGAGATGGTCGGGCTGTGCGGCGGCACGCCGGTCTTCGCCGACACCGACATGGCCAACGGCTTCAAGCTCCAGGCCGAGGAGCTCGACCGGGTCCTGACCCCGAAGACCAAGTGGATCGTCCTCAACTCGCCGTCGAACCCGTCGGGCGCCGCCTATTCCCGCGCCGAGATGAAGGCGCTCACCGACGTGCTGCTCCGCTACCCGGACGTGCACATCCTCACCGACGACATCTACGAGCACCTCACCTACGGCGACTTCGCGTTCGTCACGCCGGCCCAGGTCGAGCCGCAGCTGATCGAGCGGACGCTGACGATGAACGGCGTCTCGAAGGGCTACGCCATGACCGGCTGGCGCATCGGCTACGCGGCCGGGCCGGAAGCGCTCATTAAGGCGATGGACTTCGTCCAGGGCCAGCAGACCTCCGGCGCCAGCACGATCGCGCAGTGGGCGGCGGTGGCCGCCCTCGACGGGCCGCAGGACCACCTCGCCACGTTCCGGGCCGCCTTCCAGGGCCGGCGCGACCTCGTCGTGTCGATGCTCAACCAGACCAACGGGCTGACCTGCCCGACGCCGGAGGGCGCGTTCTACGTCTACCCGTCCTGCGCGGCGCTGATCGGCAAGCGGACCGAGGCCGGCAAGACCATCGAGACCGACGAGGACTTCGTCATGGAGCTGCTCCAGGCCGAGGGCGTGGCGGCGGTCCACGGCTCGGCCTTCGGCCTCGGCCCGAACCTGCGCATCTCCTACGCGACGTCGAACGCGGTGCTGGAGGAGGCCTGCCGGCGCATCCAGCGCTTCTGCGGCTCGCTGCGGTAGCGGCCCCGAGGTCCCGGAGGCGTCCCGTGCCCACGATCGCGGTGATCGCCCCGGGCGCCATGGGCAGCGCCGTCGGGGCCCGGCTCGCCGGGCACGGCGCCCGGGTACTGACCTCCCTGGACGGGCGCGGGGCGGCGAGCCGCGCCCGGGCCGCGGCCGCCGGCATGGCGCATGCCGGGGACGGCGAGCTCGCCGCCGCCGATCTCCTGCTCTCCATCGTGCCGCCCGCCGACGCGGAGGCGCTGGCCCGCCGGCTCGCGCCCGCCCTGGCGGCGGCCCCGCGCAAGCCGGTCTACATCGACGCCAACGCCGTCAGCCCGGAGACGGTCGGGCGCGTCGCCGGGATCGTCGCGGCCACCGGCGCGCCATTCCTCGACGGCGCGATCCTGGGCCTGCCGCCGAAGCCCGGCGCCAAGGGGCCGCGCGTCTACGTCTCGGGTCCCGAGACGGCCCCGGCCCTGGTCCTGCGCGACCTCGGCCTCGACCTGCGCGTCTGCCCCGGCGCGGTCGGCGCCGCCTCCAGCCTCAAGATGAGCTATGCCGGCCTCAACAAGGGCCTGACGGCGCTCGCCGCGCTCGTGATCGGCGCCGCCGAGCGCGCCGGCGCCGGGGAAGCGCTGCTGGCCGAGCTCGCCGAGAACGAGCCGTCGCTGCTGGCCCGGTTCGCCAGGGGGCTGCCCGACATGGTGCCGAAGGCCTATCGCTGGGCGCCCGAGATGGAGGAGATCGCCGGGTTCCTCGGGCCCGACGCGGCCGGGCGGCAGGTCTTCTCCGGCTACGCCGCGCTCTACCGGCGCCTCGCCGCGGAGGACGGCGCGGACGAGATCGCCGCGCTGATGCGCTTCGTCGCGCCCGCGGCGGAGCACTGATCGCCGCGGGGTCCCGGAAACGGCCCCGCCTCTGTTGCCGGCTCGGCTGTCACCCTCTACACGGGCTGTCCCCAGCGGCCGATGCGCCTGAAGGTTTCGCGAGCCCGCTCGGGCCTGCATGGCGGCGGGGTCGGCAGTGACGGGACGGTCCGGACCAGTTCTCTGGGCCGTTCCTGTGAGGCTCAGTGGGCCGAGTCGCTGCAGGAGTGTCGGGAGCGCGGGGAACAGGAACCGCGGGTCCGGCGCATGGCCCACATGATTTCCCACCCGATTCCGCCCGCGAGACGGGTCGCGGGCGCGGGTCCCTGACCCGTTCCGGGACAGGGGCGCACGGGGCCGTTGCGGCTTCGTTCACGCTCCCGCGCGATGATGCGTCCGGGCCGGGGATCCGGTTCCGCGTAACCGCGTTCTCTCGGGCCTGACGACCATGCGAGCCCTGCTCACCAGCGGCATCAAGGCGATTCTCGGCATCGCCGCGCTCTCCACCGCCGCGCACTGGACCCTCCGGGTCCAGCGCGAGTCCGCCGCCCCCGCGGTCGCGACGGCGAGCCTCGCCGAGCCCGCCGCGACCGGCTCCATCGAGCCGCGTCGGGTCGAACGGGCCGCCGCGCTGGCGCCCGCGCCGGTCGCCGCGGCGGCGCCTGTTCCCGCTGCGCCCGCGCGCGCCGCCGCGGGGCTCGACCAGTCGCACCTCGCCGCCCTGATCGCCGGCGCGACGCCGCCCAAGCCGAAGCTCGCCAAGGCCGCCACCAAGACGGCCTCCGCCGAGAAGGCCCCCGTTGCCGAGAAGGTCGCGGCGAAGCGCTGAGCCGCCGCCGTCGCGGGCGACCGTGCCGGCTGCATGGTTCCCCTGCGCGCCGGCCGGTACCCGCACGGCACCGGGCGTGGCAGGGATTTCGGCCTCTACCGAGATTGGTCAGGCATGAGCACGCAGGTCGCGACCTCCGTCCCCGACGACAGCGCCGCGCCGCGCGCCGCTCCGGAGGCCGACCTCGCCGGCCGCCGGCGGATCGTCGGCATCGCCCTGATGTGCGGGGCCGTCGCCTTCTTCGCGAGCCTCGACGCCTGCGGCAAGACCCTGGCCCGGGCCGGCGTCGATCCCCTGGTCACCACCTTCATGCGCTACGCGGCGAGCGTCGCCATGATCTCGCTGTTCATCAACCCGGTACGCACGCCGGGCGTCGTGAAGAGCCGGCGCCTGCCGCTGCAGATCGCGCGCTCCCTGCTGCTCTTCGCCTCCACGGCGCTCAACTTCCTGGCCCTGCGCTACCTGCAGCTCGCCGAGACGATCTCGATCCAGTTCGCCGCGCCGCTCACCGTGGCGCTGCTCGCCGGGCCGCTGCTCGGCGAGTGGTCGTCGCGGGCGCGGCTGGCGGCGATCGGCGTCGGCTTCCTGGGCGTGCTGGTGATCGTGCGGCCGGGCGCCGGCGGCATGCATCCGGCCGCGCTGCTCTGCGTCGCCAACGTGGTGGTCTACGCCTTCTACGCGATCATCACGCGCAAGCTCGCGGCCTACGACTCGACCGCCACGACCATGTTCTACACGGGCCTCGCGGGACTCGCGCTGATGGCCCCGCTCCTACCGTGGATCTGGACGAGCCCGGCGAGCCTGACCCACTGGGCGCTGCTGTTCGGGGTCGCGCTGTTCGGAACGCTGGGCCACTGGCTGCTGGTGATGGCCCATGCCCGGGCCCCGGCCAACGTGCTGGCGCCGTTCATCTACACGCAGCTGCTGTGGTCGGTGACGCTCGGCTTCCTGCTGTTCGGCGACGTTCCGAGCCGCTGGACCGTGGCGGGCGCCATGATCGTCGTCGGCTCCGGCCTGTACCTCCTGGCGCAGGAGACGATCCGCCGGGAGGCGCGGCCGGCCGCCTGAGGCGACCGGCCGGACCCTGTTACGGGACCCTGTCAGCGGCCGAGGCGCTCCTGGCGCTCCATCCGCTCCTCGCGGCGGTTCTCGCGCGCCCGGCGGGCCGGGTCCGGATCGGTGCCGAGCACGCCGCCGACGGTGCCGGTCGCCGCGCCGACCGCGCCGCCGACGACCCCGCCCACGGGGCCGGCCGCGGCCGTGCCGTCCTCGACGCCGCGCTGGGCGCCGCGCGCCGTGCCCTGGGCCTCCGCGGCGCCCGCGTAGGCCAGCGGCGCGAGGGCGAGGGTCGCGATCAGAAGCTTCTTCATGGGGCTACTCCCGGATGTCTGTCCGAATCGGCTCCGCGCCCCCGCGGCGGGCGGAGGGTGTGTCGGTCAACGGTTCAGACGCCGATTGGTCCCATCCGCGGTCACGGGCGCGTGATCCGCGCTGCCGCTGGCCTCCGGCCGGGGCGGCTGGTAGAGAACCCGTCATGCACGCTTCGCGCGCCCTGCGCGGCCCCGGCCGCCCGATCCGAATTACCGGCCCGGCCTCCGCCTGAGGGCCCGCTCCAGCGCGGCCGCGCGGAGGTCCGGGATCCTCCTGCCGCCCGACCCGATTCCGCCGGCCCGACGCTGCCGGCCCGACCGCCGATGCGAGATCCGATGACCGCCCCCGAGACCGCGCCCGCCCGCGACTATTCCAAGACCCTGTTCCTGCCGCAGACCGAGTTCCCGATGCGCGCTGGCCTGCCGGTGCGCGAGCCGCTGTTCATCGAGCGCTGGAAGCGGATGGACCTCTACGGCAAGCTGCGCGCCCGCGGCCAGGGCCGGCCGAAATTCGTGCTCCACGACGGGCCGCCCTACGCCAACGGCAACATCCACATCGGCACGGCGCTCAACAAGATCCTCAAGGACGTGGTGGTCCGCTCGCAGACCGCGCTCGGCTTCGACGCCAACTACGTCCCGGGCTGGGACTGCCACGGCCTGCCGATCGAGTGGAAGATCGAGGAGCAGTACCGCGCCAAGGGCCGCAACAAGGACGACGTGCCGGTGATCGAGTTCCGGCAGGAATGCCGGACCTTCGCGGCCCAGTGGCTCGACGTGCAGCGCGAGGAGTTCAAGCGGCTCGGCGTCACCGGCGACTGGGACCATCCCTACGCCACCATGGCGTTCCCCGCCGAGGCCGTGATCGCCGACGAGCTGATGAAGTTCTCGATGAGCGGCCAGCTCTATCGCGGCTCCAAGCCGGTGATGTGGTCGGTGGTCGAGAAGACCGCGCTGGCCGAAGCCGAGGTCGAGTACGAGGAGCACGTCAGCGACACGATTTTTTGCGCGTTTCCGATCCGGTCCGGCGCCGAGGGCGATCTCGCGCAGGCGCGGGTGGTGATCTGGACGACCACTCCGTGGACGATCCCGGGCAACCGCGCCGTCGCGTTCTCCAAAAAAATTGCCTACGGCCTGTACCGGGTCACGGAGGCGCCGGCCGACAACTGGGCGGTGCCCGGCCAGACCTACCTGCTCGCCGACAGCCTCGCCGCCACGGTGTTCAAAGCCGCCCGGGTCGAGGCGTTCGCGCGCGTCGCCGACGTGAGCCCGTCGACGCTCGCCGGCCTGACCCTGGACCACCCGCTGGCGAAGCTCGGCTACGGCTTCGCCGTGCCGATGCTCGACGGCGACCACGTCACCGACGAGTCCGGCACGGGCTTCGTCCACACGGCGCCGAGCCACGGCCGCGAGGATTTCGAGCTCTGGATGGCGAGCGGCCGGCTGCTGCGCGAGCGCGGCATCGACGCGACCATCCCCTACACGGTCGACGCCGACAGCGTGCTCACGGAGGCCGCTCCGGGCTTTACCGGCACCCGCGTGCTCACCGCCAAGGGCGAGAAGGGCGACGCCAACAAGGCGGTCATCGCCGCGCTGACGGAGGCCGGGGCGCTGATCGCCCGCGGGGTGCTGCGCCACCAGTACCCGCATTCCTGGCGGTCCAAGAAGCCGGTGATCTTCCGCAACACGCCGCAATGGTTCATCGCCATGGACCGGCCGGTGGATTCGCTGGGCAACCGGACGCTGCGCGAGGTAGCGCTCCAGGGCATCGACGACACCCAGTGGGTGCCGACGCAAGGCAAGAACCGCATCACCGGCATGGTCGCCAACCGGCCGGACTGGGTGGTCTCGCGCCAGCGCGCCTGGGGCGTTCCGATCACCGTCTTCGTCCACCGCGACACCGCCGAGATCCTGAAGGACGACGCCGTCAACGCCCGCATCCGCGACGCCTTCGCGGCCGAGGGCGCCGACGCGTGGTTCCGGGACGACGCCGCGCAGCGCTTCCTGGCGCCCGACCACGACCCGGCCGCCTACGAGAAGGTCACCGACGTCCTCGACGTCTGGTTCGATTCGGGCTCGACCCACGCCTTCGTGCTCGACGATCCGGAGGCCTTCCCGGGGCTTTCTGGGGTGAAGCGCGTCCGCGACGGCGGGCAGGACCGGGTCATGTACCTGGAGGGCTCCGACCAGCACCGCGGCTGGTTCCAGTCCTCGCTGCTCGAATCCGCCGGCACCCGCGGCCGGGCGCCCTACGACATCGTCCTGACCCACGGCTTCGTGCTCGACGGCAAGGGCCTGAAGATGTCGAAGTCGAAGGGCAACGTCGTCGCACCGCAGAGCGTCATCAAGGATTCGGGCGCCGACATCCTGCGCCTGTGGGTCGCCGCCTCCGACTACACAGATGACCTGCGCATCGGCCCGGAGATCATCAAGACTTTCGCGGAGACCTACCGGAAGCTCAGGAATTCCCTGCGCTGGATGCTGGGCTCGCTGGCCCACCGAGTCCAGGGCGACGACGTGGCCTACGCCGACATGCCGGAGCTGGAGCGGCTGATCCTGCACCGGCTCGCCGAGCTCGACGGCGAGATCCGCGAGGCCTACGCGGCGTTCGACACCAAGCGGGTGGTGGCGCTGCTCAACGGCTTCATGACCGGCGACCTGTCGTCCTTCTACTTCGACGTGCGCAAGGACGCCCTGTACTGCGATCCCGTGTCCTCGGTCCGCCGGCGGTCGGCGCTGCAGGTGATCGACGAGGCCTTCCGCCGGGTGACGATCTGGCTCGCCCCGGTGCTCGCCTTCACCGCCGAGGAGGCGTGGCTCGACCGCTACCCGTCCGAGGACGGCTCGGTGCATCTCCAGACCCTGCCGGAGACCCCGGCTGACTGGCTCGACGCCCCCCTCGCGGAGCGCTGGCAAAAAATCCGGCGGGTGCGGCGGGTGGTCACCGGCGCCCTGGAGATCGAGCGCGCGGCCAAGCGCATCGGCGCGAGCCTGGAGGCGGCGCCGACGGTCTACGTGGCGGATCCGGAGCTTCTCGCGGCGCTCGAGGGCTGCGACTTCGCCGATACCTGCATCACCTCGGACATCGCCGTTGTGGCGGGCGAGGGCCCGGCCGAGGCCTTCCGCCTCGACGAGGTACGCGGCGTGGCGGTGGTGCCGAGCCCGGCCGCGGGTCGCAAATGTGCCCGCTCCTGGCGGGTCAGCCCGGAGGTGGGCAGCGACCCGGACTACCCGGACGTGACGCCCCGCGACGCCCAGGCCCTGCGCGAGTGGGACGCGGCGCATCCGGAGGCGAGCGCGGCGTGAGGGCGTTCCGCGTCGTCGGCGGCGCCACTCCCTCTCCCCGCCCGCGGGGAGAGGGGGACGCCGGCCCGGGCCGAGTGCGCCGCCCGTGACGCCGTTCCGCGCCGGCCTCCTGGCCCTCGTTCTCACCCTGGTCCTCGATCAGGCCAGCAAGCTCGGCCTCTATTTCGGCACCGACCTCGTGCTGACGCAGCCCTGGCGGCTGGCGCCCTTCGCCGACTTCGTCGTGGTCTGGAACCGGGGCGTCTCCTACGGGCTGTTCCAGCAGGAGGGCGGGATCGGCCGCTGGCTCCTCGTGGCCCTGTCGCTGGCCGCCGCCCTCGGCCTCGGGATCTGGATGCGCCGGGCCACGTCGCGGCTCCTCGGGATCGCCCTCGGGCTGATCGTCGGGGGGGCGCTCGGCAACGCCATCGACCGGGCCGCCTACGGCGCCGTCTTCGACTTCGTCCACCTGCATGCCGGCGGCTGGTCCTGGTACGTGTTCAACGTCGCCGACGCGGCGATCGTGGCCGGCGTGATCGGCCTGATCCTCGACAGCCTGTCCCCGGACGGCCGCAGGGGCCGGGCGTCCCCCCCGCAGGGCGACCCGGCGCCGCGCCTGTGATCCCTGCAACACACAGGTCCTCCCGCGTCCCCCTCCTGGCGCGACGCAGTCAAGGCGCCATACGATCGCCGGAAACCGGTCTCAGGCCGGGACCTGTCGGATCGGGCCGCGCCGCGGCCTTCCCAGAGCCGGACGCTCCGTCCGGAACCCGTGAGGCAGCATGACCGGGCATCGCAGGCTTCGTCCCCTCCTCTCCGCCGCGGTGGCCCTGGCTCCGCTCTGCGTCGTCGGTGCCGCGCACGCGCAGGAGCGCGGCGAGTTCATGCGCGACGCCCTGTCGGGCATCGGCCTCCTGGAGAAGCGCCAGGATCCGATCGACTATCACGAGCGGCCGCCACTGGTGATGCCGCCCAAGATCGACGGCAAGGCCCTGCCGCAGCCGCGGGCGCGCTCCACCAGCACCGCCTGGCCGAAGGATCCCGAGATCGTGGAGCGCGAGCGCGCCGCCGTGGAGCGGCGCAATCCCAAGGGCTCCCAGGCCCAGGGCCGCTACGACGACAACAACGCGACGCTCTCCGTGGAGGAGATGCGCGGCGGCCGCCGTGCCGGCGCGGGCCTGACGACCACCGCCGAGCGCAAGCCCGGCGACAACAACCGCGACGACAGCCTGCTCAGCCCCTTCGAGCTGCTCAAGGGCAAGAGCGCCAACGCCGAGCCCTCCGACATCGAGCCGAGCCGCGACACGCTCACGGACCCGCCGACCGGGTACCGGCAGTCGCCCAAGCAGCTGGCCCGGCCGCCGTCGAGCGACCCGATCAACAACGCCAGCCGCGAGCGCGAGGAGTCGGATCCCCGCGCGTATCTCCGTCAGCGCGCGCAGCAGTGACGGGGGCGCCGTGTCGCCGTTGCAACGGCGCCGCGGCGTGGCAACATGAGATGATCGTCCCGGTGCGGTTCTTGCGCCCCGGTGACCAGGACGGCCCCGATCCGCGCGCGCATCCCGACGCGGGACGCTTCGATCCGGGGCCGGCAGAAGGAAAGCGGAATGCACCTGTTCAGGAAGGCGACGCCCACCCTCTTCCCGCTGCGTCCGGGCTCGCCCTACGGCGGCAGCGCCGGCCGGGGCGAGGCCGCGCCGTTCGGGCGTTCCGAGGCGGGCGGACCGGAAGTGACGGCCTTCACCCTCGACAACGGCCTCGACGTGGTGGTCGTCCCCGACCACCGGGCCCCCGTCGCCACCCACATGATCTGGTACCGCAACGGTTCGGCCGATGATCCGCTCGGCCAGTCGGGCATCGCCCACTTCCTCGAGCACCTGATGTTCAAGGGCACCGAGAAGCACCCGGTCGGGGCCTTCTCCAAGGCGGTGTCGGGCCTGGGCGGCCAGGAGAACGCCTTCACCAGCTACGACTACACCGCCTACTTCCAGCGGGTCGCCCGGGATCACCTCGGCACCATGATGGAATTCGAGGCGGACCGCATGAGCGGCCTCGTCCTCGACGACGCCGTCGTCGCCCCCGAGCGCGACGTCGTGCTGGAGGAGCGGCGCATGCGGGTCGAGACCGACCCCTCCGCCCAGCTCTCCGAGGCGATGGCGGCCGGCCTGTTCGTGCACCATCCCTACGGCATCCCGATCATCGGCTGGATGCACGAGATCGAGGGCCTGAACCGCGAGCACGCGCTGGCCTACTACAAGCGCTTCTACACCCCCGAGAACGCCATCCTGGTGGTGGCCGGCGACGTCACGCCCGACGAGGTCCGGCGCCTCGCCGAGACCACCTACGGCCGCGTGACGCCCCAGGGCGCCCGGCCCGAGCGCCTGCGGGCGCGGGAGCCGGAGCCGAAGGCCCTGCGCCGCGTCGCCGTCGCCGACCCGAAGGTCGAGCAGCCGACCCTGCAGCGCCTCTACCTGACCCCCTCCTGCATCACCGCCCGGGACGGCGGCTGCCACGACCTCGAGCTGCTGGCCGAGGTGCTGGGCGGCGGCTCGACCTCCTACCTCTACCGCAAGCTGGTCATGGAGACCGGCCTCGCGGTGAATGCCGGCGCCTGGTACATGGGCTCGGCGATCGACGACACCCGCTTCTCCGTCTACGCGGTGCCCGCCGAGGGCGTGCCCCTGGAGAAGCTGGAGGAGGCCGTCGACAGGGTGCTGCGCCGCGCCCCCGCGGAGGCCCTGGACGCCGAGGCGATCGAGCGCGCCAAGACCCGCCTCGTGGCCGAGACCGTCTACTCCTCTGACAGCCAGTCGTCGCTGGCACGCATCTACGGCTCGGCGCTGGCGATCGGCGAGACCATCGAGGAGGTCCGCCGCTGGCCGACCGACATCGAGGGGGTGACGCAGGCGCGTCTCAAGGGCGCCGCCGAGCGCTGGCTGACGCCGGCCCGCTCGGTCACCGGCTACCTGACCAAGGCGCAGGATCCCGACGCCCCGGTCGCGATGGCCGCCGAGTAACCCCGGGTGCGTCCCGCCGGGCCCGTGACGGGTCCGGGCGGGGCGCTCTGCCGAACGGGAGCCCTGGCCCGCTCCGCCGTCGCCCGAGATAGAGACACGAGGTTCCCATGAGCTTGGCCGAGACTCTGGTCGAGACCACCGCCCAAACCGTCAGCTCGCCCACCACGGCGCTGCCGGTGACGACCGCCGCCGGCATCGAGGCGTGGCACGTCGAGTCGCCGGTGGTGCCGATGATCGCCCTGGCCTTCACCTTCGAGGGCGGCGCCGCCCAGGACCCGGCCGGCAAGGCCGGCTGCGCGCAGATGCTGGCGCGGCTCCTCGACGAGGGCGCCGGCGACCTGACCTCCGACCTGTTCCAGGAGCGGCTCGCCGCCCGGGCAATCGAGCTGTCGTTCCACGCGGGGGCCGACGCGGTCGGCGGCTCGCTGAAGATGCTGGTCAAGCACGCCGACGAGGGCATCGCGCTCCTCGCCCTGGCGCTGGCCAAGCCCCGCCTCGACCCCGACGCGATCGAGCGCGTCCGCGCCCAGATCATCGCCGGCCTGCGCTACCAGCAGAACGATCCGGGCGTGCTGGCCTCCCGCCGCTTCTTCAAGGAGGCGTTCGCCGGCCATCCCTACGCCCGCCCGTCCTCCGGCACCGTGGAGAGCGTGACGGCGATCACCCGGGACGACCTGCTGGCGATGCACGCCCGCATCATCGGCCGCGGCCGGGTGAAGGTGGCGGCGGTCGGCGCCATCGGCGCCGAGCAGCTCGCCGAGGGCCTGAACCGCGCCTTCGGAACCCTGCCGGAGGCCGGGGCGCTGAAGGCGGTGCCGCGCACCGAAGTGCACGATCTCGGCAAGCGCATCGTCGTCGACCTCGACGTGCCCCAGTCGGTGATCCGGTTCGGCATGGCCGGCGTGCCGTGGCGCGACCCGGACTTCATCCCGGCCTACGTGCTGAACCACATCCTCGGCGGCGGCGCCTTCACGTCCCGCCTGTTCCAGGAGGTGCGCGAGAAGCGCGGGCTGGCCTACTCGGTGGGGACCTCGCTGGTCAGCCACCGGTCGGCCGCGATGACCTGGGGCTACACCGCCACCAAGAACGAGCGCGTCGGCGAGGCCCTGTCGGTGATCGGCGACGAGATCGGCCGGCTGATCACGGACGGCCCGGACGACGACGAGCTGCAGAAGGCCAAGGATTACCTGACCGGCTCCTACGCCCTCGGCTTCGACACCTCGACCAAGATCGCCCACCAGCTGGTGCAGATCGCCTTCGAGGAGCTGGGCATGGACTACATCGCCCGGCGCAACGCGATGGTCTCGGCCGTGACCCAGGCGGATATCCGCCGGGCCGCCGCCCGCACCTTCGCGGACGGCAAGATGCTGGTGGTCGCCGCCGGCCGGCCCGTGGGGCTCTGAGAAGCGGGTCTCGGGACCGCGGTTCGGCGAAATCCGCCGCGCCCGGGTACCGATCGCCGCGTAGCGGCCGCGCCGCCGGTCCGGGGCGCGGCGCCTCTCGGGCGGCGATCGCTGCGGGCCGACCGCGGCGCGGCCCCGGAGGAACGGGTGCCGGCCGCCCGATCCGCGAGCCGCTCGCGAAGCCGCCGCCGCCCCCCACCTGAGGCGCGACGCGGCGAACCCCAGGACCGACATGCAGCTCACCGGCATCCACCACCTCACCGCGGTGACCGCCCGCGCGGCGGAGAACGTCGCCTTCTACACGGGCACGCTCGGCCTGCGGCTCGTGAAGAAGACGGTGAACCAGGACGATGTCTCGGCCTACCACCTGTTCTACGCCGACGGGCTGGCGAGCCCCGGCACCGACATCACCTTCTTCGACTGGCCGGCGCCCCGGGAGCGGCGGGGCTCCGGCAGCATCACCCGCACGCACCTGCGCGTCCCGGGCGAGGGCGCGGTCGCGTGGTGGCACGCGCGCCTGCGCGAGGCCGGGATCGTCGAGGCCGAGCCCGCCGCGCGCGACGGGCGCCTCACCCTCGATTTCGAGGATCCGGAGGGCCAGCGCCTCGCCCTGGTGGACGATGGCGGGACCGGGCCGGAGCATCCCTGGGACGGCTCGCCCGTGCCGGCCGCCTACCAGATCCGCGGCCTCGGCCCGATCCGGCTGTCGGTGCCGGACCCGGCCCGCACCGCCGCCGTGCTGACCGAGGTGCTCGGCCTGCGCCGGGACCGCGCCTTCGAGACGGGCGACGGCCCGGTGGAGGTCTACGCGATGGGACCCGGCGGCCCGGCCGCCGAGCTCCAGCTCCTGGCCGACCGGTCCGCGCCGGCCCGCCAGGGCGCGGGCGCGGTCCACCACGTCGCCTTCCGCATCCCGGACGGGGATTACGAGGCCTGGGCCGACAGGCTCCGGGCGGCGCGGGTGCCGAGCAGCGGGCCGGTGGACCGCTACTATTTCCGCAGCCTCTATTTCCGCGAGCCCAACGGCATCCTGTTCGAGATCGCCACCGACGGGCCGGGTTTCACCGCGGACGAGCCCCTGGAGACCCTGGGCGAGCGCCTGGCCCTGCCGCCGTTTCTGGAGCCGCGCCGGGCCGAGATCGAGGCCGGGCTCGCGCCGCTCCGGCCCGCCGCCCCCCTCTGAGGGCGGCGCGCGGGGCCCGCTCTGCGGCAACCCTCCCATGTCCGGAACGGCGCTGCGGAGCGTCCGCGAAGACGCTAAATCTTCGAACGATTCCAGGCCGTTCACTTCTTTCGCCAGTGTGATCCCGGCACGCCTTGACGGACGTGCTGCAACTGCGAAAGAAGCGGCGCGCGTGTGTTTGCAACCGGATCCGGGCGGGTTCCCTGCCGAGGATCCACCCCCGCCCGAGCGGGGCGGCGGGGATCCCCCGCACCACGGGCCCCGAATCGTCGGGGCCGTGTGCCGAGCGTCAGAGGATTCGAGGACTGATCCGTCGATGAGCAAGTTCTACGAGGAGCGCGTTCTGTCGGTCCACCACTGGACCGACAACCTGTTCTCGTTCCGCACGACGCGGGATCCGGCGTTCCGGTTCCGCAACGGCGAGTTCACCATGATCGGCCTGGAGGTCGAGGGCCGGCCGCTGCTGCGCGCCTACTCGGTGGTCTCGGCCAACTACGAGGAGGAGCTGGAGTTCTTCTCGATCAAGGTCCAGGACGGCCCGCTGACCTCGAAGCTGCAGCACCTGAAGGTCGGCGACCCGATCATCGTCGGCAAGAAGCCGACCGGCACGCTGGTGCTCGACAACCTGCTGCCGGGCCGCAACCTGTACCTGCTGGGCACCGGCACCGGGCTGGCGCCGTTCCTGTCGATCATCAAGGATCCCGAGGCCTACGACCGGTTCGAGAAGGTCGTGCTGGTCCACGGCTGCCGGCAGGTGCAGGAACTCGCCTACGGCGAGACCATCACCGAGACGCTGCCGCGCCACGAGTTCCTGGGCGAGATGATCTCGAACCAGCTGGTCTACTACCCGACCGTGACCCGCGAGCCGTTCCGCAACCGCGGCCGGATCACCGACCTGATGGTCTCGGGCAAGCTGTTCGAGGATATCGGCCTGCCGCCGATGGCGATCGAGAACGACCGCTTCATGCTCTGCGGCAGCCCCGACATGATCCGCGACACCCGCGAG
>NZ_KB911276.1:0-232959 GCF_000383455.1 Methylobacterium sp. 285MFTsu5.1 | reverse complement strand
GACCATCACCGAGACGCTGCCGCGCCACGAGTTCCTGGGCGAGATGATCTCGAACCAGCTGGTCTACTACCCGACCGTGACCCGCGAGCCGTTCCGCAACCGCGGCCGGATCACCGACCTGATGGTCTCGGGCAAGCTGTTCGAGGATATCGGCCTGCCGCCGATGGCGATCGAGAACGACCGCTTCATGCTCTGCGGCAGCCCCGACATGATCCGCGACACCCGCGAGCTCCTGACCTCGCGCGGCTACGAGGAGGGCAACCACGGCGAGGCCGCCCACTACGTCATCGAGAAGGCCTTCGTCGAGAAATAGCGCACCCGCGCAGGCCGGTTCGGCCTCAGCCCGGTGCGGTCCGGAATTCAGGCTGCGCGAACCCAGACCGCGGTGTCGTGGAAGGCGGCGCCGTCGTTGGGCGCGGCCGGCGCGGACCCGATCAGCGCGTTGATCCCGCTGCCCCCGCCGATGAAGGCCGCGCTCGGCCACAGGCTCTCGACCACGACGACGCCCGGCTGCTGCCCGTCGGCGAGCCGCGCGTGCAGCCGGACCCGGCCGCGGGCGTTGCCGACCTCGACGGCGTCCCCCGTGCCGATCCCGAGCCGGTCGCCGTCCGCGGGGTGGATCAGGCAGGTTGGCCGCCCCTCGCGGCGGAGCGACTCGGGCACGTTGGTGAAGGTCGCGTTGAGGAACTGGCGGGCCGGCGGGGCGATCATGCGGAACGGGTGCTCCGCGTCGGCGGGCTCGGCCTCCGGCCAGTGATCCGGCAGGGACGGCATCCCGGCCGCGCGCGGGCCCAGTGACGCCCAGTCGGGCGCGAAGCGGAAGCGCCCGTCGGGATGGCCGAACCCGTTCAGGAAGTGGCTCTCGGCAAAGTCCGGCTGCGCGTCGATCCAGCCCTCCGCCTCCAGCCTGTCGAGGCCGCCCCAGCCGGAGCGTGCCAGGGTCGCGTCGGCGAGGTCCCGGGCGCTCAGGTGGAAGCCCGCGTGCTCCGCGCCGAGCCGGGCGGCGAGCGCCGACAGGAGCGCGTGGTTCGAGCGGCACGCGCCCGGCGGCTCCAGGATCGCGGGGCCGGCCTGGATGTGGCTGTGGCCGCCGGCCCCGTAGATGTCGTCGTGCTCCAGGAAGGTGGTGGCCGGCAGCACGAGGTCGGCGAGCGCGGCCGTCTCGGTCAGGAACTGCTCGTGCACGGCCACGAACACGTCCGGCCGCGCGAGCCCGGCGCGCACCCGGGCGCTGTCGGGCGCGGAGACCGCGGGATTGGCCGACTGGATCAGCATGGCGCGGACCGGGGGCCCGCCCTGCAGGGCGTCGGGATCGTCGGCGAGCACGGCGCCGATCCGGCTCATGTCGAGCTCGCGCACGCCCGGCGCCCGGGCGTCGAGACCCTCTGTCAGGGTCTTGTCCCAGTTGAAGATCGCGGCGTGCTGCCAGAGGGCGCCGCCGCCCGGGTGCTGCCACGCGCCGGTGACGGTCGGCAGGCAGGTCACCGCGTGCAGGTTCACCGCGCCGTTGCGGCTTCGGGTGAAGCCGAAACCGCAGCGGATGTAGCTGCGCGGCGTGTTGCCGTAGAGGGCCGCGAAGGCCTCGATCGCGGCGGGCTCCAGGCCGGTGATCGCCGCCGCCCATTCGGGCGTGCGCGACGCCAGATGCGCCTCCAGCGCGGCCGTGTCCTGCGCGTGCGCGGCGAGATAGGCCCGGTCCGCGTGGCCGTCGCGGAACAGGACGTGGAGCACCGCGCAGGCCAGCGCCCCGTCGGTGCCGGGACGGGGCGCGAGGTGGAGGTCGGCCGCCGCCGCGGTCCCGGTGCGGTACGGATCGATCACCACCAGCTTGGCGCCGCGCGTCTTGCGGGCGCGGCTGATGTGGGTCATCGCGTTGACCTGCGTGCTGACCGGGTTGCCGCCCCAGACCACGATCAGGTCGGCCAGCGCCATCTCGCGGGGATCCGGCCCGGCGATCCGGCCGACCCCGGCGCTCCAGCCCGCGATCGCCACCGCCGTGCAGATGGTGCGCTTGCGCCGCGAGTAGCCCATCACGTGGGTCAGCCGGTGGATGCCGTCGCGCTGGACGAGGCCCATGGTGCCGCCCGAGTTGTACGGCCAGACCGCCTCCGGCCCCCAACGGTCCGCCGTCTCGGAGAAGGCCGCGGCAAGCCGGTCGAGCGCCGCGTCCCAGGAGATCCGGCGCCACGCCCCGCCGCCCTTCGGCCCGACGCGCTCCATGGGGTGCAGGATCCGGTCCGGGTGGTGGACGCGCTCGCCGTAGCGGCTGACCTTCGCGCAGATCACCCCGGCCGTGTAGGGGTTGTCGCCGCCCCGGACCGAGACGACGCGCCCGTCCGCGACTTCCACGTCGAGGCTGCAGGCGGAGGGGCAATCGTGCGGGCAGACGGTCCGGACCAAGCGACGAACTCCCGTGGCGCCAGCATGGGGAAGCAAGGACCGTGCGGTTCTGGGCCTTCCGCCGGGGGACCGCAAGGCGTGTTGCCGCCGGTCGCTCGGCGCAGGGCGCCCGACATCACCGACAGGGCACCGATCCCCTGGACCGCATCGGCCACGGGCGGCGCCGCGGAGGCGACCTCGCCGGCCTCCCCCGTGCAGGGTCCGCGCGCGCCCGCGGACCGCGCGCTCAGCTCACCGCGTCGAGGGACGTCTGCGCGATGCGGAACGCGAGCTGCTTGAGGGCGACCGCGCACGCGTTGGTGACGTGGAGGCGGGCCAGCTGCTCGGCCTTCGCGGCGTCCCGGGCCTGGAAGGCCGCGACGAGGGCGTCGATCTCGGCGAGGCTGTGCGGCAGCCGCTCGGGATGCATCAGGGACGTCGCGCGCAGCAGGTTGATCCGGGAGTAGAAGCCGCGAAGGGTCTCGCGGACCAGATCGTTCCCGCAATGGCTGAGCATCACGTCGTACAGGACGCCCTTGGCGCGCAGGACGCGGTCCGTGTCGCCGCTGCCGGCAGCCTCGCGCAGATCGCCGGCTGCGCGTCCGAACTCGGCGATCGCCGCGTCCGTGGCCTGGGTGGCGAATTCGTGCGCCGCGTAGCCCTCCAGCACGGCCCGCAGCGCGTAGAGCTGACGCGCCTCCTCCACCGAGATCGAGGCCACGACCGGGCCGCGATGCGGCACCGTGTGGACGAGCTTCTCGGCCTCGAGCCGGCGCAGGGCCTCGCGCACGGAGGCGCGGCTGACGCCGAGCCCCTCGCACAACTCGCGCTCGATCAGCCGCTCGCCGGGGGCGTAGACGCCGGACGTGATCGCCTCGCGGACGGCGTCCTCGACCTTTTGCCGGAGCGTGTCCGGCTGGATGGCCCTGATCTTGTTCATCGCTGGGGGTTCGGGGATCGCTGGCGAGCCGAAGCGGTGGCATGGCGCAGCCTCGGGTGGCAAGGCGTGCCCCGGCGCGCGTCGGTCAGCCCCGGCCCCGCGCGGCCAGTTCGTCGCGCAGGATCGGCGCGGCCAGTTCCGCGCCGTGCATGCCGATCAGGCTGACGATCTCGAGGACTTCCATCAGCTCCTCCTTGGTCGCCCCGTAACCGAGGGCGTTCTTCATGTGCATCTTCAGGCCCGGCACGTAGAGGTGCGTCGCCGCCGCGTCGAAGGCGCAGTAGACGAACTCCTTCATCTTCGGCGTGAGCACGCCGTGGCGCCAGGGCCAGGCAGAGAAGTCGAGGTAGCCCTCGAACAGGTCGGGATCGAGTTCGAGGAGACCGTCCCAGAACGCGTGCCAGTAGCCCCGGTCGCGGGTGAAGTCGGATTTCAGCTGCTCCTGCCGCGGCGTTAGCGGCGCGGGGCCGCTCCGCTGACCGGCCTCCTCCAGCACCTCCAGCAGCAGCGGCACGCCGATGTTGCAGGCGTGGATGCCGAGGGTCGCCGTGAGCGCGAGCACCTCCGTGATCTCCTCGGCCGTCGCGCCCGCGTCGAGGGCGTTGCGGATCTGGCGGCGCGTCCCGGGCGCGTAGAGGTGGGTCGCGGCCGTCGCGGCCGAGAGCGCGATCAGGGCGCGGTCCTTGGCGCCGAGATGGTTCTTGCGCACGGGGACCATCGCCAGCCGGGCCCAGGCGTCGAGGAAGCCCGGGGCCAGCTCGGCGAGGGCCGCCTGCTCCGCGTCCCAGTAACCGAGCTCGCCCTGCACGGTGTGCCGGAGGCTCTCCGGGCTCGGCGCGGGCCCGGTCATGCCGTGGCTCCGGCGTAGTCGGCCTCGACCACCTCGTCCTGCCAGTCGGTCTTGCCGAGCGAGATCGCCGTGTGGAGCAGGTAGCTGTCGGCGGCCGCGCCGTGCCAGTGCCGCTCGTCCGCGGGGATCCAGACGGTGTCGCCCGCGCGGATCGGCTGCGCCTGCTGGCCCGCGACGCAGATCCAGCCCTTGCCGGCGGTGACCTGCAGGATCTGGCCCTGCGCGTGCGCGTGCCAGAAGGTCCGCGCGCCGGGCGTGAAGAAGACGTTGTTGATCATCACGCCGCCCGTCGACGGCATCACCGGGTCGGCCCAGACCTGCCCGGTGAAGGTCGGCCCGCGGCTCTCGGACTTCGCGCTGTTCTCGCGGCCGTGGAAGATCTGCATCGTATCCTCTCAGTTCTCGTGTCGGTTGCCGTGGAGCCGGACGCCGCCGGAGACGTCGCCGATGGCGTCGACGACGCGGTTGGAGATGACGTCGCCGTAGCCGAGCGCCGTGGCGAGCCCGAAGCTCGCCATCGGGCCGGACGCGTTGAGGGAGGCGACGCCGAGCTCGTGCAGGAGATCGGTGTAGAGCACGACGTCCTTGGTCATCAGCTTGCCGGTCAGGCCGCCTTCCAGGTAGTCGCCGTCGACGATCTTCGGGAAACGGTTCAGCGTCGCGAAGTTGACGCCGCTGGAGGCGTTCAGCACCTCCAGGAGCCGGTGCAGGTCGAGCCCGGCCTTCCGGCCCGCGACCATGACCTCCGCGGTGGCGGCGAGGCTGACCGCGTTCAGGAAGTTGTTGAGCAGCTTGGTCGTGTGGCCGGCCCCCGATCCGCCCATCACGACGACCTTCTGGGCGATCGGCGCGAACACCCAGCCCAACCGGTCGATGACGGCGGGATCGCCGCCGACCATCAGGGTCAGCGTGCCTTTCTCGGCCGCGGCGGCGCCCCCGGAGATGCCCGCATCGACGTAGGCGACGCCGCGCTCGGCCAGCGCCGCGGCGATGCGGCGCGTCGAGCTGGCCGAGGCCGTGCTCAGGTCGACGACGATCTGCCCGTCCCGGCAGCCCGCGAGGACCCCGCCCGCGCCGAGCACGACGCGCTCGACCACCTTGCTGTCGGGCAGGGACATCAGGACCACGTCCGTCTCACCGACGACCGCGGCGATCGAGCCCGCGTCCGTCGCGCCCCAGCGCGCGGCGGCCTCCCGGTCGGTGTCGAAGCCGACCACATCGATCCCCGCGCCGATCAGGCGGCGCGTCATGCGGCCGCCCATGTTGCCGAGCCCGATGAAGCCGATCCGGTTCCCGTTCATGCTGCGTCCTCCGCGCGGCGTCCGGCTCAGTGGCCGGTGCCGAAATCGACGTCCTTGGTCTCCGGCCCGATGAGCGCGCCCACGGTGCCGATCAGGCCGCCGACGATGAGCAGGGCCACGGGCGTCAGCGCGAGCGGCATCAGCGCGCTCAGCCAGTCCATGTAGAAGGCGTAGAAGGACGGGATCACCACCGAGAGGCTGAAGCCGATGCCGAAGCCGGTGGCGCGGACATCCGTGGCGAAGCGCTCGTTGATGTAGGTGACGATGACGCCCCAGGGCGAGGTCACGATCACCGCCAGGAGGCTGACCAGCAGCACGCGGGTGCCGAACGCCATCTCGGGCGTGACGGTCAGCGTGTAGAGGATGTACGCGCCCACCGTCGCGATCAGCGGGCCGACGATCACGAAGAACCGCCGGCGGCCGATGACCTGCCCGAGCAGGCCGGAGCCGATGTAGCTGAAGAACAGGATCGTGTAGCAGATCATCAGCGTCGCGGTCAGCGCGAAGCCGTTGAGGTGCAGGGTCTTCACCAGCAGACCGGTCGGCAGGTAGATCGTGATGATGTTCTGCGTCGTCCAGAAGCCGGTCATCAGCAGCAGAACCTGCAGGAGGTCGCGCCCGCCCTTCCCGGAGAACAGACCCGCCATGGGCGATGCCTCGGCCTGTTCGGCCCCGGCAGCGGCCTCCTTCTTCCAGACCTCCGATTCCGAGACCTTGTGGACGTAGTAGAGGGCGAGCAGGCCGGCCAGCGCCGCGCCGACGATGAAGGGGATGCGCCAGCCCCAGACCGTGTAGGGCGACCCAGGCCCGTCGAGCGGGAACAGGTAGAACATCAGCATCGTGATGAGGTTGATGCTGACGTAGGCGGCCGGGAAGCCCGCGATGATCAGGCCGCCGACGAAGCCGCGCTTGTCCTTCTTGGAATACTCGATGGCGAGCGGCATCGCCCCGGTGTAGCCGCCCCCGAGGAAGATCCCGTCGAGGAAGCGCAGCAGCACCAGCAGGATGTACGAGGCGAGGCCGAGCGTCTCGTAGCCCGGCAGCAGGCCGATCAGCAGCGTGATCACCCCGAAGCCCGCCACCGAGTAGATCGAGGCGGCCCGGCGGCCGACCTTGTCGGCGATCAGGCCGAAGATGAGCGCGCCGATCGGGCGGCCGAGCAGGGTAGTGATGAAGACCAGCGAGGCCAGCACCGTCTCCATCTGGGGAGACAGGTTCTTCGGCTGGAACATGAACATCACCGGCGCCAGCGCGACCACCGGCAGGTAGATGTCGAACATGTCGATGTATTCGGAGAAGAACGCGCCGCGGATGGCGCTCTTCCGCTTCTCCTCGATCGACTGGGACGCGGCCGGGCGCGCACCCGCCGTATCCGTTGCCAAGGCTGCCGACGTGACCGACATGGCGTCTCCCTCCCTGTTCGTCTGCCGCGCGAGTTTTCTGACTGCGTCGGACCTGGGCGCGGGTGCGGGCTCAGCGCCCGCTGGCGTGCTCTCTGTCCCAATCGGCGATCGCCGCGGAGGCGGTCCGGAAGGCAGCCAGGGCCGCCGGGGCGCCGCAATAGACGAGCGCCTGCATCAGCACCGCCTGGATCTCGTCCTTCGTGACGCCGTTGTTGAGGGCGCCTTTGACGTGGACGCCGAGCTCGTGGTGCTGGTTCATCGCGGTCAGCATCGCGATGTTGAGCATGCTGCGGGTCTTGAACGGCAGCGTCTCATCGCCCCAGACCGCGCCCCAGCAATACTCCGTCACGAGCCGCTGGACCGGACGGTTGAACGCGTCGGCATTGGCCCAGGACTTCTCGACATGGGCGGCGCCGAGGACGGTCTTGCGGTTCTCGAAACCCTGGCCGAACAGCTCGCTCTCGTCGGACATCTGGTTCTCCTGGTCGGGGCCGACGCGCGCGGGCGCCGGCCGCATCGCGCGGGACGGATCAGTCGAGGCCGAAGCCGATCATCGCCTTGGTCTCGAGGTATTCCTGGAGACCGGCCTCGCCCCATTCCCGGCCGTTGCCGGACTGGCGGTAGCCGCCGAAGGGCGCGTGGACGTCCGGGGGCGGGTAGTTGATGTGGACCTGCCCGCCGATGAGCCGCCGCGCCACGGCGCGCGCCCGGTCGCGGTCCCGTCCCTGCACGTAGGCGGCGAGCCCGTAGCGCGAGCCGTTGGCGATCGCGATCGCGTCGTCCTCGCTGTCGTAGGCGAGGATCGACAGGACCGGGCCGAAGATCTCCTCCCGCGCGATGGTCATGTCGGGGGTCACGTCGGCGAAGATTGTCGGGCGGACGTAGAAGCCGCGGTCGAGGTGGTCCGGCCGCTCCGGGCCGCCGGCGACGAGCCGCGCGCCCTCCGCGATGCCGGTGCGGATCAGCCCGACGACGCGCTCGTACTGGGTGCGGTTGACCACCGGGCCGAGATCCGTCTCGGGGTCCGCGGTCGGGCCGAGCCGGAAGACCGCCGCCGCCTCGGCCGCGATGGCGGCCGCCTCGTCCATCCGGGCCCGGGGCACGAGCATCCGCGTCGGGATCGAGCAGGACTGGCCCGAATTCGTGCAGCAGGCCGCGACGCCGCGCCGGACCGCCTGATCGAAGTCGACGTCCTCCAGCAGGATGTTGGCGGACTTGCCGCCGAGTTCCTGCGCGACGCGCTTGATGGTCGGGGCCGCCGCTCGGGCGATCTCGATCCCGGCGCGGGTCGACCCGGTGAACGAGACCATGTCGATCCCCGGATGCGCGGCGATCGCGGCGCCGACGCCGGGGCCGTCCCCGTTCACGAGGTTGAACACGCCCGGCGGCACGCCCGCGTCGTGCAGGACCTGCGCGAACAGCATCGCGCTGACCGCCGAGTACTCGCTGGGCTTGAGCACCATCGTGCAGCCGGCCGCGAGCGCCGGGGCGATCTTCACGACGATCTGGTTGATCGGCCAGTTCCAGGGGGTGATCAGGCCGCAGACGCCGATCGGCTCGCGCCGGATCCGGGTGGTGCCGCGATCCTCCTCGAACGCGAAGCGCTCCATCACCGCGATGAGCGCGTTGAGGTGCGCCGGGCCCCGCGCCGCCTGCCCCTTGCGCGCGAAGCCGATGGGCGAGCCCATCTCCTGCCGGATCGTCTCCGCGAAGATCTCGAACCGCTCCTCGAAGAGCGCGAGGATCCGGCGGAGGAGCGCGACGCGTTCGGCGGGCGCCGTCTCCGAGAAGGCCGGGAAGGCGGCGCGGGCCGCGCGCACGGCCCGGTCGACATCCGCGGCATCGCCGAGCGCGAGGGTGCCGAACGCCGTCTCTGTGGCGGGATCGATCAGCGGGAACGGCTGAGCCGAAACCGGCTCGACCCAGGCGCCGTCGATGTAGAAGCGGCTCAGGTCCGTAAGCGCCATGGTCTCAGGCTCCCTCGGCCAGCAGGCGGTACATCTCGGTGTGGTCGGCCGCGGGCCCGACCTCGCCGGCGATGGCGTGCCAGGTCTCGATGCAGTGCCGGCCGAAGCCGAGCGGGTAGTCGACCGAGTCAGCCAAAGCCCCAGCGATGCCGAGATCCTTGTCCATCAGCTTCAGCGAGAAGCCCGAGGCGAAGCTGCCGCTGAGCATGAACTGCTTGACCTTGTTCTCGGAGGTGTTGCTGCGCCCGGACGAGGCGTTGAGCACGTCGGTCATGGCCTCCGGCGCGATGCCGAAGCGCTGCGCCACGTGGAGCGCCTCGACGGTGGCGAGCAGGCCCGCGGCGGAGACGAAGTTGTTCAGCGCCTTGGCGGCGTGGCCCGATCCCGCTTGGCCGATATGCAGGACGGATGAGCCCATCGCCTCCAGCACCGGCCGCCAGCGGGCGAGGAGATCCGCCTCGCCGCCGACGAGGATCGCGAGCGTGCCGTCCACGGCCCGCCGCACGCCGCCCGAGACCGGCGCGTCGAGATAGCCGAGCCCCTTCCCGGCGAGCGTCTCGCCGAGGGCGCGGGAGCGCACCGGCTCCGACGAGCTCATGTCGATCACGGTGGCGCCGGCCGGGAGCGCGTCGGCCCAGCCCTCGTCGAGCAGCACCGCCTCGACGATGGCCGAGTTCGGCAGCATCGTGATCAGCAGGTCGAGTTCGGACGCGTTCTCCCGCGTGAGCGTCGCCGCGCCGAGATCCCGGGCGAGCGCGTCGGTCCGGCCGGCATCCGCGTCCAGCAGGCGGAGCGCGTGCCCCGCTCGGGCCAGGCACCGGCTCATGGGATCGCCCATCATGCCGAGGCCGATGACGCCGATGGTTCTCTGTTCCATGCCGTGAATATCCCTCTGGGCGACGGCCGGACTGGCCCGGCGCCGCGTGTCCCCGTCAGCGCAGGGCGGAGAAGTCCGTGGGGGCGAGGAAGGTGTTCTCGATCCGGGCGACGATCGGCCGGTCCTTCTCGGTCTCGGCGCGGGCGGCGATCCAGTCCGGATCGGCCTGGAAGGCGTTCCAGCGCGCCTCGCGCTGGGCCATGTCCTCCCACTTGAGCAGGTAGGTGAGCGCGTGGTTGTCGGGACCGACGAGCGTAGTCCAGAAGCCGACCTGCTCGATGCCGTATTTCTGGAAGAAGCCGAGCGTGGTGGAGCGGAACCGCTCCAGCAGGGCCGGCAATCGGGTCGGGGCGCAGTAGTAAACGCGCATCTCGACGATCATGGAATCCTCCGGTCAGTAGGTCGGTGAAGCGGTCGGAGGCAGGTCGACGCGCGCGATCCAGCCGGCGACATCCGCGGACGCCGGCGGGTAGATCGCGAGAACCTGCGGATCGTGGCCCGGGACGATGTGATCCTCGGACTCGGCCAGATGCCGGACCGTCCGGTAGCCCTCGAACATGTCGCCGACATTGTAGACGATGGGATAGGCGAGCCGGCGACCGATATTGGCGTAGAAGTGCGCGGCGTCGGAGGCCAGTACGACCCAGCCGCGCGCGGTCCGGACTCGGACGATCTGCAGGCCGTCCGAATGGCCGCCGACCCGGTGGAGGGTGATCCCCGGATACAGCGTGTCGGTCGTCTCGCGGAAGCGGACGCGGTCCTCGAACAGGCGGTCCACCATCGCCTTCACGTCCTCGGCGGCGAAGGGGTGGCGGACCTCCGGATGGCACATGCACCGGCCGGTGCAGAACGCCATCTCGCGTTCCTGGACGTGGAAGCGGGCCGTCGGGAACAGGTCGTGGTTGCCGGCGTGGTCGTAATGCAGGTGGGTCAGGACGACGTCCTCAACCCGCAGCGGGTCGACACCGATCCGCGCCAGGCCCTCCTCGACCGGCCGCACGATGCTGCGGCCCCGCTTCGTCGCCATCGCGCGGTCGAAGCCGGTATCGACGACGATCGTCCTGCCACCGCCGACGACGACCCAGACGAAGTAATCGATCGGCATCGGGCCGTCGTGGATGTCCCCGCCGATGAAGTTCTCGCGGGCCATACGGTGATGATGCGCGTACTTGATCGCGTAGATCTCGTAGATCTCTGCGTCCATGCGGGCGTTTCCTTCGGGCGGCCGGTTGACCCGGCTCATCCTCGCGGATGCCTCTCATCCGCGGGCCGAATGGAGCACATCGTCCGACAATCTGTCAATCTGGCAAAATCTGGTCCGCATCCGCCGATCAGGCCGGCGCCCTCGGGCGACGCATCGCGAAGCCGAACACCCACAGGGACAGGCCGAGATTGATCGCCGCCACGGCCAGCATCACCTCCAGCAGGGGCAGCAGGCCGAGCCGTTCGGCGACGTAGCCGCAGGCCAGGGGCGTGATCGCCTGGCCGAGGAGCGGGAGGCGGGCGAGCCGGCCCATCGCCGCCGCGTACTGGCCCTGTCCGTAGAGCGCCAGCGGCAGCGTGCCCCGCACGACGGTGCGCATGCCGTTGCCGGCGCCGTAGAGCACCATCGCGAGCCACGCCAGGGACGGGATCGTCGCTAGCAGCAGGAGCCCCAGCCCGACGCTGGCGCTCGACAGGAGCAGGGACCAGGCCGGGTGGGCGCGGCGGCCGAGGGCCAGTTCGACGACGCGCACGCCGACCTGGGCGGGACCGATCAGGCCGGTCAGGGCCACCGCGGCGGTCGCGCCGACGCCCAGCGTCTGCAGCAGGTTGAGCAGTTGCACCGAAGTGGCGGTCATGATCATCGCCGCCATCGTGAAGGTCACGGCGAGCAGGCGCTCCGCCGGCAGGCGCGCCGCTTCGGTCGAGCCGGTCGGCTCGTAGGGCCGGGGCGCCGCGGCGGGCTCGACCGCGCCCCGGCTCCGGGCCGGCAGCGCCCAGGCGAAGAGTGGGACCACGAGGGCGACAGACAGGATCGCGTAGGTGAGGCAGGCCCCGCGCCAGCCGACATGATCGACCAGGAACCGCGTGGCGGGCCAGCAGAGCGAGACCGCGAAGCCCGACGAGATCGCGATCTGGGTCATCGCCCCGCGCGCGGCGGCGCCGTAGGCTTGGCCGATCGCCGCGAAGAGCGGGTCGTAGAGCGCGGCCGACATGCCGAGGCCGGCGACCATCCAGGCGAGCAGGAAGACCGGGAGGGACTGCGCGACCGCCATCAGCACGAGGCCCGCCGCGATGATCGTGGCGCCGGCTACGAGGACCGGCCGCCCGCCGTGACGCCGGATCATGCGGCCGACGAACGGCGCGGGCAGGCCCGACACGAAGATCGCGAGCGAGAGCGCGCCCACCACCATCGCCTGCGGCCAGCCGGTCTCGGCGACGATCGGGTCCGAGACGACGGCGGTGAGGAAGAACGTGCCGCCCCACAGGACGATCTGCGTGACGCCGAGGGCGACGTTGCCGGCGATGGTCGGACGCGGTAGCGTATCGGGCGGCTCTGAGCCGCGCGCGGTTGGGGCGCCGGGCACGATGATGATGTCTCCCAGTGGTCGTCTTCGAGGCTGCAGGGCCTCGAGCCTCACTAGCGCGCTACCGGGCCGATCAGCCCCGCAATCCTCGATCTGCAGCCGTGCGCGGGGTTCGGAGGTGACGGCGGGGTCGACGGCGACCGGCCTCAGGGCCGCGACGGATCCTCCGGCAGGAACCGCGCCACCGCGTCGTGGATCGTCGCGGCGATCTCCGCTTCCCGACGCTCGAACTCGTCGAGCAGGCCGGACACGGCGACCGCCAGCGGGCGGCCCTTGCTGTCGATGCGCCGGGGCAGCGGGACCGCGATCGAGCCGGCGCCCGGCGTGACGAGCCCGCGGGAGAGGAAGTGCCCGTCCCGCCGCAGCCGCGCCAGGTTGGTCAGGACGGCCGCGACCGCGATCGGCGGCTGCTCGGCCGGCGCCTCCGCGTTCGTGCGGCGGACCAGCGGACCGATCTCGGCCTCCGGGCTGTCGGCGAGGAGCGCGGTGCCAGTCGCCGACCAGACGACGAGGCGGCGCGTCCCGGGCGGAACGTGGAAGCGCATGGCGGTGCGCGCCTGCAGGACGTGGACGTACTGCGAGAAGATCGCGTTGCGCGCGGCGAGGATCACCGTCCCGCCCGTGCGCTCCGACAGGTGCTCGAGCATGCGCACGAGGCTGCCGTCGCGCACCGGTCCCTTGTCGAGCCACGCGCCGAGGAGCGCCACCCGGGGCGACGGCAGGAAGCTGCGGCTCGCCGGGTCGTAGTCGAGATAGCCGAGCCGGACGAGGCTCTTCAGGAGCACCGAAGTCGAGGATTGCGGGACGCTCAGCCGCTCGGCGATCTCGGAGACCCTGGCTTCCCGCTGGATCTCGTCGAACAGCTCCAGGATCTGGAGCACCCGTCCGGCGGACTTCACCAGGGCCACATCCGAACCGGCGGGATCGGCCCCCACCGTCAGGTCCGTGGACGCGCCCCCCCGAGCGCCGATGCGCTCACCCATGCCGCGACGCGCGAAACGGCGGCCCCGGAAGCCGCACGGTTCGCAACGGCCCTGGTCGCCCACGCGCGGATCCGTGGTGATCGCGGCGCATCGCCGGCACGTTCCCCCATCTGCCGCGGCGCCAGACCGCGTGCCGCTCAACAGCATTATAGAACCTGCACGATCGTGGAGATCCATCACACATGTGATATTGTACAGCAGGTGGGCGATGGCGGTTGATGCCGGGGGCGCGCTCTGCCCTACTCGCCCGCGGTGTCGGTCCCGCCTGACCGACCGGCACCGGGAGACCGCGCGGCAAGCGCGGCCCTGCTCGGGAGGAATGCCGATGTCGATCCGCCACGCGGCCGTCGCCGCGCGCCTCCTCGCCGCCACGCTGCTGCTCCCGGCCCTCGGCGGCGCGGCCCGGGCCGAAACCACCTCCGTCCGGATCGGCCTCCAGTACGGCCTCGTCTACCTGCCGGTGATGATCGCGCAGAGCGAGGGTCTCTTCGACAAGCGCGCCAAGGCCGCGGGGCTCGACGGCTTGTCGGTCACGCTGACGCGTTTCAGCGGCTCGACCGCGATGAACGACGCGCTGCTCTCCGACAGCGTCGAACTCGGCACCCTCGGCTCAGCCGGTGCCCTAATCGCCTGGGACAAGACCCGCGGGAGCCAGCAGATCAAGAGCCTCACCGCCCTGAGCTCGGTCGTCTACACGCTGTTCACCGGCAAGCCCGGCGTCGCCGCGTTGAAGGACTTCACCTTCGGCGACAAGATCGCGGTCCCGGCCTTCAACTCGCCCCAGGCGATCCTGCTGCGAGTTGCGGCGGCCCAGCAGCTCGGCGGATCGGCCAAGGCCGACGCGCTGATGGTGAGCCTGCCCCATCCGGACGCCACCGCGGCGATGCGCGCCGGACAGGGGATCGCCGGCTACTTCGCGACGCCACCCTTCACGCAGGTGCTGCAGGCCGATCCCAAGATCCGGACGGTCATGACCTCGACCGGCCTGATCGGCAGCGGCGACATCACCGCCGCGACCCTGAACGCGAAGCAGGGGTTCGTCGACGCGAACCCGAAGGTCGCGCAGGCGATCCGCGCCGGGATGGAGGATGCGGTGGCGCTGATCCGCAGCGACCCCAAGCGCGCGGCGTCGATCTATCTCGCCTCGGAGCAGGTTCAGATCGACCGCGCGCAAGTTGAGGCGATCCTGACCGACGGTTCCATCGTCTACGACGTGGCCCCGAAGGGAATGGTCGCCCTCGCCAAGGCGATGGCGACGCAGGGCTTCCTGCGGAAGGTGCCGGGCGACTGGCAGGAGATCTTCTTCCCCGGCCTCGAGGGCCGCGACGGCAGCTGAGCGCCGCGGATTCGGCACCGCCAGCCCGTCCCGCCACTCAGGGAGCCCCGATGCACAGTTTCCGCTTCAGCGCCGAGCCGCTCCCGCCCGAGGCCGAGGCCGCCCGCGCGTCCGTCCGCGCCTTCCTCGACGCGGAACGGGCGGCCGGGCATTTCGTCCCGCACCGGACCTCGTGGACGACCTTCGACGCCGCCTTCAGCCGGCGCGCGGGGGCCGCGGGCCTCATCGGCCTGACCCTGCCGGAGGCCTATGGCGGCCACGGCCGCTCCGGCCTCGTCCGCTTCGTCGTCACCGAGGAGATGCTGGCGGCCGGCGCGCCCTGCGGCGCGCACTGGATCGCCGACCGCCAGTCGGGGCCGCAGATCCACCGGCACGGCACCGAGGCGGCCAAGCGGGCGATCCTGCCGCGAATCTGCCGGGGCGAATGCGCCTTCGGCATCGGCATGAGCGAGCCGAATTCCGGCTCGGACCTCGCCGCCGTCCGGACCCGCGCGGTGCGCGACGGCGACGGCTGGGTGATCAACGGCTCCAAGATCTGGACGACGAACGCCCATCAGGTCGATTACCTGCTGGCCCTCGTCCGGACCGGCGAGCCCGGGCCGGACCGGCACGGCGGGCTGACCCAGTTCATCGTCGACATGGCGGCCCCCGGGGTGACGGTCCGGCCGATCCTCGACCTGTCGGGCCATCACGAGTTCAACGAGGTGTTCTTCACCGATTACCGCGTCGCCGACGCGATGCGGGTCGGCGCCGAGGGCGCGGGCTGGGGCCTCGTCACGGAGGAACTCGCCTTCGAGCGCTCCGGGCCCGACCGGTTCCTGTCGGATTACCGGCTGCTCGTCGAACTCGTCGACCGGATCGGGCCGGAGCCGGACCGGTTCCAGGCGGTCGAGACCGGACGGATGGTGGCCCAGCTCACCGCGCTGCTGGGCATGTCGGCCTCGGTGGCCCGCCTCCTCGATCAGGGCGTCGTGCCGGGCGTCGAGGCGGCGCTGGTCAAGGATGTCGGCAACGGCTTCGAGCGCGCCGTGCCGGAGATCGCCCGGCGGCTCGTGCCGGTCGAGCCGAGTCTCACCGCGCAGGGCGACGCCTTCCGCGAGGCTTTGGGCGGCGTGACCCTGCGGGCGCCCTCCTTCACCCTGCGCGGCGGGACCCGCGAGGTCCTGCGCGGCGTCATCGCCCGGGGGCTGGGGCTGCGATGAGTCGGATGGACCACGCGGCGGAGGCCGGCGACCCGGTCGACGGGATCGTCCTCGATCAGGTCGAGCGGCTGCTCGCCCAGCACCTCACGCCGGCGCTGCTGGCGGCCTGCGACGGGGCCGCGGGCGCGACCGCAAGGGCGGCGGATCTCTGGCCGGCGGATCTCTGGACGGCGCTCGCCGAGAGCGGCCTGCCGCTGGCGCTGGTGCCCGAGGCGGAGGGCGGGATCGGTCTCGCCGCCACGACCGCGGCCCGGCTGATCCGGCGTTGCGGCCGGGCCGCCCTCCCCCTGCCCCTGCCGGAGACCGTCGCGGGCGCGGCGCTCTGGGCTGCCACGGGGGGACAGGTGGCCGAAGACGCCCTGTCGCTGGTCCCGGGCGGTGGCCCCGTGCGGATCGCGCCGCACGCGGAGGGGTTCGTCCTGGACGGCCGGGTCGCGCAGGTGCCCTGGGGCGGTTCGGTCGCGGCCCTGCTCCTTGACGCCGTCGACGCGGCCGGCATCCCGCACCTCGTGCGGATCGCCGCGCCCGGGACGCTCCGCGACACGCACCACAACCTCGCCGGCGAGCCGCGTGACACCCTCGATCTGACCGGCTGCATCGTCCCGGCCGCCGACGTCCGGGCCGCGCCGGGCTGGGCTGCCGGAGCGGGGGCGCCGTCCGTCGAATCCGTCGGCGCCTGGGTCCGGGCGCAGCAGATGGTGGGCGCCCTGGAGACCTGCCTCGGCTCGGCCCTCGCTCACGCCCAGGAGCGGCAGCAATTCGGCCGGCCGCTCGCCAAGTTCCAGGCGATCCAGCACATGCTGGCCGAGGCCGCGGGCCATGTCGCCGCCGCAACCGCAGCCGCCGACCTTGCCGCCGCCTGCTGGGGCGACCCGCGCTTCGTCCTCGCCACCGCCATCGCCAAGGCGCGCTGCGGCGAGGCGGCGGGCCACGTCGCGGCGATCGGCCACCAGATTCACGGGGCCATGGGCTTCACCCAGGAGCACCCGCTCCACCGCGCGACGCGGCGGCTGTGGTCCTGGCGCGACGAGTTCGGATCCGACGCCCTCTGGCAGGAGCGGATCGGGCGCGCGGTCTGCGCGGGCGGCGGCGCGGCCCTCTGGCCGATGCTGGTCCGGCTCCGGGGCGGCGCCGGCTGAGATGGGAGAACTGTTGTGCTGGATCACTCCGCCGAGACCCACCTCGCCGAGACGAACACGGCCGGCCCGCTCGCGGGCGTGCGGGTCGTCGACCTGACCAGCGTGATCATGGGGCCCTCGGCGACCCATATGCTGGCCGATCTCGGCGCCGACGTGATCAAGATCGAGACGCCGGAGGGCGATTCCTTCCGGCATTACCGGCCTGCCCGCGGCGCCGGGATGGGCGGCAACTTCCTGCACCTCAACCGCAACAAGCGCAGCGTCCGCCTCGACCTGAAGCGGCCGGCGGCGCGGGCCGCCCTCGACCGGCTGATCGCCACGGCCGACGTCCTCGTCCACTCCATGCGGCCCGACGCGATCCTGCGACTGGGCTACGGCTACGAGCGGGTGCGCGCACTCAGGCCCGACATCGTCTTCTGCGGCGCCTACGGGTTCGGGGCCGACGGCCCCTACGCCCATAAGGCGGCCTACGACGACCTGATCCAGGCGGGCTCGGGCCTCGCGGCGCTCCAGACCGCCGCGTACGGCCAGCCCGGCTACCTGCCCACGGTGCTGTGCGACAAGATCGCCGGACAGGCCATCGCCTGCGCGATCCTCGCCGCCCTCTACGAGCGCCGGGCCGGCGGCGGCGGGCAGGCGGTCGAGGTGCCGATGTTCGAGACCATGGTGGAGTTCAACTTCGTCGAGCACATGGTCGGCTACGCCTTCGAGCCGCCGCTCGGTCCGCCGGGCTTCAACCGGGTCCTGAGCCCGCGGCGCAAGCCCTACCGGACCCGGGACGGCCACGCCTGCATCCTGCCCTACTCGGACCGGAACTGGCGCGACTTCTTCATCCACACCGGCCGGCTCGAGTTCGTGGATGACCCGCGCTTCGCGCCGCTCGCCGTGCGGGTCGAGAACATCGAGATCCTCTACGCGCTGGTCGAGGAGGAGGCGCCGCGCCGGACCACCGCCGAGTGGGTGGCATTTTGCGATTCGGTGAGCATCCCTTGCATGCCGGTCCTCGGCCTGGAGGACCTGCCGGAGGACGCGCACCTGAAGGCGGTGGGCTTCTTCGGCAGCGCCGAGCATCCGAGCGAGGGGCGCTACCGCACCATGCGCCGGCCGGTCTCGTTCAGCGGCAGCCGCTTCGCGATCCGCCGCCACGCCCCGCGGCTCGGCGAGCACACCGCCGAGGTCCTGGCCGAGGCCGGGCTCGAACCGGCCGAGATCGCCGCCCTGATGGACGCGCCGGACAAGCCCGACACCGCGCCCCTGGAGGCCGCCCGATGAGTGCTGAAGCCGAGACACAGGACGCCGGCGAGGACCTGCTGTTCTCCGTCGCCGACGGGGTGGCGACCATCACGCTGAACCGGCCCGAGCGGAAGAACGCCTTCACCTTCCCGATGATCGAGGCCTGGACGGAGGCCCTGCAGCGCTGCCGCACCGACGCGGCGATCCGCGTCGTGGTGGTGACCGGCGCGGGCTCGGCCTTCTGCAGCGGCGGCGACATCGTCGAGATGGGCGAGCGCCTCGACCAGCCGCCGGCACGACGCAAGGAGGAGCTTTACGGGCGGATCCAGCGCATCCCGCTGACGCTGGAGGATCTCGACAAGCCGGTGATCGCCGCCCTGAACGGCGTGGCCACCGGCGCCGGCCTCGACCTCGCCCTGATGTGCGACCTGCGCTACGCCGCGCAGAGCGCCCGCTTCGCCGAGACCTACGTGCGGGTCGGCCTCGTCCCCGGCGCGGGCGGCGCCCATTTCCTGCCCCGCCTCGTCGGGACCGCGAAGGCGCTGGAGCTGTTCTTCACCGGCGATTTCGTCGACGCCGACGAGGCCCTGCGGATCGGTCTCGTCAACGGCGTCCACGCCGACGCGGACCTGAGCCCGGCCGTGGCGGCGCTGGCGCGGAGGATCGCCAAGGCGCCGCCGCTGACGCTGAGCCTGATCAAGCGCGCGGTCTACCAGGGCATGCGCAACGACCTGCGCACCAACCTAGACCTGATCTCCTCCCACTACGCCGTCGTCACCGCGACGCCCGAGCATCGGGAGGCCGTGCAGGCTTTCATCGGGGCGCGCGACAGGACCTGACGCGTCGGGCCCCGGTCCCATTGCCGCCCGCATCAAGACCGAAACGTTTGTGCGGGCGACATCTTCCCCCCGGCGTCGCACTTTCGCGCTTGTCGCCACCGCGCTCACCTGCAAGTCTATCCAAAATTCAATCCGCGCAACGACGCGGGCTCAGGTCTGGGAGGACGCGATGACGGCTCGGATACTCGGTGCGCTCGTGTGTGCGCTCGCCTTCGTCACGCCGGCCGCGGCGCAGAGCCCCATCGTCATCAAGTTCAGCCACGTCACCACCACCGACACGCCCAAGGGCCAGGGCGCCGAGCGGTTCAAGCAGCTCGCCGAGGAGCGCACCAAGGGTGCGGTCAAGGTCGAGATCTACCCCAACAGCACGCTCTACAAGGACAAGGAGGAGGTGGAGATGCTCCAGCTTGGCGCCGTGCAGATGCTGGCGCCGTCCACGAGCAAGTTCGGGCCCCTCGGCGTGAAGGAGTTCGAGGCCTTCGACCTGCCCTACATCTTCCCCAACGAGCAGGTGCTGCGGCGCGTCCAGGACGGGCCGATCGGCCAGGGCCTGTTCAAGAAGCTCGAGACCAAGGGGATCAAGGGGCTCGGCTACTGGGACAATGGCTTCAAGATCCTCACCGCCAACAAGCCGATGCACGCCCCCGAGGACGTGAAGGGCCTGAAGTTCCGGATCCAGTCCTCGAAGGTTCTGGAGGCGCAGTTCAAGCAGCTCGGGGCGCTGCCGCAGGTGCTCGCCTTCTCCGAACTCTACCAGGCGCTGCAGACCGGCGTGGTCGACGGCCAGGAGAACCCGCCGTCGAACGTGACGACCCAGAAGCTCAACGAGGTGCAGAAGCACGCCACGCTGACCTATCACGGCTACATCGGCTACGCGGTCATCGTGAACAAGGGCTTCTGGGACGGGCTGCCGGCCGACATCCGCACGACGCTCGAGGGCGCCATCAAGGACGCGACCGCCTACGAGCACGAGATCGCCGACAAGCAGAACGAGAAGGCGCTCGCCGACATCCGCGCCACCGGCAAGACCGAGGTGTACACGCCGACCGAGGCCGAGAACGCCGCGTGGCGCAAGGCCCTGGCGCCGGTCCAGCGCGAGATGGCCTCCCGCGTCGGCAAGGATCTGGTCGCGGCGCTGAACAAGGAAGCCGAGGCGGCGCCGAACAACTGATCCCGCCGCCGCGCCCGGACCGACCATGTTGCTGAAACTGCTCGATCGGCTCGAAGAGGTGCTGATCGGAACCCTGATGGCGGCCGCGACCGTCATCACCTTCGCCACGGTGGTGCACCGGTTCCTCTCCGGCATCCCGGCGCTGCAGGACTACACCGACCGGATCGACTTCGGCTGGTCACAGGAACTGTGCATCTACATGTTCATCTGGGTCGCGAAGTTCGGCGCGGCCTACGGCGTGCGCACCGGCATCCACGTCGGCGTCGACGTGCTGGTCAACCGCCTGCCGCCGGGCGCGCGCCGGGTGATGGTCCTGGTCAGCCTCGCGGCGGGCGCGCTGTTCACCGGGATCGTCGGCACGCTCGGCACGAACTTCGTCTGGCGCATCGGCCACACCGACCAGACGACGCCCGACATGGAGATCCCGGTCTGGATCGTCTACCTCGCGATCCCGCTCGGCTCCTACCTGATGTGCTTCCGCTTCCTGCAGGTCGCGTGGAGCTACTGGAAGACCGGGCACCTGCCCGCCCGCGACCACGCCCATGTCGACGGCGTCCCGACCGTCGAGGGCGTCGACCCGATCCAGCTCGGCCGCGAGGGAGGCCCCGCATGAGCGGCCTGATCATCTTCGGGCTGCTCATCGCCCTCATGCTCACCGGCATGCCGATCTCAATTGCGCTCGGCCTGACGGTGCTGACCTTCCTATTCACCCTCACGCAGGTGCCGATCGAGAGCGTCGCGCTCAAGCTGTTCACCGGGATCGAGAACTTCTCGATCATGGCGATCCCGTTCTTCATCCTCGCCGGCAACTTCCTGGCCCATGGCGGCGTGGCGCGGCGGATGATCGCCTTCACGACCTCCCTCGTCGGGCACTGGCCGGGCGGCCTCGGCCTCGCCGGCGTGGTCGCCTGCGCGCTGTTCGCCGCCGTGTCGGGGTCCAGCGTGGCGACCGTGGTGGCGATCGGCTCGATCATCCTGCCCGCCATGGTGGCGGAGGGCTACCCACGGCGCTTCGGCGCCGGGGTGATCACCACCTCGGGGGCGCTCGGCATCCTCGTGCCGCCCTCGATCATCCTCGTGCTCTACGGGGTGTCGACGAATTCCTCGATCGGCAACCTGTTCCTCGCCGGTGTGATGCCCGGAATCGTCCTGTCGGCGATGCTGGCGAGCGTCACCTTCGTCATCGCCAAGCGCCGCGGCTATCCGCGCATGCCGAAGGCGTCCTGGGCCGAGCGCCTGCGCGCCTTCCGCGAGAGCGCCTGGGGCCTGTTCCTCGTGGTGATGGTGATCGGCGGCATCTACGCCGGCACCTTCACCCCGACCGAGGCGGCCGCGACGGCGGCCGTCTACGCCTTCGTCATCGCGGTGTTCGTCTACCGGGACCTGAAGCTGTCGGACGTGCCCCGCGTGCTCCTCGCGTCCGCCAACATGAGCGCGATGCTGCTCTACATCATCACCAACGCGGTGCTGTTCTCGTTCCTGATGACGTCGGAGAACATCCCGCAGACGATGGCGGCGTGGCTGATCGCCATGAACTTCAGCCCGCTGGTCTTCCTGCTCGTCGTCAACATCATCCTGCTGATCGCCGGCAACGTGATGGAGCCGTCCTCGATCCTGCTGATCATGGCGCCGATCCTGTTCCCGATCGCGGTCAAGCTCGGGATCGACCCGATCCATTTCGGGATCATCATGGCGGTCAACATGGAGGTCGGCCTGTGCCACCCGCCGGTCGGGCTCAACCTCTACGTGGCGAGCGGGATCGCCCATATGGGCATCTCCGAGCTGACCGTCGCGGTGCTGCCCTGGCTGCTGACGATGCTGGCCTTCCTGGTCCTGGTGACCTACTGGCCCGCCCTGTCCCTGTGGCTCCCGCGGGCGCTCGGGGCGATGTGACGGCCTGACGACCGGCGGAAGGATCCGATCGTCACGCTCGGCGCCGGGACGGCCGCTCCGGGCGCCCGTCCCGATCGCACCGGCACGGGCCGGCAGGAAGCCTGAGCATCCCTGCCGCCCCCGGGAACCGCCGCTCAGGCAGGCTGCGCGACCGCGGTGCTGCTGTGCCGCAGGGTCAGCGACAGGCAGACGATGGCGAGGACGCAGGCCGCCAGCAGGAGAATGAAGCAGCCGTTCCAGCCGTAATGGTCGGTCGTGTAGCCGACCAGCGCGCTCGCCGCGACGGAGCCGCCGAGATACCCGAACAGGCCCGTGAAGCCCGCCGCCGTCCCGGCCGCCTTCTTCGGCACGAGCTCGAGGGCCTGGAGGCCGATCAGCATCACCGGCCCGTAGATCAGGAAGCCGATGCAGATCAGGGCCGCGAGGTCGACGCCCGGATTACCCTCGGGATTGAGCCAGTAGACCAGCGTCGCCGCCATGACGCCGAACATGAACACCACGCCCGTCGCGCCCCGGTTGCCACGGAACAGCTTGTCGGACAGCCAGCCGCAGAGAAGGGTACCGGGAATGCCGGCCCACTCGTAGAGGAAGTAGGCCCAGGAGGTCTTGTCGACCGAGAAGTGCTTGGCCTCCTTCAGGTAGGTCGGCGCCCAGTCCAGCACGCCGTAGCGGAGCAGGTAGACGAAGACGTTGGCGAAGGCGATGTACCAGAGCATCCGGTTCTTCAGCACGTGCTCGACGAAGATCTCGCGCGTGGAGAACTCGCGCTCGTGGTTCGCGTCGTAGCCGTCCGGATAATCGTCCTTCCAGGCTTCCACGGAGGGCAGCCCGCAGGATTGCGGCGTGTCGCGCATGGTGATGAAGGCGAAGACCGCGACGCCGAGCGCCACGGCGGCGGGCACGTAGAACGCCGCGTGCCAGTCGTTGAACCAGGCCAAGCCGAGCAGGAAGAGCGGGCCGATCAGGCCACCGCCGACATTGTGCGCCACGTTCCAGACCGAGACGACGCCGCCGCGCTCCTTCTGGGACCACCAGTGCACCATCGTGCGGCCGCTCGGCGGCCAACCCATGCCCTGGAACCAGCCGTTGAGGAACAGCAGCACGAACATGATGCCGACGCTGGAGGTCGCCCAGGGCACGAAGCCGAACAGGAACATCACCAGCGCCGAGAGCACGAGGCCAATCGGCAGGAAGTAGCGCGGGTTGGAGCGGTCCGAGACCATGCCCATCAGGAACTTGGACAGGCCGTACGCGATGGCGACGGCGGAGAGCGCGGTGCCGAGCTCACCGCGGCTGTAGCCCTGCTCGACGAGGTAGGGCATCGCCAGCGAGAAGTTCTTGCGCAGAAGGTAATAGCCCGCATAGCCGAGAAAGATGCCCGCGAAGATCTGCCAGCGCAGCTTGCGGTAGGTCGGATCGACGCGATCCGTCTGAATGGGTGGCCTGTGGGCCGCGGGAGCGAGAAAGCCGATCATGGCGCGCCTTGGTGCTTGAGACCGCGGATGGACCCGGGCTCATCCCGGGCGCATCTCGGATTGGACGGGGTGCTGAGGTGCCGCACTCAGCGTCGTGCCGTATCGGCGCGCCGACGCGCGATCCGCGCGTCCGGTCTCGACCTGTGGCGATGGTGGACGGCATGGTCCGGTCGCGGCATCGTTTCCTCCTGTGATGCGGCGCCTCTCCGGCTCGGCCGGGTCGCCGTCTCTCGGTCTCGGTGCGTCCTTGCCGGTCTCAGACGGCGGCGGCCATCGCGCCGTCGGTGCGGCCGGTCATGGCCGCGATCCGCGCTCGGAGCGCCGCGACCTCGTCGGGCGAGAAGGCGAGACCGAGCTTCGACCGGCGCCAGAGAACATCCTCGGCGGTGCGGGCCCATTCCCGGTCCATCATCCAGCGCAGCTCGCCCTCGTGGAGGCCGTGTCCCAGATCGGGTCCCAGATTCGAGGCGATGCGCAGCGCGTCCGTCCCGTAGGCGGCCACCATGCGCTGGACCGTGGCGGCGCCGAGCCGGGGCGCGGTGCGGGCGAGGCGCGCCTCGAGCTCGGCCACCCCGTCCACCGGGAAGTCGCCGCCCGGCAGCGCGGCGGCTCCGGTCCACGAGCGGCCGCGCGCCCCGAGGCGCTGGCCGATCTCCTTCAGGGCATCCTCGGCCAGCTTGCGGTAGGTGGTGATCTTGCCGCCGAAGATGTTCAGCACCGCCGCCTCGCCGGCCGCGCCGTCCGTCTTCAGCACGTAGTCGCGCGTCGCCTCCTGCGCCGCGGAGGCGTGATCGTCGTAGAGGGGGCGCACCCCCGAGAAGGTCCAGACGATGTCCTCCCGGCGAAGCGGCGTCGCGAAGTACTCGCTGGCGGCGCTCAGGAGATACGCGGTCTCCTCCTCGGTGATCGCCGCGTCGGCGGGATCGCCGGAGAAGTCACGGTCCGTCGTGCCGACGAGCGTCGTGTCGTTCGCGTAGGGGATCGCGAAGATGATGCGCCCGTCCGCGTTCTGGAAGATGAAGGCCCGGTCGTGGTCGTAGAGCTTGCGCATCACGATGTGCGAGCCCTGCACGAGGCGCACGTGCTTGGCCTCGCTCCGGCCGAGCGGCCCCTGGATCACCCGGTCGACCCAGGGGCCGGCCGCGTTGACGAGGAAGCGCGCGGCGATCTCCTCCTCGCGGCCGGTCCGAAGCTCGCGCCGGACGATGCGCCAGAGATCGCCCTCGCGCCGGACCGAGACGACGCGGGTCCCCACCGCGATCTCGGCGCCCCGCGCCTCGGCGTCGCGCGCGTTGAGCACCACCAGGCGCGTGTCGTCGACGCGCGCGTCCGAGTACTCGAAGCCGCGCCGGAACTCGGATTTGAGCGGGGCGCCGATGGGGCCGGAGAGGTCCACGGGGCGCGTGCCGGGCAGGCGCTTGCGGCCGCCGAGATGGTCATAGAGGAATAGGCCGATCCGCAGCAGCCAGGCCGGACGCAGGCCCGCGTGGAGCGGCAGGACGAAGCGCAGCGGGCGCACGATGTGGGGCGCGATCCCCCAGAGCACCTCGCGCTCGGCCAGCGCCTCCCGCACGAGGCGGAACTCGTAGTGCTCCAGGTAGCGCAGACCGCCGTGGATCAGCTTGGTCGACCATGACGAGGTGCCGCTGCCCAGGTCATTCTGCTCGGTCAGCGACACCGAGTATCCCCGGCCGGCCGCGTCCCGCGCGATGCCGCAACCGTTGATCCCCCCGCCGATGACGGCAACGTCGAACGTCCGCATGATCCTCCCCCTCTCGTGCCGCGGCGTCGGACGCGCGGCTGCGAAAGCAGAGGAATTGAATACGAAACCAAAGGAAAGTCAATCGAAACCGATACGCTCAGCGACCGGTTTCGACGAGCCGCACTCCGGACGCGCGGCACAGGTCGCGCAGCGTATCGCTGGGGCAGCGATCGGTCACGAAGGTGCCGACTTGGCTGAGCTGGGCGAGCCGGACCGGCGCGCTGCGCTCGAACTTGGTGGAATCGGCGACCAGCACGACGTGGCGGGCGTTGGCGATGATCGCCTGCGCGACCCGGACCTCGCGATAGTCGAAGTCGAGGAGGGCACCGTCCTCGTCGATCGCCGAGGCCCCGATCACCGCGAAATCGACCTTGAACTGGCGGATGAAATCCACCGCCGCCTCCCCGACGATCCCCCCGTCCGAGCGGCGGATCAGGCCACCCGCCACGATGCACTCGATCTCCGGGCTGGGCCGCAGGGCGAGCGCGACGTTGAGGTTGTTGGTGATCACCATGAGGCCGGAATGGCTCAGCAGCGCCCGGGCGACGGCCTCGGTGGTGGTGCCGATATTGATGAACAGCGAGGAGCGGTCCGGGATCAGGTCGGCGGCCGCGCGCGCGATCGCCGCCTTCTCGGGCGCCGCGATCGCGTTGCGTGCCTCGTAGTCGAGGTTCTCGGCGCCCGCGCCGAGCACCGCCCCGCCGTGGATGCGCGAGAGGAGGCGCGCATCGCAGAGGTCATTCAGGTCCTTCCGGATGGTCTGCACGCTGACCGCGAACCGGCCGGACAGGGCATCGACCGAGACGCGCCCCTCGGTCCGGGCGACGTCCATGATCGCATTCTGACGCTCCGAGAGCATGCCTTCAGACCTCCGCGCGGCGAAAACGAAACCGGTTTCGGTGCGAACGCGCGAACGATGCCGGAAAGCGAAGGCGCGCTCTGAACCGGCCTTCACGCCTAGCGGATTCACCTCCGGGAAGAAACTTCGGGACCCCGCGGCCCGGCCCGGCGGATGTTGACGATGCGCGCCCGCGCGTCGACAAGCGCCGCGATGGAACGGTTTCGGTATTCGCATCGATGACGCGCGCGGCCGTCCCGCAGAACTGGTCTCCGGTCGGAGGCGGGGATCTCGGCGACCTGATCCGCGGTCATGACTGGGCGGCGACGCCGCTCGGGGCCATCGCCTCCTGGTCCGCGCCCGTCCGGACCATCGTCCAGACCCTGCTGCTCTCGCCGGTCCCGACGGTGGCGATCTGGGGAAGCGACGGGATCCTGGTCTACAACCGGGGCTACGCGGAGGTCTGCGGCCCGCGCCATCCGGAGGCCCTCGGCGGGCGTCTCCTGGAACTCTGGCCGGAAGCCCGCGCCTTCAACGCGCACGTGATCGCGAGTGGCCTGGCCGGTCGCCCGCTCAGCTTCCGCGCCCAGGAACTGGAGCTCTGGCGACACGGGCGTCCGGAGACGGTCTGGATGGACCTCGACTACACGCCCATCCTGGACGACGACGGGACGCCGATCGGCACGCTCGCCACGGTGCGCGACATCACCGAGCGCGTCCTCAGCGAGCGTCGGATCGCCGAGAACGAGAGCCGCCTCGGCTTCCTCGACCAGCTGGGCCAGGCAACCGCGAACGCCCGCGACGCCGGCACGATCCTGGAGATCACCACGCGCTGCGTCGGCGCGCACCTGAACCTGTCGAATTGCGCCTACGCCGACATGGATCCGGACGGCGACGGCTTCACCATCCGCGGCAACTGGCACGTGCCGACGGCGCCCTCGATCCTCGGGCGCTACAGCCTCGCCGATTTCGGCGCCCTGGCCGTCCAGGAACTCAATGCCGGCCGGCCGCTCATCATCAACGACAACGCCGCCGAGCTCGCCCCGCACGAGGCCGAGGCCTTCCGGGCGATCGGGATCGCGGCCACCATTTGCATGCCGCTGGTGAAGGACGGACGGCTCGCCGCCCTGATGGCCGTCCACCACGCGCGGCCTCACCGCTGGTCGCGCGCCGAGCTCGCGCTCATCCGCGAAGCGACCGAGCGCTGCTGGGCGCATATCGAGCGTGTCGGCGCGGAGGCGAGCCTGCGGCTCAGCGAGGCGCGGCTCCGCGCCCTGGTCCACGCGACCTCCGACGTGGTCTACCGCATGAGCCCGGACTGGCAGGAGATGCGCCAGCTCGACGGCCGCGGCTTCCTGTCCGACATGGCGGAGCCGAGCGTGCGCTGGCTCGACCGCTACGTCGATCCGGCCGACAGGCCTGAGGTCATGGCCGCCGTCAACGACGCGGTCAGCCGCAAGGGCCTGTTCGAACTCGAGCACCGGGTCCGGCGCGCCGACGGCGGCGTCGGCTGGACGCTGTCGCGCGCGGTGCCGCTGATCGATCGGCACGGGACCGTCACCGAGTGGTTCGGGATGGCCAGCGACGTCACGTTCCGCCACGAGGCCGACGCGCGGCTCAGGGAGAGCGAGGCCCGCTTCCGCGCCATGGCGGACGACGCGCCGGTGATGACCTGGATCACCGACGAGACCGGGGCGTGCATCTACCTCAACCGGCGCTGGTACGAGTTCACCGGGCAGGCGGAGGCCGAGGCGCTCGGCCTCGGCTGGCTGGACGCGATCCATCCCGACGACCGCGCCCACTCCGAGCAGGTGTTCCTGGCGGCGAACGCCGACCGAGCGTCGTTCCGCCTCGAATACCGCCTCCGGGACGGGGACGGCCGGTACCGCTGGGCGCTCGACGCCGCGTCGCCGCGGTTCGCCTCCGACGGCGCGTTCCTCGGCTATTTCGGCTCGGTCATCGACATCGACGAGCGCCGCGAGGCCGAGGCGCGGCTGCGCACGCTGACCGACGTCGTGCCGGCCTTCGTCTGGTTCGCCTCGCCGGACGGCCGGCTGCATTACCTGAACGACCGCTGTTGCGCGTATACCGGCCTCGACACGCAGGCGTCGCTGCCCGATGGCTGGATCGAGGCGGTGCATCCGGACGATCGCGCGCGGACGGCGGCGGTCTGGGCGGACGCGCGCGAGTGCGGTGTCACCTACGAGATCGAGGTGCGCTATCGGCGGCACGACGGCGCGTATCGCTGGTACATGGCCCGGGCCGAACCGCTGCGCGATCCCGGGGGGAGCATCACCGCCTGGTTCGGGACATCGACCGACATCCACGACCGCAAGCTGGCGGAAGACGGCCTGCGCGAGCTGAACGAGACCCTGGAGAGCCGTGTCGCCGAGCGCACCGGAGAGCTGCTCAAGACCGAGGAGGCGCTGCGCCAGTCGCAGAAGATGGAGGCCGTGGGCCAGCTCACCGGCGGCGTGGCGCACGACTTCAACAACCTGCTCACCATCATCCGCTCGTCTGTCGACTTCCTGCGCCGGCCCGAGCTGCCCGAGGCGCGCAAGGCCCGCTACCTCGACGCGGTGTCCGACACGGTCGATCGCGCCGCCAAGCTGACCGGCCAGCTTCTCGCCTTCGCCCGCCGCCAGACCCTGGACCCGCAGGTCTTCGACCTCGGCGACCGGTTGCGGGCCGTGGCCGAGCTGCTCGACACGGTGACGGGCGCGCGGATCCGGGTCGTCACCGCGATCCCGGAAGTCTCCTGCGCCGTGCGCGCCGACCTGAGCCAGTTCGAGACGGCGCTGGTGAACATCGCCGTCAACGCGCGCGACGCGATGGACGGCGAGGGCACCCTCACGCTGCGATTAACCTGCACCTGCCCTCTGCCGGCGATCCGCGGGCACGCGGCGAGTGCGCGGCCGTTCGCGGCGATCGCGCTCACCGATACAGGCTCCGGCATCGCCCCGAACGTGCTGGACCGGATCTTCGAGCCGTTCTTCACCACCAAGGAGGTCGGCAAGGGGACGGGCCTGGGCCTGAGCCAGGTATTCGGCTTCGCGAAGCAGTCCGGCGGCGATGTCGCGGTCGAGAGCGTGCTCGGCGCGGGGACGACCTTCACGCTCTACCTGCCCGAAGTCGCGGCCGAGTCCGCGCCGTACGCCGCCGTCGCCCCCGCGGAGCCGGCCTCCCCCATCGGTTCCGGCCAGCGCGTTCTGGTGGTGGAGGACAACGTCGAGGTCGGCACCTTCGCCACGCAGATTCTGGAAGATCTCGGTTACGAGACCACCTGGGCGGCGAATGCCGAGGAAGCCTTGGACCGGCTCGGACCCGAGGGAACGGAGTTCGACGTCGTGTTCTCGGACGTGGTGATGCCGGGAATGGGCGGGCTGGCCCTCGCGCAGGAACTCAGGCGCCGGATGCCGCGGCTTCCGGTGCTCCTGGCCTCAGGCTACAGCCACGTCCTCGCGCAGGACGGCGCGCACGGATTCTCGGTCCTGCACAAACCCTACTCGGCCGAGCAGCTCGGACGCCTGCTCCGGCAAGTCACCGCGCGGAAGCAGGGCGCGACGGCGACGCCGTGAGCCGCTGCGGCGCGCACGCGCGCCCCCCGGCTGTTTGCTGATGCAACCGGCGGTGTAAGACGGGCGCCGACGACCCGGACGGATGACGGTGCCGTCCCCCCGCGCGCGACTGACATGACGACGCCTGAACACCCATACGCGCCCGCCACCGGCGACGGCGGCCCGTTCGACGCCGACGGCCTGCGGCTGACGCTGGACGAGGCCGGCATCTGCGGCTGGGCCCTCGACATCCCGACCGGGCGCGTCACGATCCTCCCGTCCTGCATCCGCCTGTTCGGCGTGCCGCCGGACCGTCTCACCACCCTGGACGAGATCCAAGCGCGCGTTCACCCGGACGACCGCGCCGCCCGGGCGGCGGCGATCGGGCACGCGCTGACGGACGGCGGAAGCTACGAGATCGACTTCCGCGCCGTGCATCCCGATGGACGCGTTCAATGGTTGCGCTCGCGCGGGCGCGTGCAGGTCGATGCCGGCGGCCGGCCGTGCCGGCACCGGGGCGTGGTCTTCAGCATCCACGCGCAGAAGCAGGCCGACGAGGAGTTGCGGGCGCGCGAGGCGCACCTGCGCTCGATCCTCGACACGGTCCCCGATGCGATGATCGTCATCGACGAGCAGGCGCAGATCAAGTCGTTCAGCGCGGCCGCCGTGCGCCAGTTCGGCTACGGCTCGGACGAGATGGTCGGGCGGAACGTCAGCGTGCTGATGCCGGAGCCGTACCGCAGCCAACACGACGCCTACATGGCCCGCTACCTCCGGACGGGCGAGCGCCGGATCATCGGCATCGGCCGCGTCGTGGTCGGCCAGCGCAAGGACGGCTCCACCTTCCCCATGGAGCTGTCGGTCGGGGAGATGCGCTCGGGCGGCGAGCGCTACTTCACGGGCTTCATCCGGGACCTCACCGAGCGGAACGAGACCGAGACGCGCCTGCAGGAGCTGCAGTCCGAGCTGGTGCACATGTCGCGCTTCACCGCCCTCGGCGAGATGGCCTCGACCCTGGCCCACGAGATCAACCAGCCCCTGACGGCGATCGCGAGCTACCTGAAGGGCTGCCGCCGCCTCCTCGGGCGCATGGAGGGTCCCGAGGTGCCCCTGCTCGCCGACGCGGTGAATCAAGCGGCCGACCAGGCCCTGAGAGCCGGGCAGGTGATCCGGCACCTGCGGGATTTCGTGTCGCGCGGCGAGAGCGAGCGCCACATCGAGGGATTGCCGAAGCTGATTGAGGAAGCGAGCGCCCTGGCCCTCGTCGGCGCCAAGGAGAAGGGCGTGCGCGTCCGCTTCGATCTCGACCCGGACGCGCCCCTCGTGATGGCGGTCCGGATCCAGGTGCAGCAGGTCCTGCTCAACCTCATCCGCAACGCGATCGAGGCCATGCAGGACGTCGCCCGGCGCGACCTGACCGTCGCCACGCGGGCGCTGCCCGCCGAGGGCCTGGTCGAGGTGCGCGTGTCGGATACCGGGACCGGCATCGCGCCCGAGATCGCCGAGCAGCTCTTCCAGCCCTTCGTGACGACGAAGGCGAACGGCATGGGCGTCGGCCTGTCGATCTGCCGGACGATCGTCGAGGCCCACGGCGGCAAGATCCAGGCCGGACCCGGTCCGGACGGCGGGACGACCTTCCGCTTCACCCTGCGCACCTTCGACCGCGAGGAGATGGCTCATGTCGAGTGACGCGCCCGTGCACATCGTGGACGACGATCTCGCGGTGCGTCAGGCGCTGGCCTTCCTGCTGGCGACCGACGGGCTGACCGTCCGCGTCCACGATTCCGCGACCGCCTTCTTGGCGGCAGAATCCGAGCGCGTCGGCTGCGTCGTCACCGACGTGCGCATGCCCGGCATCGACGGCGTTGAGCTCCTGCACCGCCTCCGTCAGCGGGGTAGCCTGCCGCCGGTCATCGTCATGACGGGCCACGCGGACGTCGCCCTCGCGGTCGCGGCCATGAAGGCCGGCGCGGTCGACTTCATCGAGAAGCCGTTCGACGACGAGGTGCTCCTCGCCAGCATCCGCTCGGCCCTGGCGCGCTCGGACCGGACGGCCAAGCGCGCGTCCGAGCGCGACGCGGTGCGGGCGCGCCTGGCCGAACTGACCGAGCGCGAGCGGCAGGTGCTGGAGGGACTGATCGCCGGCAAGGCCAACAAGGTGATCGGCCTCGATCTCGGCATCAGCCCGCGGACGGTGGAGATCTACCGGGCGAACGTCATGTCCAAGCTCCAGGCCGGCAGCCTTTCCGAACTCGTCCGCATGGCCCTGATCGCGGGGCAGACGGACGGCGACTGAGCGCGGGAGCGGTCCCGCGGGCGGCCGGTCTCTCGGGCGCCCCGGGCGCAGCATCCGGGGGCGGTGGTCCGAGCCGGAATCCGCGTCGACGCCGTCTAGGTCGTGGCCAGCATTCCTTCCCCGAGGAAGGAGCCGGGCCCCGGCACGCCGGGCAGAGCGAAGAAATAGCCGCCGCCGATCGGGCGGATGTACTCTTCGAGCCCCTCGCCGGACAGACGGTTCTGCACGGTGACGAATCCGGCGGCGAGGTCGGCCTGGTAGCAGACGAACAGCAGGCCCATGTCGAGCTGGCCGGCGGCGGTCAGCCCGCGGGAATAGTTGTAGCTGCGGCGCAGGATCAAACTGCCCTCGGTGCCCGGCAGGCGCGGATTGGCGAGACGGATATGGGCCGCCAGCGAGATCGCCTCGCCGTCCGGGTCGGCGGCGTAGTCGGGGACGTCGCGCTCGTGTCCCTGCCGGAGCGGCGCGCCGCTGCCCTTGTGCCGCCCGATGATGGCCTCCTGCTCGCCGAGCGGCGTGCGGTCCCAGCGCTCGACGAGGGTGCGGATGATCCGCACGACCTGGTAGCTTCCGCCCGTCGTCCAGGCCGGCTCGTCCTGCCCCGCTCCGACCCAGACGTAACGGTCCATCATCCGGAGGTCCCGCACGTCGAGGTTGGCGGTGCCGTCCTTGAAGCCGAGCATGTTGCGCACGGTGTCGGCCCCCATGGTCTTCACCACGTGGGGCGGGAGGAAGCCCTCCATCTTCCAGCGCGGCGTGAGGAGGCCGGGCGTCGCCTTGATGACGTCGCGCAGGGCGTGGATGTTGGTCTCGGCGGTGTTCGAGCAGAACTGGATCAGCAGGTCGCCGTGGCACTGCGCCGGGTCGAGGGCGTCGTTGGGGAAGCGCTCCATCGGCCCGAGATGGCGCGGGCGGGCGCGACCCAGGCCGAACCGGTAGTCGAACAGGCTCGCGCCGACCGAGACGGTGGCGGTGAGATTGTCCGGGAGGATGGTCGGCCCGAGGATGCCGGAATTGCGCGGCGGGAGCTGCGGGTGAAGATCGGGCACGGCACCGCCGCGCGTCAGGAAAGCGAGGCGCTCGGTGAGCGTCCGGAACAGGCGGGGCAGCTCGCCGCGCCGCTCGGCCAGCACGTCGAAGGCGACGTACAGGGCGGCGGCCGGCTGCGGGGTGACGATCCCGGCCTGGTGGGGGCCGTAGAAGGGCTGGGCGACGAGCGTCCCTTCCGTGGCGATGGTCGGCGTCGCGTCCTCGGCCCGGGCGGGCCCGAGGAGCGCGGCGGCGCCGAGGCCGCCGAGAAACCGGCGGCGGGTGGGAACCGGTGAAAGGAAGCGCATCGTCGCTCGGCAAAATCTGGTCGCGCTGCCGCCTTTAGCCACGAAGAGAGGCCACAGCGCGGCACCTCGGCAATGATATCAGTCTAGACCGAGCCGGCCACGCAGCGTCGACAGATCTTCAGCCAGAAGGGTGATGGGCCCCTTCAGGGCGTTGCGGTCCCGGGCGGTAAGGTTGTCGTAGCTCTGGAAGCCGCCGTCCGGACTGCGGTAGCGCGCGAGCAGGTCCTCGACCCGCTTGTAGCTGCGCTCGACCCGGGCCACGAAGTCCCGGTCCGTCAGCAGCGGCCGCAGGAGCGTGAACACCACCTTCGAGCCCTCGATATTGGCCTGGAAGTCCCACAGGTCGGTGCGGCTGTAGCGCTCCTCCTCGCCGCTGATCTTGGTGGCGGCGATCCCCTCGATCAGGGCCGAGGCCGCCCCGACCGCCCGGGCGGGCGGGATGGCGAGCGCCGCGAGTCGGTCGCGCAGGGTCACGGTCTCGGCGGTGAGCCGCTCCGCGACCTCGCCGAGCCCCTCCGTGGTGCCGAGGGTGAACAGCGCCATCTCCAGCCGATGGAAGCCGACGAAGGCGGGATCGCGCTCGCGCAGCTCGAACTCGTCGCTGCGCACGTCGAGACGCTTGATCAGCTCGGGAAACAGGGCCGCCACCGGCTCGATACGCTCGTAGGGCGCGCGCGCCGGGGCGTAGAGCCGGCGCGCCTCCGCGAGCTGCCCGGCCTGGATCGCCGCGACGAAGCGCGCGGTCTCGCGCACGAAGGCGTCGGCCTGGGCCACGACGTAGGTCCTGTAGGCCGCGAGGGCCGCGGCCAGCTCCGGCGGCACCGGCCGGGACGGCCGGGCGGGACGCGGGCTGTCCGGCATGTCGAGGGACCAGCCCGGGCGGGGATCGCCGACGCCGATCAGCGTCGCCAGAGCGAGGGCCGCGATGCGGGATCGGTCCCGGGCGAGGCTTGGAGACGCGGGCATGGGCGGCGGCGCATCGTGACACGGGGCGCGGCCCGAGCCGGCCGCATCGACCGGCTAATCGAGGCCTCACCGGCGGGCAACTGCCGACCGCGGCGGCGGTTCGCGGCGGGCCCTGGTCGACCGGCCTTCCGGCGGCCTCGCGGAGCATGATCGCGGCGCGCTCAGACGAGGAGCGGGATCACGATCGCGAGCAGGACATTCCCGCCGACGAGCAGGATCAGAGGAAGCGTCTCCATACCGGTCAGCCCAGGCAGGACCGGGCGCGGATCCCGGCCATCGCGGGCTTGACCGGGCAGGCGGGCGCGTCCGCGGCGTAGCTCCGGGTGCCGGCCGGCTGCCCGGTGACGGCCTGCGAGAGCGCCGGCAGGTAGGTCGTGCCGACCATGATGCCGGCCGAGAGCAGGAGGCGGGCGATGACGTCGAGCATGGTGTTTCCCCTCATTCGGCCTTCGAGGACCGTTGTGCGGGGCGGTATCTACGCAAGCGGTGCTGCGGGAATATTGCGTCCCGTGTTGCTTCAGCGCTCTCGGGAAGTCATCGCGCCGATGGCACAATAACGGACTGTGTCGTCGCGGAATCAGCGATGGATCGGGGAGCGGGACGGGTGACGGGGCGCGGGACACGGTGCGCGGCGCGATGATCCGCGGGTTGGGGAGGTCCGGGATCGCGCGCCGCGTCCTCGTGGTCGGCGCGATCCCGATTCTCGTCGCGGCCGCCATCGCGCTGGGCGCCTGGATCCTGCTCTACGAGGCCGAGCGGGCCCGGACCGGCGCCGTGGTGGCGACGGAGACCGCACAGACGCTGACGTCGATGAACCGGGCGCGGGCGGATGCCGTCAGCGGCGGCACCGCGCGGCGGGACGAGGCCGAGCGTCGCTTCGACGAGCGGGCCGCCACGGCGGCCGGGCAGCTCGAACGCCTGGAGGGTCTCGCGCGCACGCGCGGCCAGTCGGCTCTCGTGGCGACCGTCACGGGCGATCTGAACTCGCAGGTGACGCGCATGCGCTCGCTCCTGCTCTCCGAGCGGACCGCGAACGCGACGATCGCCGATATGGCCCGGCGGGCGGACGCCCTGGTGGCCCTGACCGACGTTGCGCGCCGGCGCCAGCAGCAGGACAACGCTCAGCTGATCGCCGTCCTGGCCGTCAAGGATGCCGAGCTGGAGCGGAACCAGGGCGTCGTCACGGCTCTCCGGGAGCTCCGGGAGGCGATCAGCACCGCGGAGCTGAACCGGGCGCGCATCGGTCGCCCGGTCTTCCCGATCGAGTTCGATGAGCTCGCCGCCGACCTTCGGCAGCTCGATGCGGTGGGCGACCGGCTACGCCGCGTCCTGCGGGTCGACGGCGAGGCGGGGGCGGCGGACCGGGCGACAAAGCTCCTGAAGGCGTACCGCGACCGGAGCCGGACCGAGGACGGCCTCAACAGGGTGCTCTCCGAGGGCTTCGAGCTGACCCGCGCGACCCAGGCCGGCCGCGTCCTGGTCGAGTGGTGCGACCAGCTCGTCCAAGTGAACGTCACCCGGCAGAACCGGCTGTACGAGGAGGTCGCGCTCCTGATCCGTCACTCGGTCCTCTCGAACGAGGCCGAGCTCTCCGCCCAGGACATCGCCCTCACGGCCCTGCGCCTGGCCCGGCGGACGGATGCGGCCCTGGCGCGCCGGGATACTGCGGAAGCGTCGCGGGTGCTGGAGGCGGGCGCGGAGCTGTCGGGCACGTCCCGGACGCTGCTCATCCCGGTGAGCATCCGGGACGAGATGGCGGAGGCGATCGACGGGTGGCGCACGCAGCTCGCCGCGACGATCGGGAAGATCGGCGAGCAGAACGAGACCATCGCCGACATGGACAGCCGCGCCGCCACGATGAGCGCCAACGCGCAGACCTTGAGCCGGGCCTTCATCGACGATGCCGACCAGTTCGGCAGCGTGATCCGGCAGTTGCTGGTCGTGGGGGCGGTCGGCGCCCTGTGCCTGGGGATCGGCGCCGCCGCCGCGGTGGCGCGCTCGATCACCCGGCCGCTGCACGCGCTCCAGCACAGCATCGTCACCGCCGCCGCCGCGCCCGCCCCCGAGGATATCGGCCGCGACAGTCACCTGCTCACCCGACGCGACGAACTCGGCGACATCGCCAGGGCGACCAACGCGTTCCTGGAGCAGATCCGCCGCCGCGAAGCGGACCGGCGCAACGCCTCCCAGCGCGCCGACGACGCGCTCACGACCCTGCGGCAGGCCCAGGAGGACCTGATCCGCGCCGAACGGCTCGCCTCGCTCGGGCAGCTCGTGGCGGGCGTCTCGCACGAGATCAGCACCCCGCTCGGCATCGCCCTGACCACGGCGACGCAGGTCCAGTCCGACTCGGCGGCGTTCGCGCGCATGGTCGGGGACAACCAGCTCTCCCGGTCGCGGCTGACCCAGTATGCCGGGCGGATGCGGGAGGGCGCGCAGCTCCTGACCAGCAACCTGATGCGCGCGGCCGATCTCCTCTACAGCTTCAAGCAGGTGGCGGCCGATCAGGCCATCGAGGACCGCCGCCCGCTGAACCTCGCGGACTGGATCGACGAGCTCCTGAAGAGCCTGCGCGCCCTGGCGCGGCCGGGCCGCCACGTCTTCGAGGTCGACTGCCCGCCCGATCTCGTCGTCGACACCCTGCCGGGGATCCTGGCGCAGGTCGTCTCGAACGCCGTCAAGAACGCGATCGAGCACGGCTTCCAGGATCGGGAGGGCGGCCGCATCACCATCACGGGGATCCGGTCCGGGGACGGCATCGGCCTCTCCATCGCCGATGACGGGCGCGGCATCGACGGGGCCGACCTCGGCCGCGTGTTCGACCCGTTCTTCACGACGGCCCGCGCCCGCGGCGGCACGGGCCTGGGCCTGCACATCGTCCACAACCTCGTGGTGAACCGCCTCCAGGGGCGGGTCGAACTGCAGAGCAGCGCGGGTGCCGGCACGGTGCTGCGGCTGTGGCTACCGGAGCGGCTGGCATGAGCGGCGCGACGCAACCCATCCGGCGCGGCGTCGGCCGCTCGAGGCTGCCGAGCGCCGGCCTGCTCATGACGCTGCTCGTCGGGCTATTCGTCGGGCTGCCCGCCGCGCTGCGCCCGCTGCCCGCCGCGGCCCTCACCGAGATCCAGTTCTGGCACGCCCTGGACGGGCCGAACGGCGAGCTGGTGACCCGCCTCGCCGACACCTTCAACGCCTCCCAGCCGGACTACCGGGTCGTGCCGGTCTACAAGGGCTCCTACGCCGAGACGATCAGCAGCGGCATCACGGCCTACCGCACCGGCGCGGCGCCGCACCTGCTGCAGGTCTTCGAGGTCGGCAACGGCACCATGGCGGCCGCCGTCGGCGCCGTCAGATCCGTCGCCACCGTGATGCGGGAGGCCGGGCTCTCGGTGACGCCCGAGGACTTCCTGCCGGTCGTCGCCACCAACTATCGGGATGCCGAGGGCGGGATGCTGTCGCTCCCCTTCAACGTCTCCTCGACGGTGATGTGGATCAACCGCGACCGGTTCCGTCTGGCGGGACTCGACGCCAAGCAGCCCCCGGCGACTTGGCCCGAGGTCTTCGAGGCCGCGCGGCGGCTCAAGGCGGCGGACGGCAAGCGGTGCGCCCTGTCCTCCGCCTGGCCGACCTGGGTGCATCTCGAGCAGCTGTCCGTCTGGCACGACCGGCCGCTCGCGACCCGTTCCAACGGCCTGGACGGCTACGATGCCGAACTCGTCTTCAACGGCCCGCTCCAGGTCCGCCACCTGCAGAACCTCGTCGACCTGAAGCGCGCGGGCGTGTTCGAGTACAACGACCGCGTCAATCGCGGCGAGAGCCGGTTCGTCTCGGGCGACTGCGCGATCTTCCTCACCTCGTCCAGCCTGTACGGCAAGGTCGCCACCGCCGCCCGGTTCGACTGGACGGTCGTGCCCATGCCCTTCTATCCCGACGTCGTGCCGGAGCCGCAGAACGCGATCCTGGGCGGCGGCTCGCTCTACGTGATGCAGGGCAAGACAGCGGACGAGTACCGCGGCGTCGCCCGGTTCCTGGCCTTCCTGATGGACGGGCGGCAGCAGGCCGCGATGTACCGGAACACTGGCTACATCCCCACCACGCGCGCCGCCTACGACGACGCGGTGGCGGAGGGCTTCTTCGAGCGGCACCCGCAGCTCCACGTCGCCGTGCAGGAACTCACCCGGCGGCCGCCGACACGCAACACCGCCGGTCTGCGTCTGGGCAACATGCTGCAGATCCGGGACATCTGGGCCGAGGAACTGGAGGCGGCGCTCGACGGCGCGAAGGCGCCGCAGCGGGCCCTCGACGACGCCGTGGCGCGGGGCAATCAGGTGCTGCGGGTCTTCCAGCAGCGGACCAAGAAGTGAGCGTGGCGGGCGGTCGGCCCACACCGTCATCGCGAGCGCCGCGAAGCGACCCAGGGATGCGCGCCGTGAGTGAACGTGGCGCTGCTGGATTGCTTCGCTCCGCTCGCGAGGACGGTGCTGTCGTTGCCGTCAGCGCGGGTCGCGGAACCGTACCGTCTCGAACAGGTGGCGGCCGAGGGGATCCATCGTCAGGCCGAGCACGTCGTCGCGGAGCGCCAGATGCACCTTGGTGTGGGCCAGGGGCACCCAGGGCATCGCGCGCCGGGCGATGGCCTGAGCCTGCCGGTACAGAGCCTGGCGCGCTTCCCGGTCGCCGGTTCGGCGGGCGGCCTCGACCAGCCGGTCGTAGGCCGGGTCGCACCAGCGGGCGAGGTTGGCGCCGCCGGTCTGGGCGGCCTTGCAGCCGAGCAGGACGTTCAGGAAGTTGTCCGGGTCGCCGTTGTCGCTCGTCCAGCCGTAGAGCATCAGCGTGGGCTCTCCGCCGTACAGGGCGGCGCGGTACGCGTTCCAGGGACGCGTGACCGGGCGCGCGCGGATGCCCACCTGCGCGAGGTCGGCCTGGATCATGTCGGCGACGCGCCGGCCATTCGGGTTGTAGGGTCGGCTGACTGGCGGATACCACAGATCCACGTCGAAGCCGTCGGCGAGCCCGGCCTCGGCCAGCAGGCGCAGCGCCTCGCCGCGATCGAAGGGGGTGTCCGGCAGGTCCGCGTCGTGGGCCCAGATCCCGGGCGGCAGCGGCCCCTGCGCCAGGATCCCGGCGTCGCCGTAGACGCCCGCCACGATCGCCCGCCGGTCGATGGCGAGGTTGACCGCGCGCCGCACCCGGACGTCGCCGAAGGGCGCGCGGGTCGTGTTGAGGGCGAGATAGGCGACGTTCAGCTCGGCCAGCGCGAGCAGCGTCAGGCCCGGCTCCGCCCGGATCGCGTCGAGGTCGCCGGTCGCCGGGAACGCCATGGCGTGGCACTCGCCGGCCCGCAGCTTGTTCAGCCGGACCGCCGCGTTCGGCGTGATCGCGAAGACAAGACCGTCGGGGCGCTCGCCCGGCTCGTTCCCGTCCGCGGCGCGGCGCCAGTAATCCGGGAAGGCGCGGTAGCGGAGGACCTGATCCGGCCGGTACCCCTCGAAGACGAACGGGCCCGTCCCGATGGGCGCCCGGGCGAGGTCGTCCGACGCGTTGCCGGCCGCGAGGGCGGCCGCGTACTCGAGGGACAGGATGGCGCCGAAGGCCTGCGCGATGTTGGCGAGGAAGGTGGTGTCGGCCTCGCGCAACCGGAAGCGGACGTGGCGCGGATCCGGGGCGTCGACGGTCTCGATCAGGTCGGCGAGGCCGAGATCGTGGAAGTAGGTGAAGCCCTGCGCGGCGCCGTCGGGCCCGGAGCGCCGCTGCCGGGTGAACGAGAACACCACGTCGTCGGCGTTCAGGGCGCGCGTGGGGGTGAAGCGCGCGTTGGCGTGGAAGCGGACGCCGTCCCGCAGAGCGAAGACGTAGGTCCGGCCGTCTTCCGAGACCGTCCAGGATTCGGCGAGGGCCGGGCGGATCGTCGTGGTGCCGGGCACGAACTCCACGAGCGTATTGTAGACCTGCCACGCGGCGTTCATCGTGGTGGTGGTCGTGGCGCGGGCGGGATCGAAGGTTTCCGGGCTGCCTTCCGAGCAGAACACGAAGGTGCGCGCCGATGCCGGGCCGTGCCCCAGGAGCACCGCCGAGATGAAGCCGGCCGCCAGGGCGCGCTGGCCGGCGCGGTATGCCGCGGCCGGCCTCACGGCGTCCGGATCGCGCCGGTCCGCGGCCGGGCGGCCGCTCCAGCACCCTGGGCGGGAAAGTCGACCTGCACGACGGTCCCCTGGCCGGGCTCGCTGCTGACCGCGATGCGGCCGCCGAGCTTGGCGGTCACGAGATTGTGGACGATGTGCATGCCGAGCCCCGTGCTGCCGGCGCTGCGGGCCGTCGTGAAGAACGGGTCGAAGATCCGGTCGAGGTGCTCCGGCGGGATGCCCTGACCGGTGTCGCGGACCTCCATCCGCACGAGGCCGCCCTCCCGCTCCGACACATCCACGGTGATCCGGCCCGGCTCGCCCGCCCGGAACCCGTGCACGACCGCGTTCGCGATGAGGTTGGTCACGATCTGCGCGAGCACGCCGGGATTGGTGTCGATGACGAGGTCCGCGGGGCAGGCGCGCTCCACCGTATGGCCGCCCTTGCGCAGCATCGGCCTGAGGCTCGCCAGCAGGTCGTCGAGCCAGGTCGCCAGCACGACGCTGCGGCTCTCGTCGCTGACGCGGTCCACCGCGACCTGCTTGAAGCCCTGGACGAGGTCGGCGGCCCGGGTGAGATTCGTGCAGAGCAGGGTGGCGCCCTCCTCGACCCGGTCGACGAAGTGGTTCAGCCGGGACCGCGACAGCGTGCCGGCAGACAGGCCGGTGCGGAAGGCCCGCGCCTCGTCGCTCATGAGCGTCCCGGTGGTGAGCGCGATGCCCAGCGGCGTGTTGATCTCGTGGGCGACCCCGGCCACGAGCTGCCCGAGGGAGGCGAGCTTCTCGGCCCGGACGAGGTTGTCCTGGGTCCGGCGCAGCTCGACCAGGGCGACGTCCGCCTGATCCTTGGCCCGGCGCAGCGCGCCTTCCCGGCGGGTGATCTCGGAGACGAACACCGCGGTGGCGCGGGCGATGTCGCCGAGCTCGTCCCGGCGCGCCGTGCCCCGCACGGCCGCCCCCGCCGGGTTACCGGTCAGCATGACCATGTCGCCCTGGAGGGCGCGCAACGGCACCAGGATCGAGCGGGCGACGAGGATCACGACCAGCGCGCCGAACAGCAGGAGCCCGGCCGCGCCGGCGAGCAGGATCCGCTGGATGACGATGCCGGACCGGTCGGCGTCCTCCACGAAGGCGTCGTTGAGCGCCTTGGCGCTGTCGATCATCGTCGCGGCGAGCCCGTCCATCGCGACGATCATGGCGTTCTGCTGCCGCAGGCCCCCGATGGTGGTGGTGAGGCGCCCGCGCCACCCGTCGAGGGCCTGGACCATCTCGGCCTGGATCAGCGGCGAGATCGGCAGCGAGGCGGCGCTCCGGGCGAGGCGCTCGCCCTCGTCGCGCATCCGCTCGGCGAGGGCCGCGTCCCGGTGCAGGAGGGCGCCCGCGGTGCGCGGCCCCAGCTTGAGGGTGCTGATCGCGACGTTCTGGGTGGCGCGCTCGATCTCGTTGGCCTCCACGGAATAGGCCAGCAGCTGCGCCACCTCGTCGTGCAGGCTCTCCTGGCCGGACGTCTCGATCTTCAAGGTGCGCTCGATCCAGGCGTCGAGCCTCGCGCGGAGGTCCGGCTTCGACCCCGCCGTCTCGGCGGTGAGCGCGTCGAGGGCCTCCGCGTCGGCGTCCCGGCCGTCGGCCCGCAGCGCCGCCGCGAGGTCGCGGCTGGCGGCGCGGAAGAGGCCCTGCGCGCGCGGGCCGTCGCCCTCCGAGACCGCCGCTCCGGCGGGGCCGGCCGCGGGCGCATCGCTCCGGGCCGCGGCCTGGGCGGCGAGCACGGCGCTCTCCGCGCTCCGGGCTCGCAGGGCGTTGAGGCGGGCGACGAGGCCCCGGGCGACCCGCAGCGCCTCGACCTTCTCGGCCGTCGAGCGCGCGAGGTCGGCGTTCGAGGCCTGCTGCCGCAGGCGCGCCCGGTCGGTGAGGTCGATCAGGGTGTCGGCCCGCTGCGTCATCTCGCGGATCAGGCCGTCATTCTCCCGGGTCCGGCGGACGAAGGCGTCCATCTCGCCCCGGTAGCCGGCCAGCGCCCGCTCTACCGAGGCGGTCCGCGCGCGCTGCTCGTCGATGCGGGCGAAGCCGGCGAGCCGGCCGAGGCCGGCCTCGGCCCGTGCCGTCAGGCTGGCGAAGCGCTCGGCGTAGGCGGGCCGGTCCTGCGCGTCCGCGGCGGCGTACTGGTCGCGGACCAGGCGGGCGGTGGCGATGTCGTGGTACACGTCGGCGGCCAGGACCGCGCCGCGCCGGGCGCGCTCCTCCTGCGCCAGGAGGAGCCAGCCGGCCATGGCGATCGCGCCGGCGGCGAGGATCGGCACGCCACCGACCAGGGCGATCTTGGGTCCAACCCGCATCCGCGTCCCGACATAGGGGTCCGGCAGCAACTTAAGGCCGTGCCGGAGAGCGGTGCAATCGGGCGGCGTTCCGGCGACCGGATCACCCGGTGTCCGCGCGCAGTCTTCGGTCGCTGCCGCCCGCTCCGTCATCGCGCGCGCAGCGAAGCGACCCAGGGCTGCGCGCGTCCGGCCGATACGGCGCCGCCGGATCGCTTCGCTGCGCGCGCAGAGACGGCGTCGAAGCCATCCGCCACGGGTGGTCTCAGCGATGTCGGGATCGGGGCGGCCGCGGGTCCGGGCCGGCCAGCACGGCATCCTGCGCGTCACGCGCGCGATCGCGCGGCGCCGGCACGCCGAACCGCTCGGCGCAGGTCGGCAGGCGCCGCGGAGCGCGTTCTCCGCCGTGCAGCATGCGGCGCAGCGCGCCGAGCAGGTCGGGATCTTCGTCGGCACCGGGGTCGTCGCTGAAGTGCGGCATGGCGGTTCGCGCCCCTCATCGACGGCCGGGCGCGGCGTCGACCGCGATGAGCCGGACGCGACGGCCCGCCGGGTCGCCGACCGGGCCGGCACCCGCGCAGGCGCCGGGCGGGTACGGCCAGGCCGCCCCGCCACAGGCGGCGCCGTCACGGGCCGCCGCGGAGGCTTTTGCGCCCCCGCTGGCCTGCATCGGCACCGTGCTGGCCGCTTGGGTCCAGCCGACGAGCGCCAGGACGCAGAGCGTGCCGAAAGCCGCGGCCGACGAGGTACCGATCACGTGTCGCATGGCCCGTCCTCCGGGCACTTGCGGCCCTCGGTCCTGCCACGCTGATAGGGACGCTCCGTACCGCGGATATTGCTTTCAGCCCGATCTGGAGCGTGAATTGTTGCGTCACCCCATCACGACGCAACATTGATCCGGGTCGCATCAGTCTCCCTCGGGGCGGAATATGTATCCGAGGCCCCGCACGGTGCGGATGTAGCGCGGATTGCCGGGGTCCGGCTCGACCTTCTTGCGGATGCGGTTGATCCGTACGTCGATGGCGCGGTCGAACGCGTCCGGGTCGCGGGCGTCCGCGAGGTCGAGCAGGCGCTCGCGCGAGAGCGCCCGCCGCGGATTGTCGGCGAACGCCTTCAGCAGGTCGAATTCCGAGCGGGTGAGCGCCTGCTCCAGACCGGCATCGTCGCTGAGGCGCAGGGCGTCGAGCTCCAGCCATTTCGTGCCGAACCGGATGCGGCGCCCGCTCACGGGAACCGGGGCCGGCGCGGCGGCGGTCGGCGTCTGCACGCGGCGCAGGACCGAGCGCACGCGGGCGACCAGCTCGCGCAACTCGCAGGGCTTGGGCAAGTAATCGTCGGCCCCGAGCTCCAGCCCGACCACGCGGTCGATCGCGCTCGCCGTGGCGGTGAGCATGATGATCGGGATCGCGGTCCGGGCCTTGAGGTCGCGCACGATGGAGAGCCCGTCCTCCTCGGGCATGTTCAGGTCGAGCACGATCAGGTCCGGGCTGTGGCCGGCGAGGTGCTCCCGCAAGGAGCGCCCGCCGTCGCACAGGACCACCGAGAACCCGTGGAGCTTCAGGTAATCCCCGACCATCTCACGGGTCGCCGCCTCGTCGTCCACCACGGCGATCGACGGGATCGCCGCACCGCCGCGGGCGGCGCCGGGGGCGGGGCTGTCTGGTATGGTCATCGCAGCGGTGCGCACTTTCCGGGTTCGCTCTTGAACGAATGCAGGAATCGTATCGGCTCACGGTAGCGTGACAAGTTTTCAACACGATTTCTAGCGTAGTCGTCCGATTGCGAGCAGCATTTCAGGTCATAGCCATGGACGATGACACCCTCACGCTGATCCCTGACGACCTCGACGAGGCGCAGCCGACCGCGGGAGCCTGGGTGATCGCCGTGATCGACGACGATCCGGCCGTGCATGACGGCACGCGCTACGCGCTGGCGAGCTACACCCTCGACGGGCGCGGCCTGGAGATTCTCACCGCCCGTTCGGCCGCGGAGGCGCGGGTGCTGCTCGCCGAGCGCCGCGACGTGGCGGTGGTGCTGCTCGACGTGGTGATGGAGACCGACAATGCCGGGCTGGAGCTGGTGGACTACATCCGGCGCGAGCTCCGGCAGGAGACCGTGCGCATCATCCTGAGGACCGGCCAGCCCGGGCAGGCGCCGGAGCGGCGGATCATCGTCGACTACGACATCAACGACTACAAGGCGAAGACCGAGCTGACCGCCGACAAGCTGTTCACCAGCCTCACCGCGGCCCTGCGCGCCCATCAGCAGCTCAAGCGCCTCGACGAGACCCGGCGCGGGCTCGAGATCATCATCGACGCCGCGCCGATGCTCCTCGATCACAAGTCGATGCAGCGCTTGGCGGAGGGTGTCCTCACCCAGGTCGCCTCGCTCCTGAACGTCGCCTGCGCCGGCATCTTGGTCCTGCGCGAGACCGCCGCCCCGCAGGAGCGCTTCTGCGTTCTGGCCGGCTCCGGCTGTTACGGCCACTACGCCGGCCGCGAGCCGTGCTGGCCGCTGGAGGAGCGGGTGCAACCCCTCGTCGAACGCGCCTTTGCCGAGCGCCGGCACAGCTTCGGCGAGCACTGGTCGACCCTGTATCTGCACACGGCGAGCGGCAGCGAGATCGTCGCGCTGATCGAGGCCGACCGCCAGTTGTCCGAGACCGACCGGTCGCTCATCGCCCTGTTCACGAGCCGGCTGTCGATCGCCTTCGACAACGTCATCCTCTACGAGCGGCTACAGCTGACCAACGCCGACCTCGAGCGGCGGGTCGTCGAGCGGACCGCCGAGCTGATCCGGGCGAATCGCCGGCTGGACCTGCAGCGCTCGGACCTGCGGCGCGCCAACAGCCTGAAGACCGAGATCCTCGGCACGATCGCGCACGATCTGAAGAACCCGCTGGCGGTCATCCTCGGCCGCGCTGAGATGCTGTCCGACCTGATCGACATGCAGGGCGACCGGGAGCAGATGCGGGCGCAGGTGCAGCACGTGCGCACCAGCGCCAAGGGGCTGACGACCATGATCGACAGCCTCATGGCCGACGCGATGAACGACGCCCTCGACATCAGCCTGCGTCGGGAACCGGTCGACCTCGCGGGCCTCGCCCGGGAGGTCTGCGAGGCCGACCGGCCGCTCGCCGACGCGAAGGACCAGACCCTGGTCTGCGAAGGCCCGGACGAGCTGTTCCTCTGCGGCGACGCCGAGCGCCTGCGCGAGGCCCTCGACAACCTCGTCTCGAACGCCATCAAGTACAGCCCGACGGGCGGGGCGATCACGGTCCGGGTCAGCCGCGAGCCGGGCCCGCGCGGCGCGGAACTGATCTGCGCCGTCGCCGACCACGGGCCCGGCCTCTCGCCGGAGGATTCGGCCCGCGTGTTCGGGCGGTTCCAGCGCCTGTCGGCCAAGCCCACCGGCGGCGAGAATTCGACCGGTCTCGGGCTCTCGATCGTCCGTCGGATCGCCGAGCTTCACGGCGGCCGCGCCACGGCGGAGAGCGCCGGTCCCGGGCTGGGGGCGGTCTTCGCGATCCGCTTCCCGGAAGAATCCGTCGGGCTGATCTGAGGGATCGCCGGGTCAGTCCGTGCCGCCACGCGAGACGTCGCGCAATCCGGCGGCAGAGGAGCTTGACCACAACGCCGCTCCGAGGCGGCCGATCACCGGCCGCGACCGCGAGGGGACGGCCGATGGCGACGCGCAGGATGACGAAACCGCGTCCGGATCCGACCGGCTCGTCGCTTGGTCGATGATCGCGGGTCTCGCACCAACTCTGATCCAGTACGCGCACGGCGTCGCCCTGCCCACGCGCTTCGTCGGACCGGCAGGACGATCCCGACTCCGATCGCGTCGCGAAGGACGCGCGATGCCGCCGGGGAGCCGCTCAAGGCCGCGACGGGTGCGCCTCTGCGTCACCGTCCCCCGGTGACCGGGTCCGGAGATAGGCGATGAGATCCCCCCGATCGAGGGGATCGGGAAGGCCGCGGAAGGTCATGCGCGTGCCGGGCGCCAGCTTCGCCGGGGCGGCGAGCCAGAGGTCCATCCGCTCCGGTGTCCAGACGCCGCCCAGCGCCCGGAGCGCCCCGGTATAGCCGTAGCGCCGGCTGTTGCTGGCGACCGGCTTGCCGAGCACGCCGTAGAGTTCGGGTCCGTTCCGATCGCCCGCCCCCGGGCTGATCGTGTGGCAGGCGGCGCACTGACCGAACAGCCGCCCGCCGCGCTCCGCGTCGGCCACCCGCATGACGTCGTCGAACGTCGGGGTCTCGCCCAGGGCGCGGCGGCGCTCCCGTCCGTCGTCCGAGCAGGCTGACGCGAGCAGTGCCAGCGCCAGTGCCGAGACGCGCGAGGGACGACGCGGGATGCGCGGGCGCGTCCGCCTGAGACACCGGAGCATCGCGTTCCCTTCGCGGTCAGAGGGGTCGGACCGGCACGCGCCGCCTCTGCCGGCTCAGACAACGGTGGAGATCGCGCCGGGCGGGTGCGCCAGCAGCGTCGCGAGCAGGCTGAGGCCGTACCGGAGCGTCTCGGCGTCCGGCGCCGCGCCCAGGGAGACGCGGATCGCTTCCGGGGCGGCCCCGACCGCGAAGGCGTCGCTCGGGACGACCGACACGCCGAGCTGGCGCGCGTGGGCGCCGAACTCGCCGCGACGCCAGGGATCGGGCAGCCGGAGCCACAGATGGTGCCCGCACGGATGCGCCCAGACGTCTAGGTCCCGGAGCGTCTCGCGCGCGACCGCCTGCCTGAGCTCGTTCTCCTGCCGGATCGCCGCGACGATGCCGTCGAGTTCGCCCTCGGCGATCCAGTGCGAGGCGAGCGCGGCCGTGAGGGGCGAGGCCATCATGTTGATCGCGCGCAGCTCGGCCGCCAGCCGCACCGCCTCGTTCGTTCCCGGGACCGCGACGTAGGCGATGCGCAGGCCGGGACTCGCGCATTTGGACAGCGTCGCGATGTGCCACGTGATGTCGCTCGCCTGAGACGCGATGGGAGCCGGCGCGTCGTGGGGCAAGGCGCCGTACGCGTCGTCCTCGATGATGGCGACGCCGTGCGTGCGGGCGATCTCGGCGATCCGCCGACGCCGGATTGCCGGCAGGGTCGCGGTGGTCGGGTTGTCGAGGGTCGGCACGAGGTACAGGGCCCGCGGCCGATCGGATCGGCACCGCTCGAGCAGGGCGTCCGGGTCGAGCCCCTCCGCGTCGCCGACCACAGGCAGGAGGCGGACGCCGCGGCGCTCCGCGGCCATGCGCAGCCCGGGATAGGTGAGCGCCGGGACGCAGAGGGCGTCGCCCGGCTTCAGGACGGCAGCGAGCACGGCGGCGAGCACGACCTGGGCACCACCGGCCACGAGGACGCGCTGCATCGGGAGCGCCCCGAGCCGTTGACCGAGCCAGTGGGCCGCCGCCGCCCGGTCGGCGAGGTTCCCGGCACTGTCCTGGTACTGCATCCGGGCCAGGAAGGTCGACGAACCGGCCAACCGCGACAGACCCGCCTCCAGGCGCTCCGCCAGCCGCGCCGCCTCCGGCTGGGGCGGCATGTTCATGCTGAAATCGACGCTGCCGGACGGATCGGGCCTGCGCATCTCCGCGGCCGGCGAACGGGACGCCCGGACGAAGCTGCCCCGGCCCGCGGTCGCGTCGATCAGGCCCGTTCGGCGCGCCTCGTTGAAGGCGCGCGTGACCGTCGTGAGATCGACGTTGAGGTGCTTCGCCAGGGCGCGCTGCGGCGGAAGGCGCGCTCCCGGCGAGAGCCGGCCGGCCCGGATGTCCTCGGCCAACGCCCGGACGATGGCGAGGTATTTGGGCCCCGTGTCGCCGGCGATTGTCGGGCTCCAGGATTCCATCATTGACCCCTGTAATCCCACCACTGTATGCATACATTGAGCGTGCGGCCAGAGCGCTCAGTGTTCCAAACCGGCCGCGATCCGCCAGAAACCTGTCGGATGGCTCAGTCTCAACCGCGATTGTATGGCTTGATATGCCATACAATCGGCAGGCGCAAGGCCGGTCGATCAGGGATCGGCGCCGGCCTGTTGCTCAGGACCGTCGATGATGCAGAGGACCACCGACCAATCGCTCATGTCCGTCGGCCTGCGCTGCCGCTGCCCGCGCTGCGGGACAGGACGCCTGTTCGACGGCTTCATCACCCTGCGGCCGCGCTGCGAGGCGTGCGGGCTGGACTACGGCTTCGCCGATCCGGCGGACGGGCCCGCCTTCTTCATCATGATGACGATGGCGTTCCCCGTCACCGCTTTCGGGATCTGGCTGGAACTCACCTACGATCCGCCGCTCTGGGTCCACGCCGTGGTGACGCTGCCGCTGCTCCTCCTGGCCTGCGTGCCGATCATCCGGCCGCTGAAGGGGCTCTTCATCGCCAGCCAGTACATCAACAAGGCCGAGGAGGGACGCCTCGCGGTCCCGAAGGCGCCGGTCTCCGGTCCGACGTCGCGGGACTGACCGCGTCGCCGGTGCGTGCGCGCCGCCGCGATGGTCAGGCGGCGGTCGCGGCACGTTGACCGGAAGTCGACCGCCGGGCTAGCCTCGCGGAATCAGAGTATTCCGGGATGTCTCGTGGTCAGAATGTTTCGCCTGATCGTCCCGGCGCCGGGGCTGCGCGACGATAGTGGGACGCGTACACGGGCAGATTTGGCATCTCGGCAGATGCCGATGATCGGGACGCGCGGCCGCACAGGAAAGTCTTCGGTCCGGCCGCGCCTCACGTCACGGGACGGGCTCCGTGAGGCGCCCGCCGCCGGCTCGACGGCGCAGCGCGGGACGGCACCGCGACCGATCGCCCTGTCGCGGCGAGCGGGCCGAACCTGACGGGAGGGGGGTATCGATACCGCGATCGCACGCCTGGAGCGCGCCATCAGCCGCGCGGCCCGCGGCCTCGTCGGGCGTCGCCACGTGGTGGAGCTGGTGCACCTCGCGCTGGTGGCGCGCGAGCATCTCCTTCTGATCGGACCGCCCGGCACCGGCAAGTCGGCCGCGGTGCGGGCCTGCGCCGCCGGGACCGGGGCGCGCTGCTTCGGGTACCTGATCGGGCGCTTCACGGAACCGGCCGAACTGTTCGGCCCGCTGGACCTCGAAGCCCTGCGCGCGGGCAAGCTGCGGCCGGACATCTCCGGCATGCTGCCGGAGGCCGAGTTCGCCTTCCTCGATGAGGTCTTCCTCGGCTCGACCGCGATCCTGAACGCGCTTCTCGGCGTGCTGAACGAGCGCCGCTACCGCCGGGGGCATTTCGACACCGCCGTCCCGCTGCGCTGCTGCGTCGGCGCCAGCAACGCCCTGCCGGAGGATCCCGGTCTCGCGGCCTTCGCCGACCGCTTCCTCGTCACGGCCTTCGTCGATCCCCTGGCCGACACCGACCTGGAGGCCCTGCTCGCCGGCGATCCGGTCGCGTCCGTCGAACCCGGCGACGGGGAGGCGCCGCTGACGCTCGCGGAGATCGACGCCCTCGCCGAGGCCGCCGCGCGGATCGACCTCTCGCCGGTCCGGCCCGCCTACGCGCAGGTGGTGCGCAAGCTGCGCGCCCGCGGCGTGCGGCTGAGCGACCGGCGCGTAGTGCGGGGCCAGTCGCTCGTCGCGGCGGCGGCGCTCATCGCGGGCCGGACGGCTGCGGAGGAGGCCGACTTGTGGCCAATGATCCACCTCGTCCAGGACCGGATCGCGCAGGACGAGGCCCGCGACCTGCTGCGCGTCGAGCTCGGCGCCGCGGCGAGCCCCGTCCTGCCCGCCGCCGCCAAGGCGGCGGGCTACGGTCCGGCCGCACGGGCCGCGGACCTCGCCAAGGAGGGGGAGGCTCTGGCCGCCTCCGCCCCGGACGACCGCACCGCCCCCGCCTTCGAGGCCTGGCTGGTCCGCGCCGAATCCTTCCTCGTGCAGATCGACGCCGCCTTCGGGGCGGAGGAGCGCCCGCGGGCCCTCGCCGCGGCGCGGGACGCGCTGCTGACGCGCTGCCGGGCACCGGTCGCGGGCGTGACCCCGGCGTGATCCCGGATCCGGCGCGTCTTCCCCTGCGGTTGATGCCGGCGGCCGGCGGCTCGCCGGTGGGTCTGCGCCTCACCCGCAGCGACGCGGCCGGTCTCTTGGCGCGGATCGCCCCGCGGATCGGCCGCTACGCCACCCTGCGCCTGGCGCTGGCGGGCGGCGAGGCCGTCCTGTTCGCCCCCGACACAGGCTCGGGCCGGCCGGCGCTGCCCTGGTGCGCGACGCCGCTCGGGTGGCTGGCGGCCGACGGGCCGCTGCTCCTGCCCTTCGGGTGCCGCCTCGCCGTGCCGGCGCCCTGGCGCGCCGAGGTCGCGCGCCGCCTGCTCGACCGGCACGGTCTGGGCGGTCCGGCCCTGCTCGTCCCCGAGGGCGAAACCCTGCGCCTGCTCGACCTCGCCGGTTCGCGCGCCGTGCCGGACATCGATACCGGCCGCCTGGGAGAGGCGGCGTGAGCGCCGCATCGACCGGTCCGCGGACGACCCTTCCGCCGGCGCTGGCATCCTGGACGACGCTCTTCTCCGACATGGCGGAACCGGATCTGCGGATCCTCGCGGCGCTGGTCGAGGCGCTGCGGCCCCTCGTCGAGCGGGCCGACGGCGCGGGCGGGCAACCGCAGGGCGAGATCGACGGGCTGGGGGGCCTCGGAACACGCGGCGGGATCGAGCGCCTCGTCGCCTCGGAGTGGCTCTGGCGCGACCTCGATTCGGACGCCTTCCTGCAGCGCGCGGCCGAGCGCGACCTGCTGACCCTGGAGCCGGTCTACCGTCAGGCGGCGGATGCGGGCGCCGTGCTGGTCGTGGTCGATGCCGGGCCGGAACTTCTCGGCGCCCCCCGCCTCGTGGCCTTCGCGGCGCTGCTCTGCCTGGCCGGTCTCGCCCGGCGGCGCGGCGCGCGCCTGCTCTGGGCCTCGACCGCCACGCCGGAGCGGCGCTGGCTCGGCGCGTTGAAGCGGTCCGACGCCGCGGTCCTTCTCCGCGAGAGCGCCGCCACATCCCTCGACGCGGTCGAACTCGAACGGGTCGTGGCCGAGCCGGTCGCGACCCGCGCGGCCGGGCGGCCCGGCGCCAGCCTCTGGCTCATCGGCGGGTCCGACCTGCCCGAAGCGGCGCGACCGTGCCGGCGGATCACCATCGAGGAGCGGCCGCGTCTCGGGCCGGACGGCCTCGCCGTGGCCGCCGACGTCACCGTGCTGGACGCCACCGGCCCTGTCGCCGCCGCGCGCCTCGACCTCCCGCCGGAGCGCGAGGCGGTGGCGCTGTTGCGCGACCCGTTCCGGCCCCGTCCGGCTCCCGGACGCCCGCCGCCCCGGCGGTCCGCGCCCGACCGGAGCGCGGCGCCTCCGGACTGGGCGCCCCGCGGGCTGGCCTTCGCGCCCTGCGGCGAGCACCTCCTGGTGGCGCGGCCCGACGGCATTCTCATCGTCCCCGTCACCGGCACCTCCGGCGCGCTGCGCCTGCCGGTCGCACCCCACGAGCGCCTCGTGGGCTCGCCGTCGGCCGGTCGCGGATCCGGGCCGCGTGCCTCAACGTCTACGCCGACGACGCGCGCCTGACGCTCCGCAGCTGGACCTTCGACCGCTCGGGCGCCGCTGCGACGCTCGACCGGCGGATCCCGCGGGACCATCCCCTGGTGAGCCCGCGCCTGCCGAAGGCGGTTCTGCCGCCCCTCGGGACGCTGAAACGCCGCAACCGGTCCTGGCTCCTGGCGGCCGACGGCACGGCCTTCCTGGTCTCGGAGACGCGGCTGATCGACTACGCGCCGCTCGCGGGCGAGCTTCCCCTCGCGGTCACGCCCGCCGGTCTGCTGATGCGCGATCGCGCGGATGGGGTGATCGCGCGGCGGCCGTCCGACGGGAAGGTCGTGGCGCGGTTCCCCGGCCGGGCCGGATCGCTGCGGCCGGGCGGCGGCCTCGCCCTCTGCGCGGTGCGCGGGCAGCCCACCCTGGGGATCGAGCAGGCGGGCGGGCACTGGCACGTGGTGAGCGCCGCGGACGGAGCGGTCGCGCACCTCGGGCCGCAGGGCCGGATCATCGGCATCGTGCCCCCGTACGACGGCGTGAGCGCCCAGGCCGTCGAGGGCCCCCTGGCCCTCCATCTCGACCGCGACGAGGCGGGCTCGGCGCGCCTGACGTTCCGGACCCCGGACGGCGCGGCGGCGTGCGATCCCCTGACGCTTCCGGACGCGACCCTCGAGGCGGTGCGCGTCGCCGTCGATGCCGATGCCGTCCCGTGCATCGCGGCCGCGCGGTGCGACGCCGCGGGCTTCGTCGACGCGCTCGCCTTCGGCCAGCTCGACCGCGGATGGTCCCACCTGAGAGATCTCGGCGCGTTCGCGGAAACCGTCCCGTGCCTGGGCGCCTGAGGCCGCCGCCGGTCCCCGATGCCCGGGAGCCGCTCGCGGCCCTGCGCCCGCGCGGCTGGATGCATGCCGGCACGATCCCCCTCGACGGGATCCTGATGGCGCGCGGCTCCGCGGGGCCGGACTGGCGCGCCCGGCTCCTTCCCTGGCTCGAGCACGCCGCGGAGGTGCGATCACGCGGCGATCGCGTGCTCGTGCTGTTCGCCGCGCCCGTCACGCGGGACTGCGCGGCCCTCGGACCGGTCCTGCCGGTCGTGCGCAGTGCCGGGATCCTGACCGCCGTACCCCTCGCCGAGCCGGAGCCGCCCGTCGCCGCGGCCCTGCGGGACCATGTCGTCCACATGACGGGGGGACGCCTCGCCGCCGAGCCGCTGGCGGCCTTCGCTAGTCTCGACATCGCCGGTTGGTGGGATCTCGACGCGATCGCGGTACATCCGGCCGAACGCCTGCCGGTCCTGCGACCGGCGGCGCCGGCGCGCCGCCTCGTCAGCGCCCCCGCCCTCGTCGCCGACGCGGACCCCCTCGCGCCGGTCCGCGACGCCGTGACCCGGCGGCCGCGGCGCCGGACGAAGCACGTCCTCGGCGATCTCGTCACCCGCTTCCGGCGCCTGATCGGCGGCGCGTTGGGGCTCCTCTGGACCGCCTACGTCGTCCTGCTGGCCTCCATCATGGTCGGCGCCATGGTGCTTGGCTTCGCCGAGAACGTCCGGACGACGGCGGAGCACGGGGCCGCCGCGGCCCACTGGGGCAGCCTCGCGCTGCCGGTGCTGGTCCTTCTCGTCATCGCGTGGTTCGCGTTCCGGCGCCGCGGAGCGCGGGCCGGGCGTGAGGGCGCCGCGCCCTCGGCCAGCCAGCCCGCCGGAACCGGCAGCGGACGCACGCCCATCTGGTGCCGGGCGGCGGCGTGGCTCGCGTGGCGCTCGCCCTACGCGGTCCATCTTCGCCGCCTCTATGCCCGGCGGCTCACCGAGGTCGAGCGGCTGTTCGCGGCGGGGCGCGTCGACGAGGCCCTGTACCGGGCGATCGGTCTCGGCGGCGCGGCGCGGCGCGGGAGCGCCTTCGCCGACCTGCCGCTGACCGGGCCCGGGCTGCGCAGGAGCCTCGACCTCGATCTCGGGCCGCAGCGGGCGAGCGGACTGAGCCTCGCGCCCGCGGACGAGATCCGGCTCGCGGCGCTCTACCGCGCGCAGGCCGTGGCGATGGCCGGACGCGGCGACACGGATCGCGCGGCCTTCGTACTCGACAGCCTGGTCGGGAACCCGCACGAGGCGGTGCGCCTCCTCGCGGAATCCGGGCGCCTGGAGACCGCCGCCCGTCTGGCCGAGGCGCGCCGCCTCCCGCCCGCGACGACCGTCCCGCTCTGGTTCCGGGCGGGGCAGACCGAGCGGGCCCTGGCACTCGCCGCCCGCCACGAGGCCCACGCGGAGCTCTGGAAGGAACTCGGGGCCGACGATCCGTTCCGACCGGTCCTGGCCGAGGCCTGGGCCGCGCGCCTCGTCGGGATCGGCGCCCTGGATCGCGCCGCCGCGGTCACCTTCGGCCTGCCGGCTCTGGCCGAGCGGCGACTGGACTGGATCCGGCAAGCCCTCGACGCCGAGACGCCGGTGCCGGCCGCGCCGCTCGCCCGGGCCCTGCGCGCCCTGCCCTGGGAGGGACGGGACGGCGACCGGCTGCACGCCGCCTTCGCGGACCTGGTGAGCGCGACCGGGGCCGAGGCGGCGGCGCGCCGGAGCGCGGTGGCCGCGCTCCTGCTCGACGCGCAGTTCGAGGGCGGTCCGGAGCGGCCGCCGACGCCCGCCTTCGCGCTCCTCTGCCGCGGCCTCGCGCGCCGCCTCGCCGCGGATGACGGCATCCTCGGCCACGATGCGGAGCGCGCCCGGCTCGCCGGGCGCTTCGCGGAAGCCGGTGGACAGGTCGCCCTGCGCCAGCATCTCCGGCAGCTCAGGACGCGCACCGCACCGTCCGCCTCCCGCCTGGCGGGCCCGCTCGTCGTCCCTGACGGCCCGGCGCTCTCCGAGATCGCCGATGCCGCGCTCCTGTCGGGCGGGCGGCTGCTCCTGGGCTACCGCTCCGGGCTCGTGCGCCTCCTCGGCCGCGCCGGCCGCGAGCGCTGGCGGGGACAGGTGGATGGCCTGACGGGCTTCGCGCGTCTCGGCGCGGGCGACCGGGCCCTCGTTCTGCGCGAGACGCTCGACGGCCCCGACGTCCAGCTCTTCGACGCCGGCACCGGACGGCTCCTGCCGCTCGGTCCGCTGCCGATCACGCACTGGCATGGTCAGGCGGACGAGACCGGCTGGCTCGTCTTCGACGGGGAGGCGCTCGTCCGGCTGGACACCGCCTCGCTCCTCGGTCGCGCGGGCGGCGCGCCCGGCTCCGACGGCGCCCTGGCGCACCATTGGCGCCTGCCCATGACCGAACCGGGCCGGCCGCTGCTGCTCGCCGCCTTCGCGGACGCGAGCGCCCTGATCTACGCCCGGCACGACGGCCTGATCGAGTGGTGGAGCCTGTCCTCCCGCACCCTTGCGGTGACGTGCCGGTTCTGGACGCCGCCCGATCGCGGCGTCGGCGTGCTCGGCCTGACCGAGGCCGTCGCTTGGTCCCTCGAGGGGACCGGCGCGCATCCGCACCTGCGGGCGCATCCCCACGCTTTCACGACGGCCTCCCGGGAGCAGGAGCGCGCGTTGATCGAGGCCGCCGCGCGCGCGGAGCCCGCGGACCCGCCGCGCCTAGTCGCGGCGGAGAACGGCCGCCTCTGGGCCGCGACCGCCACCGAGGAGGGGACGCTCTGGGCCAGCGTGCCCGGCGCGAACCGGATCCGCGGACCGGCCGTCCTGTGGCAGGGCAGCGGGAGCCTGCGCGCGCGCTTCGCTCCCGAGGGCGACGCCGCGGCCGTCTTCGACGGGCGGGGTCGCCTGATCGTGTTCGAGACCGTCACCGGACAGGTGATCCTGCGCCTGATCTGACCGGCCGGGCGCACGCACCGCCTTGGGCACGCGACACCATCCGGGCTAGCTTCCCCGTCGGACGACGACGTCGCTGCCCCGGCGACCGGCAGGCTCACCCCGACGATCCCATGCGGCCCCGCACGCCTCCCCTCTCCACGCTCAGGCTCTTCGAAGCGGCCGGCCGCCATCTCAGCTTCGCCCGCGCGGCGTCCGAACTGAACCTGACGCCGAGCGCCGTGAGCCACGGGATCGTCGGCCTCGAGAAGGCGCTGGGCGTCAAGCTGTTCGTCCGGGAGCCGGGCCGGCTGGCGCTGACGCGCGAGGGGGCCGAGTACCTGACCTACGTGTCCGAGGCGCTGTCCCTCATCCTGATCGGCACGCGCCGCCTGCCCACGCCGCGGTCCGGCAGGACCCTGGCCATCAGCTGCGCACCGACCCTGGCGACGCGGTGGCTGCTGCCCCGGCTCCCGGCCTTTCGCAGCCGCCACCCGCAGATCGCGATCCGGATCGACACCTCCCACCGGCAGGTCGGCTTCCCGATCGACGGCTTCGACTTCGCCCTCCGTCTCGGCCGGGTTCCGACTCCGCGCCACCGCAGCGTCCGCCTGTTCGAGGATTGGCTGCTCCCCGTCTGCAGCCCGGCCCAGCGCGGGGCCGTCACCGGTCCGGACGGCGCCCTCGACCTCCGGCGCGCGACGACGATCCACGTCACCTCCGCGACCGAGGACTGGCAGGCCTGGAGCGACGCGTCGGGGGCGGTGGAGCTGGCCTCGGCCGACACCCTGCACGTCGACACGTTCGCGATGGCGCTCCAGGCCGCGGCCGCGGGCCTCGGCATCGCCCTCGGCCGGGGGGCGCTCATGGACCGGGAGCTGCGCGAGGGTACGCTCGTCGGGGTCGGCCCCGCCGTCCCGGCGGCGACCTCCCACTGGCTCGTGAGCGCCGAGGGCGACGACGACCGGCCGGAGCCCGACCTGTTCCGGACCTGGCTGCTGGCAGAGGCGCGCCGGTTCGCGGCCGAGCAGAAGCGGCGCTTCCCGACCGGCGCCGCCTGAGGGCCCGACGGGACCGGGACGGCGCGCCCCGCCCGTGAGCGGCGTTCACTGCCCGTGGAAATCTTCTCGTTTGTCGCGCCGGCCACCGGCTGCGACCGTCTCCGAAGGCGACAGCCAACGGAGGCCGCGATGGCAACGATCGGGCGCGCGCGCGCAGGGCGACGGGGCGGGTTGCCGGTGGTGCCGGTGGCGGTCGCGGCCGGCCTGGTTCTGAGCGGCGCGATGGGCATCCGGCAGACCTTCGGGCTGTTCCTCGGGCCCTTCTCCCTCGAGACCGGCATCCCGGTGGCGACGACCGCCCTCGCCATCGCCCTGCACAACCTCGTCTGGGGCTTCGCGCAGCCCTTCGCGGGCGCGGCGGCGGACCGCTACGGGGCCGCGCCGGTCGTCGCCCTCGGCGCACTGGTCTACGCGGGCGGCCTCGTCCTGACGGCGCTCGCGCCGGCGGCGCCGACGCTGCTGCTCGGCCTGGGGCTGCTGGTCGGGATCGGGATCAGCTGTACCAGCTTCGGCGTCGTCCTGACCGCGGTCGGTCGCGCCTCCGCACCGGAGCGTCGCAGCGCGGCTCTGGGCCTCGCGAGCGCCGGCGGCTCGCTCGGCCAGGTGCTGCTCGTCCCGTTCGCGCAGTCCGTGACCGCGGTCGCGGGCGTGAGCGCGGGGCTCCTCGCGCTCGCGGCGATCATCGTCGCGCTCGCGCCGCTCGGTGTCGCGCTCGACCGCGCGCCCCGCGCCGGCGTGCCGGACGGCTCTTCGGCGGCCGGCAGCCTGTCCGAGGCGCTCCTGCGGGCGTGGCGGCACCCGGGCTACCGGCTGCTGACGCTCGGCTTCTTCACCTGCGGCTTCCAGCTCGCCTTCATCGCGACCCACCTTCCGGGGTACCTCGCCCTCTGCCACATGCCGGCGGGCCTGGGCGCGACCGCGCTGGCGCTGATCGGCCTTTTCAACATGGCCGGGAGCTGGGGGTGCGGCTGGCTCGGCGGCCGGTACCGGCCGCAGCACGTCCTGGTCTGGCTCTACCTCATCCGCGCCGCCGCGATCGGCACCTTCCTCGTCGCGCCGAAATCCGAGGCTGTCGTCCTGGCGTTCGCGGCCGTGATGGGCCTGACCTGGCTGGGCACGGTCCCGCTGACGAGCGGCCTGGTGGCGCGGGTCTTCGGGATCCGTCACCTCGGGACGCTGTTCGGGATCGTCTTCCTCAGCCACCAGATCGGCTCGTTCCTCGGGGCGTGGCTGGGGGGCGTGGTTCTGGAGGTCTCCGGATCCTACGATGGGGTCTGGCTCGCCACGGCCCTCGCGGGCCTGATCGCCGCGCTCCTCCACCTCCCGATCGACGATCGTCCGGTCCCGGCGGCCACCGCCGAGGGGGTCCGATGACGCCCGTCCGCCACGCGCCCGCCGCGACCGCCGGTGTCGACGCGCGACCCGTGGCGATCGCCTGCCGCGACGGCTACCGGCTCCGCGGTCACCTCTGGCGCCCGGGCGCGAGCGGGTCGCCGGGCCGGGGCACGATCGTCGTCAACCCGGCGACCGGCGTCCGCGCGCGCTACTACTACGCCTACGCGCGGTTCCTGGCCGAGCGGGGCTTCGTCGTGCTCACCTACGATTACCGCGGCATCGGCGAATCGCGGCCCGCGCGCCTGAGGGGATCCGGCATCCGCTGGCGGGACTGGGGCGAGCTCGACTTCGACGCCGCCGTCCGATGGATTCGGCAGCGCGAGGCGGGGCCGCTCACGGTCGTCGGCCACAGCATCGGCGGCTTCCTCCCCGGCTTCGCCGAGGCCGCGGGCGCGGTGGACCGCATCCTCACCGTCGGCGCGCAATTCGCCTATCGCCGCGATTATCGCGCCCGCGAGAGGCTCAGCATGATCGCGAAGTGGCACCTGCTGATGCCGTGCGTCACCGCCGTCGTCGGCTACTTTCCCGGCCGTCGGCTCGGATGGCTCGAGGATCTGCCGGCCGGCGTGGCCTACGAGTGGGCATTCCGCGGGCGGCGCATGGAGGCGAGCTACCCGGCCGCCGAGCGCCCCGCCCTCCTCGCCCGCTTCGCCGCCGTCCGCGCCCCGATCCTGGCGGTCGGTACGCCGGACGACCCGTTCGGCACGCCGGCGGCGATCCGCCGGGCCCTCGGCTACTACGTGTCGAGCCCGCGCATCCAGGTACAGCTGACCCCGTCCGCGATCGGCGCGGAGGCGCCCGGCCATTTCGGCCTGTTCCACGCGCGCAGGAGCGGCGGATTCTGGGCCGACACGCTGCGCTGGCTGAGCGACGGGCAGAATCCCTGGCCGGACTCCGTGATCGATCCGGGTCGCCCGATCCCCGCCTGACCGCGTGTATCGCGGCGAACCGCTCCGGACGCGATTGAGAGGGCCTATCCCGCCCTGTGTCGCAGCTGCAGCGATCGCGCGATCTCCGAGCGCTTGGCGGCGTAACCCGGAGCCACCATCGGATAGTCGCGCGGCAGCCCGTACTTGGCGCGATACTCTTCCGGTGTCAGCCCGTAAGCCGTCAGGTGACGCTTGAGCGTCTTGTAGGACCTGCCGTCGATGAAGCTGATCAGGCCCTCGGCCTGGATGGACGCGCGGATCTCCCGCGCGGTGGCGGCCTCGGGCGTCGCGACCGCGCGCGCCGGTCCCGCGCTGATCTGGCTAAGCATTTCGTACGTACTGGCTAAAATCTCACAGAGTTGGACAGGGGATACCGGATTCCGGATCACGTAGGCGCAGACGATCTTGATTGAATTTCTCAAGGACGAGTCAGAAAATTCTCCCGCACTGGCACCAACCTCAGGTAGCATGCCTGCCATTCTCCCTCTAAACGCACCTCACGAGAGTTGTATATCAATTTTCGCATGTCAATCCTTCATCTTGATTGAGCTTCAAAAAAGAACATCGTGACCACTATTCTACTTATAGAAACAGTGGCTACAAAATTTCTCAACCAGAAAGTGGCTCCATCCTCCCCGCTGATCTGGGTACCGAACAGGTTGCTGGACTGGATCTGCGAGACGTCCGTGGCGGCGACTTTGTCGGAAGCGATCGCGCCGGTCCCGCACGGGACGCCCACGGACGCGGATGGAAGCGCGATCGGCGGAGTTCGCGCACGGCGGACGGTCGCCGACGACGCTGGCGCGACCGTTGCACCTCGGGTCCCAGGTCTGCGAAGAGCCCAGCCGGCACGGGACCGGATGCGGGGCGCCGGATCGCGTCGAGAGAGGATCATGACGGATCAATCCGCACGGACACGGGCGACAGAGTCCGGACGCCGTCCATGAAGGCGGGAGACGAGGGCGATCGCGTCGGGGCGATCTGCCAGGCCCTGAGGCGGGCCATCGTGGAACGGGCGCTCGCCCCCGGCGACCGGCTGCCGGAGGACGCCCTCGGCGAGCGGTTCGGGGTGAGCCGCACCATCGCCCGGCAGGCCCTGCTGCGGCTGGCCGGGGAAGGCTTGGTCGATCTGCGCCGCAACCGCATCGCCGTCGTGGCGACGCCGAGCTGGGAGGAGGCGCGCGACACCTTCGACGTGCGCCTCGGCCTGGAGCGGCTCGTGGTCCGCCGCCTCGCCGGGCGGCTCAGCGCGGAGCAGCGTCAGGTCCTGCTGGACCAGATCGCGCGCGAGGAGGCCGCACGGGGCGGCCCCGAGGCGCTGTCGATCCGGCTCGCCACGGAGTTCCACCTGATGCTCGCCGAGATGACCGGCAGCGCCGTGCTGATCCGGTACGTCGCGGAACTCGGCTATCGCTGCGCCCTGATTCTGTCCCTCTACAGCCGCCCGCATTCCTCGGACTGCGCCGTGAGCGAGCACCGGGACATCGTCGCCGCCCTGGTCTCGGGCGATGCCGAGCGCGCCGCCGCGCTCATGGACCACCACCTCGACGCGGTCGCCGACCGGGCGCGGATCGTGCCCCCGGCCCCGCGCGAGCGCGATCTGGCACGCCTGCTGGCGCCCTACGTCGCGGGCGGCGGGGCCTGAGCCCGCCGCGTCAGGCCGTGAGGCCGTGCTTGGTCAGCAGGCGCTCGGCGCTGTCGTTCCAGACCTCCATGCCGACGATCAGCCCGTCGCGCACGGTGAAGCGGTCGACGTAGCGGTTGCCCTCGAAGGGCGTGCCGTCCGGCCACGCGCCGTACAGGGTCCCGAGGCTGTAGACCGTGGTGACGCCGTCGCCCGGCACCACGTCCAGCCGCTCCATCCGCTTCTTCACCCAGGCGTAGCGGCCGGCATTGAAGGCCGTGACCTCGGACGGATGGTTGAACACCCGGGCGCCGGTGAACACGATCCGGGTGCCCGGGGCCATGTAGCGTGCGGCCGTCTCGGGATCGGGCACCATCGAGGCCTCGAGATAGGCGGTGACGTTGGCGGCATCGCGGGCGGTCGCCGCATCGTGGGTCATGTCGGTCATGCAGGCCTCCTGTCGGCCCAACGTGCCGCAAAAGGCCGGCCCGTGCATGCAGGAAGTGTATGCACTTTGACGCCAGATTGAGCACAGATTGCCTCCGAGGATACAGGCACCGGTCTGTGCAGCGGCCGAAGCGGCCAATTCCTGGTGGCATGGAGGTTGCGCAAAGCAGGCTGCGCCCCGCCCTCGGAGACATGCCATGGCCTCCTTCCTGCCCCCGACCCTGCGCCGCTTCGCGGTGACGACGAGCGCGCTGCTCGGCCTCGCCGTCTCGACCGCGCAGGCGGCCGACACCGTCAAGATCGGCCTCGTGACCGCCCTGAGCGGCCAGTCCGCGAAATCCGGCGAGGCGATCTCCCGCGGGATCGGGCTCGCCATCGACGAGATCAACGCCAGGGGCGGCGTCCTCGGACGCCCCCTCGAGCTCGTGGCCCGCGACGACGAGGCCAACCCGTCCAAGGGCGTGCTGGCGACCCGCGAGTTGATCCAGCGGGTCGGCGTCGTCGCGGTGGTCGGCGGCCTCGACACGCCGGTCTCGATGGCGATCGTGCCGATCGCCAACCAGATGAAGGTGCCGTTCATCGGCCCCTGGGCGGCCGGCACCGGCATCACCCGCAACGGCGCCGCCGACAACTACGCCTTCCGGGTCTCCGCGGTCGACGCCCTCGTCGACGAGGCGCTGGTCGCCTACGCGGTGAAGACCTACGGGGCGAAGAAGCCCGGCATGATCCTCGTCAACAACGCCTGGGGCGAGTCGAACCAGAAGGGCCTCAAGGACGCCCTGCAGGCGGCCAACCTCCCGGCGGCGGGCATCGAGAAGTACGAGGCCAACGACGTCGACATGGTGCCCCAGCTGTCCCGGCTGAAGGAGGCCGGGGCCGACGCGCTGTTCCTCGTCGGCAATGTCGGGCCCTCGGCCCAGGTGGTGAAGTCGCTGGACCGGATGGGCTGGTCGGTGCCGGTCGTCTCGCACTGGGGCCCGGCGGGCGGCCGCTTCGACGAGCTCGCCGGCCCGAGCGCCGGCAAGGTCCATTTCATCCAGACCTTCACCTTCGCGGGCAACGCGTCGCCGAAGGCGAGCGCGGTGCTCGACGCGCTCAAGGCCAAGTACCCGGCGATCAAGTCGATGGCCGATGTCACCCCCGCCGTCGGCATCGCCAACGCCTACGACGCGACGCACCTGCTGGCCCTCGCCATCCAGGCCGCCGGCTCCACCGAGGGCCCGAAGGTCCGCGACGGCTTCTACAAGATCGGCACCTATCCGGGCCTGATCAAAACCTACGCCACGCCCTTCACGCCCGGCCAGCACGACGCGCTCGGGCCGAACGACTACGTGTTCACCCGCTTCAAGGACGGTGAGATCGTCGCGGTGACCAACTGAGCCCGGCGATGCTGACCTCCATCCTCGTCAGCGGCCTCGGCCTCGGCAGCATGTACGGGCTCGTGGCCCTGGGCTTCCACGTGACCTACGCGGTGTCGGGGACCGTGAACTTCGCGCAGGGGAGCGTCGTCACCCTGGGCGCGGTCCTGGCCTACGCGCTCGGCGTCACCCTCGGCTGGCCGATGCCGGCCGCGATCGTCCTGGCGCTCGCCGGCTGCGCCCTGTTCGGCCTCGTGGTCGAGCGGGCGCTGGTCCGCCCGTTCGTTGCGCGCGGCTCGGACGCGTGGCTCCTGGCGACGGTGGCGGGCGGCATCGTGCTCGACAACACCGTGCTGTTCACCTTCGGCAAGGAGCCGCGCAGCCTGCCCTCGCCGCTGGCCACGAAGCCGGTGGAGATTCTCGGGACCGGCATCTACCCGCTGCAGCTCGTGATCCCGGTGGTCGGGATCGCCCTTGCCTTCGCGATCCGCACGGTGTTCCGGAAGACCGATCTCGGCCGCGTCCTGCTCGCCGTGGCGCAGAACGCCGACGCCGCCCGGCTGATGGGGATCGACGTGCGCCGCACCGTGGCCTGCGCCTTCGCGCTCTCGGCAGTGCTCGCCGGCATCGCGGGCCTGCTGATCGCGCCGCTCTTCTCGGTCTCGGCCGAGCTCGGCACGCTGTTCGGCATCAAGGCCTTCGCGGTCGCGATCCTCGGCGGCATCGGTTCCGCCACCGGGGTGATCCTGGCGGGGCTGCTCTACGGCCTCGTCGAGGCCGGCGTCACCGCGACCCTGGGCTCGACCTACACGCAGCTCGTGGTGTTCTCGGTGATCATCCTGGCCCTCACCCTGCGCCCCGACGGCCTGCTCGGCCGCGCCGCGGTCAACAAGGTCTGACGCGATGCCGTACCTGCGCTCAGGCCCGGCGATGCGGCTCGGCATCGCCGGCCTCACCGCCGCCGCGCTCGGCCTCGTGGCGCTGACCGCCGGCTACAGCCACTTCGTGATCGCCCTCATGGCGCTGACCACGGTCGCGGGCGTCGGCCTCAACGTGCTCCTCGGCCTGACGGGGCTGATCTCTTTCGGCCAGGCCGGCTTCTACGCGATCGGCGCCTACGCGAGCGCGATCCTGACGCTCCACGGCGTCAGCTTCTGGCTGGCGCTCCCGGCGGCGGCCCTGATCGCGGCGCTCGTCGGCGGCCTCGTGGCGGTGCCGGCGATGCGGGTGAAGGGCCCCTACCTCGCCATGCTGACGATCGCCTTCGGCTTCATCGTCGAGCACGGCCTGATCGAGGGCGGCGAGCTGACCGGCGGCCAGAACGGCCTCGTTGTGACCGACGCGCCGAGCCTCCTCGGCGAGCCGCTCTCGCCGGCCGGCCTCGCGGTGCTGGCGGTGCTCGCCGCCGGGGCGAGCCTCGCCGTGTTCGACATCCTCGCCCGCAGCCGCCTCGGCCGGGCGATGCGCGCCGTGCGCGACGCCGACGTCGCCGCGGCGGCTCTGGGCTTCGACCCGGTCCGGGTGAAGACCCTGGCCTTCGCGATCTCCGCCGCCCTGACCGGCCTCGCGGGGGCTGTCCTGCCGCCGCTGATGCTGTTCATCGCGCCGAGCTCGTTCCCGTTCTCGCAGTCGATCCTGTTCGTCCTCTCGGTGATCGTCGGCGGCGCCGGCACGGTGCTCGGCCCGCTCCTCGGGGCCCTCGTCACCGTGCTGCTGCCGGAGGCGCTGTCCGGCCTCGCCGAGTACCGCCTGCTGTTCTTCGGCGTCGCGACCCTCGCGGTGCTGTGGCTGGTGCCCTCGGGGCTGGTCGGCAGCCTCGCCCGCCTGCTGCCCCGGGGCCGGGACGCGCCGGCCGCCGCCGAGGGCGAGGAGGTGCCGCTGCCCGGCACGGCGGCGCGCGAGGCCCTCGTCCTCGAGGGCCTCGGCATCCGCTTCGGCGGCATCACGGCGGCGGACGGCGTCGACCTCACGGCGCGGCCGGCGGCCGTCACCAGCGTGATCGGCCCGAACGGGGCCGGCAAGACCACCGTGCTCAACATGGTTTCGGGCTTCTACCGCCCGAGCGCCGGGGCGATCCGGCTGGGCGGGCGCGACCTCGCCGGGCGGCCGGCCCACGTCGTCGCCCGCGCCGGCATCGCGCGCACCTATCAGACCACGCGCCTGTTCGGCTCGCTGCCGGTGGCCGACAACGTCGCCCTCGGCCTCGCGCCGGGCCGGCTGTGGCGCCGCGCGCGGGCGCGGGACCGCGCGACGGCCGCCGCGCTCCTCGCCTTCGTCGGCTACCGGGGCGCCCTCGACCGCCCGGCCGCCGAGCTGCCCCACGTCGACCGGCGGCTCGTGGAGATCGCTCGAGCGCTCGCCGGCAGCCCCGCGGTGCTACTCCTCGACGAGCCCGCCGCCGGCCTGTCGCGGGCCGACACCGACCGGCTGGCCCGGCTGATCCGCCGGATCGCCGACAGCGGCGTCGCGGTGGTGCTGGTCGAGCACGACATGCCGCTGGTGATGGGCATCTCCGACCACATCCTCGTCATGGATGCCGGCCGCCCGATCGCGCGCGGCACGCCCGCTGAGATCCGGCGCGACCCGGCGGTGCTGCGCGCGTATCTCGGCGGCGCCGACACCCCGGCCCGGCCGCGGAGCGCGCCGTGGCAGGGACCGGCGGACGCCGTCCTCTCGGTCCTCGACCTGACCGCCGGCTACGGCGCCGCGCCCGTCCTCGACGGCGTCCATCTCGACGTGCGGCCCGGCGAGACCGTCGCGCTCCTGGGCGCGAATGGGGCCGGCAAGTCCACGGCGATGCGGGCGCTGGCGGGGCTGCTGCGCCCGGTCGCGGGATCGGTCGTGTTCGACGACCGGCGCGTCGACGCGCTGCCCGCCCACCGGATCGCCCGCGGCGGCCTCGTCCTGGTGCCAGAGGGGCGGCAGGTCTTCCCGGAGCTCACCGTCGTCGAGAACATCCGCCTCGGCGCCTTCGGGCGCGGGTCGCCGATCGACCCGGCCGAGGTCGAGCGCCTGCTCGACCGGTTCCCGCGGCTGCGCGACCGGGCGGCGAGCCGGGCGGGCCTGCTCTCCGGCGGCGAGCAGCAGATGCTGGCCATCGCCCGCGGGTTGATGGCGCACCCGCGCATCCTGCTCCTCGACGAGCCGTCGCTGGGCCTCGCCCCGGCGATGATCAACGCCCTCTACGCGACCGTGGCCGAGCTGCGCGACGAGGGCGTCACCATCCTGATCGTGGACCAGATGGCGGCGCTGGCCCTCACGGTCGCCGACCGCGGCTACGTGCTGGAGCAGGGCCGGGTCGTCGCGCGCGGAACCGCCGCGGAGCTGTCGGCGGACAAGGGGCTGGAAGCGGCCTATCTCGGTGCGGCGTAACGGGGGCTCTGATGGACACGAATGCCGGACACGGTCGCTACGGCTACAGCGCCCTCCCCGACCGCCCGGTCTACGACTGGCCGGAGGGCAAGCGGCTGGCCGTCTATGTCGGGCTGAACCTCGAGACCTTCGCGTTCGGCGAGGGCCTGGGCGCCGAGCTGGCGCCCGGCGGCCCGCAGCCGGACGTGCTCAACTACGCGTGGCGCGACTGGGGCAACCGGGTCGGCGCGTGGCGGATCGCCGAGATGCTGGACGCTCTGGCGATGCCGGCGAGCGTGCTCGTCAACAGCAACCTCTACCGGGACTGCCCCGGGCTGATCGAGGCGTTCCGGGCGCGGGGCGACGAGATCGTCGGCCACGGACGCACCAACGCCGAGCGGCAGGGTACCCTCGACGAGGACGCGGAGCGGGCCCTGATCGCCGAGACGACCCGCGAGATCGCCGCGCGGGAGGGCCGCCCCCCCGCCGGGTGGCTCGGGCCGTGGATCTCGCAGTCGCGGGTGACGCCCGATCTCCTCGCCGAGGCCGGGTACCGCTACCTGCTCGACTGGGACCACGACGACCAGCCGACCTGGTTCAAGACCCGCGGCGGCGGCCGCATCCTGACGGTGCCCTACCCGCAGGAACTCAACGACATCCCCGCGATCGTCGCCCGCAAGGAGACGGGCCGCCAGTTCGCCGAAGCCATCGTCGACGCCTTCGAAGAAATGCTGGAGCAGTCTCGGGGCGCGCCGCTGGTGATGGGCATCGCGCTCCATCCCTACATCGTCGGGCGCCCGCACCGGCTGCGGCCCCTGCGGCAGGCGCTCCGGCACATCGCAGACCGCCGCGACGCCATTTGGCTCACCACCGCCGGGGCGATCGCCGACCACATCGTGGCGCGGGAGGCCGCGCCGCGCTGACGCGGCCCTGACCCCGGCGGGCTCAGAGCACCTGCGACAGGAACCGGCGCGTGCGCTCGTCCTGGGCGGAGGCGAAGAAGGTCGCGGGCGGGCCGTGCTCGACGATGACGCCGCGGTCGGTGAAGTAGATGTGGTCGGCGACGTCGCGGGCGAAGTTCATCTCGTGCGTTACGAGCATGCAGGTCATGCCCTCCTCGGCGAGTTCCCGGATCGTCACCAGCACCTCCTTGACCGTCTCCGGATCGAGGGCGGCGGTGACCTCGTCGAACAGCATCACGTCCGGCCGCATCGCCAGCGAGCGGGCGATGGCCACGCGCTGCTGCTGGCCGCCCGACAATTCGCCCGGATAGGCGTTCTCCTTGCCGGCGAGCCGGACCTTGGCGAGGAGCGCCCGCGCCCGGGCCTCGACCTCGCGCTTCTCCTGCCCGAGGACGTGGATGGGGGCCATCATCACGTTCTGAAGCGCGGTCTTATGCGGGAACAGGTTGTACTGCTGGAACACCATGCCGACCTTGCGGCGCAGCGCCAGCTTGTCGAGCCGCGGTTCGGTCACCTCGATCCCCTCGACTTGGATCGAGCCCGCGCTCACCGGCACCAGGGCGTTGACGCAGCGGATCAGCGTCGACTTGCCCGAGCCCGAGGGGCCGATGATGCACACCACCTCGCCCTTGCGGACGTCGAAGCTGATTCCCTTCAGCACCTCGAACGTCCCGAAGGATTTGTGCACGTCGACGACGCGGACGATCGGCTGATCGGGGGTCCAGCTCGGGGACGGGGTGGCGGCCAGGGTCGCGCGCGTCATGGTCTCAGCGGGTCTCGAAGCGGCGTTCCAGGGCGGCGGTGAACCGGTCGATCGGGTAGCAGTAGAGGAAGAAGCAGAGCAGCGCGAAGCCGTAGAGCGGCGCGAACAGCTCGGGGCGGCCGCCCTCGGCGGCGTGCACCTGCGCGGTCAGCGTCAGCATCTCGGTGACGCCGACGATGGAGGCCTGCACGGTGGCCATCGCGATGAGCGAGTAGACGTTCATCCAGGGCGGCAGCATGCGCTTCGCGCACTGGGGCAGGATGATGCGCCACATCGTCTGGCGCCGGGTGAAGGCCAGGGATTCGGCGGCCTCCCACTGGGTGTTGGGCACCGAGCGCACCGCACCGCGGACGATCTCGGCGACGTTGGCCATGACCGGCAGGCTGAAGCCGAAGGTCGCCTTGACCCAGTCGGGCAGCGGCACGCGGACGCCGAACACAGTGACCTGGAACGGGACCAGGAACATCACGAAGAACAGCAGGACCAGCCAGGGCACGTTGCGGAAGACCTGCGTGGCGCACCACGCGAGACGGGGCAGGACCCGGCCCTCCGCCAGCATGGCCAGACCGAGCCCGATGCCCGCCACCGTGCCGATCGCCATCGCCATCAGCGAGATCGCGACGTTGAAGGCGAAGCCCGTGAGCAGGAGGGGCGCCCACTTGATCACCACCTCCAGCGGCGACAGCGCGGCGGCCCCGCCCTGCGCCCAGGCCGGGACGGCGACGAGGGCGAGCGCGGTGAGCAGCCAGAGATGGGCCGGGCGCAGGCGCGCCGCCGCGCGGTCCCTCGGGAGCGCGAAGGGCAGCAGCACCGGCAGGTCGCCCGGTCGCCCGCCCCGCGGATCGGCAGCTTTCATCGGCCGTATCCCGGGATCCGCAGGGCGCGTTCCCAGCGGTGCATGATCCAGACGAGCACGCCGACGAGGACCGCGTAGGTCGCGAGCAGCACCAGCATCATCTCCAGCACGTTCTGCGATTCGGACCAGATCTGCTTGACCGCGTACAGCGTCTCCGGGACCGCGATGGCGTAGGCCAGCGTGGTGGTCTTGAGGAGGTTGATCAGGTTGTTGTTGAGCGCCGGCAGGCAGACGCGCAGGGCCAGCGGCAGGACGACGTACCGGTAGGCCTTGAAGCGGGTGTAGCCCAGGGCCTCCGCGGCCTCGACCGTGGTCCGCGGCACCGCCTCGATGCCGGAGCGGAAGATCTCCACGTTGAACGCGCCCGCGAACAGCGACAGCGAGATGATCGCCCACTGGACGTTGTTGAGGATCGGCGCGCGCAGCCCGTCCGCCGAGCGGATGTCCGGCAGCAGCGTCCCGAGGCCGAAATAGAAGAAGAAGATCTGCACGAGCGGCGGCGTGTTCCGGAAGACCACCACGAAGCCGTTGACCAGCGCCCGCAGGACGCGCGACGGCCCGCTCTGCAGGAGCGCGCCGACGGCGCCGATGACGAGGCTCGCCAGGATCGTGCTGATCCCGAGGAGCAGCGTCATCCGCAGGCCGGCCACGTACCGGCCCCAGTCGTAGGGATCGTAGAAGACCGTGAAGTTGAAGCCCGTGGTCTCGTAGAGCTGCTGGAACCACGCCTGGATCGTGGCGATCATCGCGGGCTAACGCTCGGTGTTGTCGCGCAGAACCGCATCAGTTGGTCGCGTTCTTGTACTTCTCGTGCATCGCCTTCGAGTAAGCGGTCGGCTCGATGCCCCACTTCTTCTCCTCGTTGACGATGAAGCCGGTCTTCATCCAGTCCTTGGTGGCGTCCTCGACCGCGGCCTGGAGCGTGGTGTTGCCCTGCGCCACCGCCATCATCCACGGGGCGTCGAGGATGCCCTTGAGCGGCAGCGCGTAGTTGGCCTTCCAGTCGTCGTCGAGCAGCTTACCCTGCAGCATGCTCTGGTCGTAGACGTAGCCGATGCAGTTGCCCTGCTTGAGCGCGAAGAGCGGCTTCTCGGACCCGTCGAAGGCGACGATCTCCGCCCCGTAGGTCCGCGCGACGTCCTTGTTGTACCAAGCGCCCGAGGTGGCGCAGAGCGGCTTGCCCTTGAGCTGCGCCCAGTCGGTGATGCCGGACGACTTGGGCAGCAGGACGTTCACGAAGTCGGAATAGTAGTTCGGGTCGATCGCCTGCACCACGCGGCGGCGCTCCGGCTTGTCCGACAGGGTGGCGATCAGCAGATCGACCTTGCCCTGCTGCAGGAACTCGATCCGGTTGGCCGAGACGACCGGCACGAGCTCGAGCTTCACGCCGAGCCGCTTGGCGAGGTCGGCGGCGAGGTCGGGCTCCAGGCCGATGATGGTCCCGCTCGGGTCGCGGAAGCCGAACGGCTTGTAATCCGCCTTCACGCCGACGATCAGCGTTCCGCGCTTCTTGATCGCGTCGACGCCGTCGGCGGCCGTGGCCCGGCCGGGCAGCGCGACGGTCGAGAACGCCGCGAGCGCGGCCAGCGCACCGGTGGTCAGAAGGGTGCGGACGGTGAGACGCATCGGATCTTTCCTGCTCGGGTCGACGGATCTTGGCATGGTTTCAAGCAATCCACGAGCCATTGGCCGGCGCATCAACTGAAACGTGCCAGAGCGAAGGGCTTGAGATCGACGGTGCTACCGGTCCCAGCCAGCTCCGCGGCGACGGCCTCGCCGATGCCGGCCGAGTGCTTGAAGCCGTGCCCCGAGCAGGCGGAGACGACCAGGATCCGCTCCATCGCGGGATGCCGGTCGATGATGAAGCCGCGGTCGGGGGTCACCGTGTAGACGCAGGCGGCGGCCTGGACGACCTCCGGGGTCGCGCCGGCCAGCCGGTTCGCGACGCGCAGCCGGTACATGTCGTCGGATTCCGACGGATCGACGCGGCGCTCCACCCCGTCGGCGGTGGTGGTGGTGCTGTACTGCTCCGTCGCGACCTTGATGGACCCGTCGAGCGGCGGGAAGCCGTAGAGGTATTCCGTGTCGCTCGTCCCGTACATCCAGATGAAGACCGGCGCGTGCGGCCCGTAGGCGGTCTCGTCCGCGAGCGCGTACCAGTGCAGCAGTTGGCGACGGACGGTCAGGAGCCGGTCGAAGGGGCTCCCGAGCAGGGGGGCCGTCCAGGCGCCCGCGGCCACGACGGCGCGGTCGGCCAGGATGGTCTCCTCCGCCGTCTCGATGCGGACGCCGCTCCCGTCCTGCTGCAGCCCGACCACCGTGCAGTTGGTGCGGATCTCGGCGCCCGCGGCACCCGCGCGGCCGAGCTGCGCCGCGAGGCATCGCTCCGGGAACACGTAGCCGCCGCCCGGCTCGTAATAGGCCTTCTCGTCGCCCGCGAGGTTCAGGAATTGCGGGAAGCGGCGGGCCACCTCCGCCCCTGTCAGCACCTCGTGGACGATGCCGGCGCCCTCCGCGGCGCTGATGGACCGGCCCACGAAGTCCGGTTTGCCGTGGTGCGAGGAGACGCCGTGGCCCGGGGCCATGACGAGCGCCCCGCAGGCGTTCAGCAGGGTCTCGCCCGTCTCGGCCTCCAGCTCGCGCCAGATGCAGTGCGAGGCGGTGACGAAGGGGACGTAGTCGGCGCCCTCACCGACCGCCTGACGGGTGATCCGCGTCTCGCCGTGGCTCGACCCGAGCGCGTGGGGCGGCGCGAAGCGGTCGAGCCCGATGACCGCGGCGCCCCGCTTCGCCAGCTGGTAGAGCGCGGCGCTGCCCATCGCGCCGAGACCCAGCACGGCGACGTCGTAGCGGCGGCTCACGGCCGACACTCCCGCTCGATTCCGGGACGGGCCGCCGCGGCGGCGCGGAACGGAGGAAGATCGGCAGGTCGAGGCATCCGGAAGCGATCTCGCGCGGGACGGGGTAACGGCACACAGCATGATCAATGCCGAGGCGGGCGTTTGACTGAAACGGACGGTTTCCTGCACGTTTGAGCCATCGAGGAGCGGAGGGGGCGTCCGAGATGGAGGCGGAGACCGGGGATCGCCCACAGGAGATCGGCTTCATCCTCGTGCCCGGCTTCGCGCTGCTGTCCTTCGCTTCGGGGTGCGAGCCGTTCCGGGCGGCCAACGAACTTGCCGGGCGGCCGCTCTACCGCCTGCGCTACTTCGGCGAGTCGGAGGGCCGGGTGGCCGCCTCGTCGGGCGCCGAGGTCCCCACCGAGGCGCTGCCGCGCCAGCGCGGCCACCTCCACACCCTCTTCGTCTGCGCGGGCGGCGAGCCGACCGGGTGGGACAGGCCCGAGATCCACGCGACCCTGCGGCGGATGGCCCGACTCGGCGTCCGCATCGGCGGCATCTCGGGCGGTCCCTACCTGATGGCCGAAGCGGGCCTGCTGGCCGATCGCGCGTTCACGCTCCACTGGGAATATGCCGGTGCCACGGTCGAGACCTTCCCGGAGGCGCGCCTGAGCCGGGCGCGCTACGTCGCCGACGGCGATCGCCTGACCTGCGGCGGCGGCGTCGCGCCCCTGGAGATGGCCCACGCCCTGATCGCCGAACGCATGGGCGAGGCCTTCGCCCGGCGCGTCTCCGACTGGTTCCTCCACACCGCCATCGGCGCCGCCGACGACCCGCAGCGGGCCTCCGCGGTCGAGCGCTACGGAATCCACCATCCGGCTCTGCTGGCGGTGCTGGAGACGATGGAGAAGACCGTGGAGGCGCCGCTCGGCCGCCTCGCCATGGCGCGCCTCGCGGCGATCAGCCCGCGCCACCTCGACCGGCTGTTCCTCGACAAGCTCGGGCTCAGCTTCTCGGCCCAGTACAGGGCGATTCGCCTCGCCCACGGACGCCGCCTTCTGCGCCAGAGCCCGCTCAGGATCGGGGAGATCGCGACGGCCTGCGGCTTCACGAGCGCGGCCCATTTCGCCCGCTGCTACCGGTCCCATTTCGGCTGCAGCCCGTCCGCGGAGCGCGCGTGACGTCCGCCCGGGTCGTCCGAGCGGTCAGTCCCGCGCGTCCGGCAGCGCCTTCGGGTCTGCGGGATCGTCCCGGCGCAGCGCGACGCCGCTAGTGCCCTGGGCCAGCATCGCCCGTAGCAGCGCCTCCATCTGCCCGGCGGCCGCCTCGACCGCCAGGCCGCCCTCCCGGATGTTCGAGATGCAGTTCCGCCGGGAATCGGGCAGCCCCGGCGCCGGGCCGAACGTGACGTAGCAGCCCAGGCTGTCGGAGGCCGACAGACCCGGCCGCTCCCCGATCAGAACCACGACGCAGCGCGCCCCGAGTCGCGCCCCGATCGGATCGCCGATCGCTACACGTCCCTGGCTCGCGACGACCACCGGCGCGAGGCGCCAGCCGGCCTGCCACACCCGCGCTGCCAGCGCCGCCGCCGCCGGGACCGCGTTCAGCGCGACGGCCGTCGCCGACAGCCCGTCCGCGATCACGATCGCCACGTCGAAGCCCGGCCCGTGCCCGTCGAGCACCGACCCGGAGTCCGGATCGAGGGTGCGGCCCCTGTCCGGCCGGCGCAGGTACTCCGCCCGGTCGGCCACGGCGGAGCGGACCTCCACCGCGTCGAGGCCCTGCGCCCGCAGCCCTTCGCGGATCGCGGCCGCGTCGAGGGGCGTCCACACCGCCTCGCGGGCGCGGGCATGGTCGAGCCCGAAGGCGAGCGCCGCGCCGGTCGGCAGGCCAGCGCCGTGCGCGCCGAGCGCGATGCGCGCCTGGGTCAGCCCGCGCAAGTCGCGCAGCGTCGGGGGGCCCAGACGGGCCGGCTCGCCGCTCACGCGGCCCGCCCAGGCAGGAGTCGGGACGCCTCCGCCAGGGCCGGGGGCAGCGCGCCCGTCGCGCTGGCCAGCCTGCCCTGCCCGTCCGTGATGCCCACGGCCCGCAGCCACGCCTCGAATTCCGGGGCCGGACGGCGACCCAGGGTCTCGCGGGCGTAGACAACGTCGTGGTGCGACAATGACTGGTAGTTCAGCATCACGTCGTCTGCCCCCGGCACGGTGATGACGAAGTTGACGCCGGCCGCGCACAAGAGGGTAAGGAGGGCGTCCATGTCTTCGCCGTCGGCGTCGGCATGGTTGGTGTAGCAGACGTCCACGCCCATCGGCAGGCCGAGCAGCTTGCCGCAGAAGTGGTCCTCGAGTCCGGCGCGGATGATCTGCTTGCCGTTGAAGAGGTACTCGGGACCGATGAAGCCCACGACCGTGTTGACGAGCAGCGGGTCGAACTCCCGCGCCACCGCGTAGGCGCGCGCCTCCATGGTCTGCTGATCGACGCCCCAGTTGGCGTCCGCGGAGAGGGCCGAACCCTGCCCGGTCTCGAAATACATGAACTGACCGCCCGCCGGGCAGCGGCCCAGCGACCGGGCCGCCTCGGAGGCCTCGCGCAGGACGGCGAGATCGACGCCGAAGCCGGCATTGGCCTTCTGCGAGCCCGCCACCGACTGGAACACGAGATCGACGGGCGCCCCGCGCGCCATGGCCTCGATCGCCACCGTGACGTGGCCGAGGCAGCAGTGCTGGGTCGGCACGTCGAGGCGCAGCCGCAGGGTCTCCAGGAGCTCGACGATGCGGATGTAGTCGGGGAGGGAATCGGTCGCCGGATTGACCCCGATGACCGCGTCGCCGGAGCCCATCAGCAGGCCGTCGAGGGCCGAGATCAGGATGCCCTCGGACGAGTCGGTCGGGTGATTGGGCTGGTTGCGGGTCGCGAGCCGGCCGGGCAGGCCGATGGTCGAGCGGAATCGCGTCACCACCGGCCGCTTGGCGGCGACGGCGACGAGGTCCTGCAGCCGGCAGATCTTGGAGACCGCCGCGACCATCTCGGGCGTGAGGCCGGGCGACAGGGCGGCGAGCGCCGTTGCGTCGGCGGCGGGGGAGAGCAGCCACTCGCGGAAGGCGCCGACCGTGAGGGCGGAGACCAACGCGAAGGCGGCCGCGTCGTGCCGGCGGGCGATGAGGTCCGAGACCTCGTCCTGATCGGAGGGGATCAGCTCCTCGGCCAGGAAGGTCTTGAGCGGCAGGTCCGCGAGGGCGATCTGCGCGGCCAGGCGCTCCACCGGCCCGTCGGCGCAGAGGCCGGCGAGCTGGTCGCCCGAGCGCTCCGGCGTGGCCTTGGCGAGCAGGCTGCGCAGGTCGGGGAAAGTGAAGCGTGTGCCTTCGATCGTCGTCGCGTAGGCCATGCGGGCGCTCCCGGCGCGCTGTCGGACGTCAGCGAACCCGATCCTGCAGGATGTCGGGGCCGCCGGGAAGCGGGGACGGCGCGGACGCTGCCCGCCCTCAGGCCGGCAGCACGACCACCTTCGTCTTCACCGGCGTGCGCGCGTAGAGGTGGATCATGTCCTGGCTGAGCAGGCCGACGCAACCGCTGGTGATGCCCGTGCCGATCGATTCGGCGTCGCTGCTGGCGTAGATCGTGTAGAGCGTATAGGCGCCGTTCTGGTAGAGGTGGAGCGTGCGCGCGCCGAGCGGGTTGTCGAGGCCGCCGGGCATGCCGCGGGCGTATTTCGCGGCCTCGGGCTGGCGCCGGATCATCTCCTTGGGCGGGGTCCAAGTCGCCCACTCGGACTTGCGGCCGACATAGGCGTTCCCGTTCCACAGGAAGCCCTGGCGGCCGACATTGGCGCCGTAGCGGGTTGCGGTGCCGTCACCCTCGATGCGGTAGACGTAGTAGTTGGCGGGATCGACCACGATCGTGCCGGGCGCCTCCGACGAGGCGTACTGGACCGTCCGCCGGTAGTATTTCGGGTTGACCTTGCTGACGTCGACCGCCGGGATCGGGAACTTCTCGTTCGGCATCGGCCCGTAGGTCTTCGCCGCCTCGGCCATGAGCAGGGTGTCGGTCGTCCCGCACCCGCCGAGCGAGAGGGCGCCGATCCCCAGGGCCGAGCCGGCCAGGAACGACCGGCGGCTCAGACGCCCGGCCTCGCGCTCCGGATGCCCGCGCTCGTCGAGGCCGCCGGCCATGCGATCGTCCGTCATCATCGCCCTGGACTTCCCTGTCCTGCAGCCCGGCGCGACCGCGCGGCGTGCCTTTGCCGCGCGAACGGCCAAGCTCGAGAGTGCCGCGTGCCAGCGCACCTGGCAAGCTTGTCCTTACAGAGCCGAGAGCGGCCGAAATGCGTCGCAAGTGTGGTGGATCCTCGCGATCTCCAGACTTCGTCGCCGAACTTGCGTATCGAATGTGCCGCGCGTGCTTCGACTGCCGCAGGCGCCCCCCGGACGGCGACGCCTGTCGGCGGAGTCAGAACTGCACGCCGCGGGTCAGGCTGCCGTCGACCACGAGGTTGGTGCCGGTGATGAAGCTCGCCGCCGGGCTCGCCAGGAACACGGCCGCGCGGGCCACCTCCTCCGGCCGCGCCATCCGTCCCGTCGGGTTCAGCCGGAGCGCCTCGGCGAACAGCGCGGGGTTGCCGGTCTCGATCTGGTGCCAGACGCCGCCCGCGAAGTAGGTGTTGCCGGGCGAGACCGAGTTGGCCCGGATGTTCCGGGGCGCGAGCTGGAAGGCCAGGCCCTGCGCGTAGTGGATCAGCGCCGCCTTGAAGGCGCCGTAGGGCCCCTCCGCGAAGTCGATCTCGCGCCCGGAGACGCTGGAGATGACGACGATCGCGCCGGCCTCGGAGCGCTCGAGGTACGGCATCGCCGCCTCGACCGCCGTGACGGTGCCCATCATGTCGACCGCGAAACCGCTGCGCCACGCCGCCTCGTCGCTGCCGACCGCCAGCGCGCTGACGTTCGGCACCACGATGTCGAGGCCGCCGAGCTCATCGGCGGCCTCGGCGACCCAGCCGCGCAGGGCGGCGGAATCGGCGACGTCGACGGCGCGCCCGGTCGCCGCCACGCCCCTGGCGCGGAGGGCCGCCACCTTGGCGGCGACCTCCGCTCCGTTGCGGGCGCAGAGGGCGACCGCCGCCCCCTCGTCGGCCAGCAGGTCGACGATCGCCGCGCCGATACCTTGGTGCCGCCGGTCACCAGCGCCCGGCGGCCTCTGAGCCCGAGATCCATGCCGTCCTCCTCCGTCGCCGATCAGGCGTGGGCGATCGCCTTCGTGATCGAGGCGCCGAGCGTGTATTTCGGATCGACCATGTTGCCGAGCCGCACGCGCCCGCACTGCGTGAGCAGCATGTAGGCGTCGATCTCGTCGAAGCCGAAATCGGCCGCGAGCCAGCGGATCAGCTCCCGGTAGGCGATGCGCGCCGCGTCCTCCATCGGCCGGGACGAGCCGATCGTCATGTAGAAGTCTTCGGTCTCGAGCCGCGGCCAGCGGAAGGTCCAGCCCTTGATCAGGTCGATCTGCACCGTCGTGTGGGTCGGGTGCTCCACCGCGACGCCGCAGAGTTCGCCGTCGCCCTGCGCGGCGTGGCAGTCGCCGAGGTAGAGGAGTGCGCCCTTCGCATTCACCGGCAGGTAGATCACCGCGCCGACGCCCACGTCCGGCAGGTCCATGTTGCCGCCGTAATAGTCCGGCTGCAGCGAGGAGATCGCCTCGATCTCCGGCGAGGTGCCGATCGTGCCGATGAACGGCTGGTAGGGCAACGTGATCCGGTCGTTCCAGCGCACGCCGGTCTCGGCCGTGACCTCGAGCTTGCGCACCCGCTCGGGGAGCGGCGGATTGAGGAGCGCGGTGTCGCCGGTGGCGACGAGGCCGCCGAATTCCGGCATGATCAGCGTCGTGCCGCAGGGCTGCGGGCCGCGCGGCCGGATCGAGCGGATCGCCACCGCGAGGCAGTCGCCCTTCTCGGCGCCGTTGACGTAGATCGGCCCGTTCTGCGGGTTGAGGTAGGGGAAGTTCAGGATCTGCGTCGGGCTGTCGGTCTCGTGGCGGATCTTGCCCTCGAAGGCGTCGTGGGTCTCGACGGTGACGACCGCGCCGGGATCGACGGTCAGCACCGGCTCGGCGAAAGGCCCGTAGACGTAGTGGTAGCGGCCCTGCTCGACCTCGGTGATCGTGTACTCCCGGCCGGGCTTGCCGCCGGCGACGCCCTTGCGGGCCATGATGGACTGGTCGAGCCACTGCATGGTCGTCTCTCCCTTGGTTGTCTGCCGTGTCGTCAGACGGCGAGGTGGCGCCGCACGAGGTCGCGGTCGTCGAGGTCGCGGGCCGTCAGCTCCGCGACGATCCGGCCCTTGTCCATGACGTAGCTGCGCTGGGCCATGGCGCGGATCAGGTCGAGGTTCTGCTCCACGAACACGATCGTCACCCCGGTGCGGTGGTTGAGATCGACCAGGGTGCGGCCGATCTGCTGCACCACCGAGGGCTGGATGCCCTCGGAGGGCTCGTCGAGGAGGATCAGCGCAGGTTCGCCGACGAGGACGCGGCCGATGGCGAGCTGCTGCTGCTGGCCGCCCGAGAGCGTCCCCGCCCGCTGCCCGCGCCGCTCCCGCAGGATCGGGAAAGGCCCGAAGGCGCGCTCGTAATCCGGCCGCTCCCCCTTCGGCAGCAGCGACGCTCCGACCGTCAGATTGTCGACGACGCTCATGCGCGGGAAGACATCGCGGCCTTGCGGCACGTAGCCGATGCCGAGGCGGGCGCGCCGGTGGGCGGCGAGCCCCTCGACCGCCGCACCCCGGAACGCGATGCCGCCCGCGGAGGCGGGCAGGAGCCCGACGAGGCTGCGCATCAGCGTCGACTTGCCGACGCCGTTGCGGCCGATCACCGCCACGATCTCGCCGGGCCGGACCGCGAGGTCGATGCCCTGCAGCACGGGCTTGCCGCCGTAGCCGGCGCGGAGGCCGGTCGTCGCGAGGAGCGCCTCAGGCATCGGCGACGCTCCGCAGCGGCGGCGCGTCCGCTTCCCCGAGGTAGATCGCGGCGACTCGCTCGTCCGCGATGATCGCGTCGGTGGTGCCCTGAGCGAAGATGCGCCCGACATGGAGCACGGTCACCCGCTGGGCGATCTGCCGGACGAAGGCCATGTCGTGCTCGATGGCCAGCACGGCGACGCCGTCGCGGTTGAGCGCCTGCACCATCGCGCCGGTGGCGAAGGTCTCGTCCGGCGACATCCCGGCGGTGGGCTCGTCGAGGAGGAGCAGGCGCGGCTTGAGGCTGATCGCCATGCCGATCTCCAGCCACTGCTTCTGCCCGTGGCTGAGGTTACCGGCGCGGTCGGAGGCCGCCGCGGTGAGATTGAGGAAGGCGAGCAGTCGGCGGATCTCGGCACCGAGCGAGGCGCCCTCGAGATGGTGCTGCAGGGCTATCTCCAGGTTGTGCGCCACCGACAGGCTCGGGAAGATGCCCGGCACCTGGAACTTGACGCTCATGCCCCGCCGGATCCGCGCGAAGGGCTTGAGCGCGGTGATGTCCTCGCCGGCGTAGAGGATCTGCCCCCGCTCCGGCGTGTACTCGCCGAGCAGCAGGCGGAAGAAGGTGCTCTTGCCGGCGCCGTTCGGCCCGATCAGGCAGTGGATCTCCCCCGCCGCGAGGGCGAAGTTCACGTCGTTGGTGACGTGGAGCCCGCCGAAATGCTTGCTCAGATCGCGGGTCTCGAGCAGCGGATTCATCGGCCCACCTCCCGGCGGCGGAGGCGCCCGAGCCCGCGCATGGCCGCCACCACGAGGCCGTCGGGCGCCGCCAGCACCACCACGACGAGGAGCAGGCCCATCACCACCAGGGCGTACTGGCTGCCGTAGATCGTCAGCGCCTGGAAGCCGCCGAGGACCACGAGCGTGCCGATGAGCGTCGCCGTCAGGTCGCCGCGGCCGCCGACCGCGACCCAGATCACCGGCAGCGCGGCGGCGGTGAGCCCCATGCTGGAGGGCGTGATGTACTGGCCCCAGGCGGTGTAGAGGGTGCCGCTCAGCCCCGCGAGGGCCGAGCCGATCACGAAGGCGGCGAGCTGGTAGCGCCGCACGTCGTAGCCGAGCATCTCGGCCCGTTCCGGGTTCTCGCGGATCGCCACCAGCACGTTGCCGAACCGGGCGTTCACCAGGATGCGCAGCGCGAGGTAGACGACGATCAGGAGGCCCAGGAGGCCGTAGTAGAGGGCGACGTCGGGAAACAGCACGACGTCGCCGTCGAGCCACGGCAAGGTCAGGGGCGGCATGCCGCTCATGCCGTTGTAGCCGTTGAGGCGCGCCGCCCCGATCTTCCATTCCGGACCGGCGGTCTGCGCCATGAAGCGCTCCAGGGCGAGCGTCACCGACAGGGTGATGATGCCGAGGAACACCCCGCCGATCCGGCCGAAGAACAGGAAGTAGCCGAGGAGCGCCGCCATCACGGCCGAGAGCGCGACCGCCAGCACCAGGGCCGCCAGGGTGAAGCCGTAGGCCGCGCCAACATTGAGCGTGAGCACGCCGTAGGCGTAGCCGGAGAGGCCGAAGAAGGCGGTCTGGCCGAAGCTGAGCGCGCCGCCGTAGCCCCAGATCAGGCACAAGCCGAGCGCCATGAATACCCAGCAGAAGAAGTAGGCGGTGTTGCCGACCGTGTAGCCGTCCGCGAACCACGGGTAGGCCACGGCAGCCGCCACCGCGAGGGCGAAGGCGGTCCAGAAGGCCGGGCCGCGCCCCAGGGTCTGCGGGCCCTCGAGGCGCCGGAGCAGGGTCATCGCCGGAATCATCGCCATGGCTTCAGGCCCGCTCGCGCAGGATCAGGCCCGAGATGCCCCGCGGGAGCACCCGGATCACCAGGATCACCGCGACGAGGAGGCCGATCTGGCCGAAGAGCTGGCCCTGCCACGTCGTGAGCAGCGCCCGCACCGTGCCCAGCACGAGCGCCGCCGGCGCCGTGCCGAGGAAGATGTCGGCGCCGCCGACCACCACGGTGACGAAGGCCTCCATGATGAAGGTCGTCCCCATGGTCGGCACGATGGTCATGGTCGGCGCGTAGAGCCCGCCCGCGAGGCCCGCCAGCGCCGCGCCGAGGCCGAAGGTCAGGGCGTAGACCGTGCGGGTGTCGACGCCGAGGGCCTCGGCCATGTGCGGCACCTGGATGGTGGCGCGGGCGAGCGTGCCGAAGCGGGTGGCGTTGAAGGCGAGGTAGAGCCCGGCCAGCACCGCCACGGCGGCGACCATCAGCACGACGCGGTAGGTCGAGTAGGAGTAGCCGCCGACCGTGAAGCTGCCGAGCGGCGTGCCGATCCCCGGCATGCTGGAGCCCAGCAGGATCAGCGTGCCCTGCGTCGCCGCGAGGCTGATGCCCCAGGTCGCCACGATCGTGTCGAGGGGCCGCCCGTAGAGATGGCGGATGACGAGGCGCTCCATCACCATGCCGACGGCCCCGGCGACGAGTGCGCCGGCCAGGATGCCCAGCGGCAGCGGCAGCCCGGCCCGCGTGGACGCCGCCGTGACGTAGGCGCCGCACATGATCAGCTCGCCGTGCGCGAGGTTGATCACGCCCATCATGCCGAACACCACCGCGAGGCCGCAGGCGGAGAGGACCAGGAACGAGAACGCATCGCCGATCTGGTAGAGGAACGTGAAGGCGTGAGTCAGCAGATCCATCCGGAGGCCCGATCGTGATGGCTGTGGGCCGGGGCCTCGGCCCCGGCGATGTCGCGTCGTCTCCGGCCCGGGGCCGCGGCGCGCGGATGACCGACCCGGCAGGTCAGGGCTTCGGCGGGTTGCTCGGCGTGTACTGCGCCATCGGATCCTTCTGCGTCAGGTCGCAGCCGGCCTTCCCGAGCCAGTAGGGCTGGATGTTGTCCCAGGTCTTCGGGAAGGAGATCGCGTGCTTCTCGTCGACCTTCGCGAGGTAGATCGTGTGGGAGGCGTGCTGGCTCTTCGGATCGATGCAGACCTTGCCCTCCGGCGCGTCCACGCAGACGTCGCCCGCCGCGATGACCTTGCGCAGGTCGGCGCGCTTGGTCGAGCCGTTCGCCCGCTCGACCATCTGCTTGTAGAGGTAGACCGCGAGGTAGGAGTTCTCTGCCTCCTGGTTCACGTACGGCTCGTTCGGGAACTTCGCCTTCCACTTGGCCAGGAACGCCTTGCTCGACGGGCTGTCGACCTCCTCGATGTAGTTCGTGGTCACGTACATGTTGGCGAGGCTCGGGGGCTGGAAGCGCTTGTGCTCGTAGCCCTGGCCGATATTGACCGAGGAGCCCATCGGCACCTTCAGGTTCGCGGCCGCCGCCTGCTCGTAGTAGGAGGCCTGCGCCGTCCCGACGAGCAGCGTCATCAGGATGTCGGGCTTGGCCTTCTGGATGTTCTGGATCGTCTGCGAGAATTGCGACACGCCGAGGGGGATAAATTCTTCCCCGACCATCTCGCCGCCGTTCTCCTTGACGATGTTGCGCACCCACTCGGCCGAGATCTGACCGAAATTGTAGTCGGCCGCGATCGTGTAGACCCGCTTGCCGAACTTCTCCATCATCCACGGGATCAGCGTCGAGAACTGCTGCTCCGGCACCGCGCCCGTGACGACCATGTGGCCGTCGCAGACGCCGCCCTCGTACTGGTTGTTGTAGAACGCGAAGCCGTCGAGCTGGTCGACGATCGGCCGGTAGGCCTCGCGGGACGCGCTGGAGAAGCCCGCGAAGACGGCGTTGACCTTGTCGCGCTGGAGCACCCGACGCATGAATTCCTGATAGCGCGTGTTGTCGGACTGCGTGTCGTAGATCACGAGCTCCAGCTTGCGCCCGGCGATGCCGCCCGCGGCGTTGATCTCGTCCGCGGCGAGCTGGATGCCGTGGACCTTGCCGATGGTGGCGACCGCGAAGTCGCCGGACTGGTCCTCGAGGACACCGAGCTTGATCGGGTCGGCGGCGCGCGCCGCCGGGGCGGCCAGGGATACGCTCGCGAGCAGGGCGGCCGCGAGGGCGGACAGGCGGGATCCGCGGGGCGTTCTCGTCATCGGGTCGTCCTCGTCTACGGGGTGGAGTGCGTGCTTCAGGATCGGGCCAGCCGCGGCGAGAGGGCCGGCGCGGCGACGGACGGACGGGCGCGGACCAGCGCCTCGCAGTAGGCTTCCAGGGGCTGCCGGGCGCGCATGGCGTCGCGCCGCAGCGTCTCGTAGGCCGCGTCGTCGTCGAGGCCATGCTCCTGCATCAGCCGGAGGATCGCCTTGACGACGTGGCGCCGGCCGCGCCGCCGCTCCTCGTGGCGGGCAAGCCGTTCTTCGAGGAGACGGCGCCGGTTGTGCTCGTTCACCGCCAGGAACAGGGCGGCGTAGACCGAGGCGCCGTGGATCGGCTTGCGCAGCAGGCCGGTCGCGCCGAGCTGGAGCAGCCCCTTGAGCCGGCTCGGCGCCTCGACGCCCACGAGCCCGACCACCGGGACCGGCGGCAGGTCGGGCACGGCGCTCGCCGCGAGGCCCGGCAGCGGCAGGTCGCCGTCCACGATGACGATGTGGTGCTCGGGGTCGAGGATCTCGAAATCGAGCCACGGCGCCTCGCCGGCCGGGAGGACCGAGGCCACGGTCAGCCCGAGCTTCATCAGGGTGCCCGCCAGGACGTCCGTGGCGGTGCTCGGCGGCGCGATCAGCAGGGCCTGCGCACCGCTGAAATTCTGGATCAGCCGGGGCGTCGTCATGGCACCACCTTCAGGTGCGGGCGCCGGCTCACCGGCACGACGCGCGGATCACTGCGCACCAGGTAGGGGTCCGGCGCGACCGGCGCCTCGGCCTGCGCCACGATGGTGAAGCGGGCCGCCGCCGTCGAGAGGCCGATCCGGGGGGTCAGGCAGGCGTGGAGGGTCGTCTCGTCGAGGCGCACCGGTCCCTGGGGCGCCTCGAACTCGTCGGCGCAGGCTGCCCGGCGCACCGTCGCGGCCTCCTCGGTCCCGGCCCGCGCCAGCGCCCGCGCCAGGAGATGCACCGCGATGTACGAGGATTCCGCATCCGCCGAGGGGGTCGGGCCTTCGGGGAAACGCGCCGCGTAGGCCGCCATGAAGGCGCGGTTGCGGGGCGTGTCGATCGACGTGAAGTAGACGCTGGAGGACAGGTGGCCGTCGACCGCCTCCGGCCCGATCGCCTCCAGTTCCGGCTCGGCGAGGCTGCAGCTCGCCACCGGCATGGTCCGCGCCTGGTCGATGCCGCGCGCCGCGCAGGCACTCCGGAAGTCGCGGAAGAACCGGTACGCCGAGATGCCGATCAGCGTGTTGAAGACGAAGTCCGGCTTCGCGGCCAGGATCGCCGCGATCACCTGATCGAAGGCAGTCTCGCCCACCGCGAGGTAGCGCTCGCCCGCGACGTCGCCGCCGGCGATCGCCAGCGTCTCCCGCAGGATCCGGTTGTTCTCCCAGGCCCAGATGTAGTTGGAGCCGACGCAGAAGGCCGTGCGGCCGCCCCGGGCGAGGAGGTGCCGCACCAGCGGGACGATGTGCTGATTCGGCGCCGCGCCGGTGTAGACCACGTTCGCCGAGGTCTCGAAGCCCTCGTAATGCGACGGATACCAGAGCAACGCGTCCCGCTTCTCGAAGATCGGGATGATCTCCTTGCGGCTCGACGAAGTGTAGCAGCCGACGACGTGGCGGATCCCCGCGTCGAGGAGCCGCTCGGCGCCGGCGACGTAGCCCGCGAGGGCGCCCTGCGGATCGCGGATCACCGGCTCCAGGACGCAGTCGCCCCGCGCGTTCACCTCGTCGACCGCCAGGAGCGCGCCGTTCAGCATCGCCCGCCCGACGAGACCGTAGGGTCCGTCCGCGGAGAACAGGATTCCGATGCGGTGATGGCTGAGGCCCATGCAATCCTTCAGAACGCAAAAAGCCCGCCAGTGCGGAAGCACTGCGGGCGGCATCGCCGTGAAAGATGGTGACGTATTGGCGCGAAACTGGGCAGCTTTGCCCCGCGCCTGAAAACTAGGCTCCTCGGTAATGGCCTCGGTGTCAAGTCCCGCGCAGTCTTTTCGGAACCGGCGTCTTGATGATTGCTTCCCGGGTCGCGGATCGGCGCCCGCGCCAGGCCCCTCCGCGGCGCCTGTACCCGCGGAGGCGAGGCGGATAACGGCCGCGCCAGGCCGGCGCAGGATCGCTCGGCACCTTTGGCCCGCGCGATTATTCCGATTTCCGGAATTATGAACTGCGGAGAACGCCTATTCTGCTCGCCCGAACGCGGCGGCATTCTCCTCACACGGCCTGGGGCGATCCCGGCCCCCGACGGAGATCCACGGTCATGAAGCTCTACCACCATCCCCTCTCGGGCCACGCGCATCGGGCCCGCCTGTTCCTCTCCCTGGTCGAGGCCCCGCACGAGCTGATCGAGGTTGACCTGAAGGCGGGCGGACACAAGACGCCGGCCTTCCTGGCCATGAACCCGTTCGGTCAGGTGCCGGTGCTCGACGACGACGGCGTGATCGTCTCCGATTCCAACGCCATCCTCGTCTACGTGGCGAAGCGGCTCGGCCGATCCGACTGGCTGCCCGAGGATCCGCGCGCCGCGGCGGCGGTCCAGCGCTGGCTCTCGGTCGCGGCGGGCGAACTCGCCTACGGGCCGGCGGCCGCGCGGCTGATCACGGTGTTCGGCGCCACGTTCCATCCGGAGGAGGTGATCGCCCGGGCGCACACGCTCCTGGGGCGGCTCGAGGCGCATCTCGATGGCCGGAACTGGCTCGCGGCCGAGCGGCCGACCGTCGCGGACGTGGCGGTCTACAGCTACCTCGCCCGCGCCCCGGAGGGGAACGTGGACCTGTCGGGCTACCCGCGGGTCGAGGCCTTCCTGCGCCGGATCGAGGGCCTGCCGGGCTTCGTCCCCTTCGCCCAGACCCCCGCGGGCCTCACGGCCGCGGCGTGACCGGAAGGCCCCGGGCGCACCCGCGCCCGGGAGCGGATGCAGATGGAGGGCGCGAAGATGGCTGACGGTCAGACCCTTGCGACGCTGCCGACCTGGCATGCCGGCGAGACGTCCATCCAGGAGACGGTCGGCGCCGCCGACCGGATGGCGGTGGTCGGCCAGCGGGTGGTGCGGGACTTCATGCCCGATCAGCACCGCGCCTTCTTCGCGGAGATCCCCTTCATCGTGCTGGGCAGCGTCGACCGGCAGGGCGACGCCTGGGCCACGCTCCTGGCCGGCCGTCCCGGCTTCATCTCCTCGCCGACCGCCACGACCCTCGACATCGCCGCGCGGCCGGACCCGGCCGACCCCGCGTTCGACGGCACGGGCGACGGCGGCGCAATCGGCCTCCTCGGGATCGCGCTGGACAGCCGCCGCCGCAACCGCGTCAACGGCCTCGTCCGCTCCACGGCCGGCGGCGTCCTGCACTTCGCCGTCGACCAGAGCTTCGGGAACTGCCCGCAATACATCCAGCTGCGCGACATGAGCTTCGTCCGCGAGCCGGGCGCCCCCGCTCCGGCCCCCGCCGAGGAGAGCGCGGAGCTCGACCCGGAAGCCCGCAGCCTGATCGCGGCGGCGGACACGTTCTTCGTGGCCTCCTACGCCGACCGGGAGGGCCGGCGGCAGGTCGACGTCTCGCATCGCGGCGGCAAGGCGGGGTTCGTCCGCATCGCCGCGGACGGCACGCTGACCATCCCCGACTTCGCCGGCAACCTGTTCTTCGCCACGCTCGGGAACATCTTCCTGAACAGCAGGGCCGGCCTGGTCTTCACCGATTTCGAGACGGGCGATCTCCTGCAGCTGACCGGCGACGCCGCGGTGATCCTGGACTCGCCCGAGATCGCGGCCTTCCAGGGCGCCGAGCGGCTCTGGAGCTTCCGGCCGCGCCGGGTGATCCGCCGACGCGGTGCCCTGCCGCTGCGCTGGTCGTTCCGGCCGGACGGCTGGTCGCCGAACGCGCTGATGACCGGCGACTGGGCGGAGGCCGCCGACCGCGTCCGGGCGGCCGAGCGCGCGACGCAGTGGCGGCCGTTCCGGGTAGCCGAGATCGTCGACGAGAGCCGCACGATCCGGTCCTTCCACCTGACCCCGGACGACGGGGCCGGGCGGCTCCCGCACCGCGCGGGCCAGCACCTGCCGATCCGCGTCACGCTGCCGGGGGCAGACGCGCCAGTCATAAGAACCTACACGCTCTCGGTCGCGCCCTCGGACCCGACCTACCGGATCAGCGTGAAGCGCGACGGCACCGTCTCGCGGCACCTCCACGACCGAGTCCAGGTCGGCGACATCGTCGAGGCGCGCGCCCCCGGCGGCGGCTTCACCCTCGATGCGAGCGCGGCGCGCCCGGCCGTGCTGCTCGCCGGCGGCGTCGGGATCACGCCGCTCCTCGCGATGCTCCGGCACGTGGTCTACGAGGGCCTGCGCACCCGCAAGATCCGGCCGACCACGCTCGTCTACGCTGCCCGCACCCGCGCCGAGCGCGCCTTCGACCGGGAGTTGTCCGAACTCGCCGCGGCGGCGCAGGGAGCCGTGCGGATCGTGCGCGTCCTGAGCGATGTCTCCGATGCCGCGGCTGGCGTCGATTACGAGGCCGCGGGCCGGATCGACATGGCCCTGCTCACGCGGTTCCTGGCCTTCGCGGATTACGATTTCTACCTGTGCGGCCCGTCGGCCTTCACCCAGGCGCTCTATGACGGCCTGCGCGGCTACAACGTGGCGGACGACCGGATCCACGCGGAGGCGTTCGGTCCATCGGGGCTCATCCGCGACACCGGAACGGCGGCGGCCGTGCCTCCGCGGCCACCGGCCTCCACGGAGACGGTGCCGGTCGCCTTCCTCGACACCGGCAAGGAAGCGCGCTGGACGCCGGATTCGGGCAGCCTCCTCGACCTCGCCGAGGCGCGGGGTCTCGCACCGGAGTTCAGCTGCCGCGAGGGCAGCTGCGGGACCTGCCGCACCAAGCTACTGGCCGGCGCGGTGACCTATCTGAGGGAACCGAGCGCACCGGTGGCTGAGGACGAGGTGCTGATCTGCTCCGCGGTGCCCGCGGAGGGCACGGACCGGGTGCAGCTGGCGCTCTGACGCGCGCGACGGCACGGCGCGCGCCGTGTTCCGCCTCGCGGGACCGGCGCCGGCGGATCATCCTGCGCCGCTACCGGAGCCGGGCTGAACCTTCCCCGAGGACAAGGAGCCCATCCTGTCCGTCCGCCGCTGCCGCCATTCGACGCGCAGAGCACGATCACGAAGGTCCGCCTCGCCGAGGACGGGCTGATGCGCTATCGGCACAGCAGCATCAACGCGTTGCCGATCGCGGAATCGGACCGCGAGTTTCACTGGCCCCTCGGGCGCCGGCCGGACGACCATCCGGACCTGAGCCAATTCGTCTTCTGACCGATCGGCCGGGACGCCGACGCGGCGGGCCGGATCGGGCGTGAGCGTCGCGACACGGCCGCGAGAACCCGGAGCGAGGCTATGGATCGGTGGCAGGCCATGCGCATCTTCGCGAAGGTCGCCGAGACGGCGAGCTTCGCGCAGACCGCCCGCCTCCTGCACATGAGCCCGCCGGCCGTGACGCGCGCCGTGGCGGCGCTCGAGGAGACCATCGGCGCCCGCCTCCTGATCCGGACGACCCGCTCCGTGAAGCTCACGGAAGCGGGCAGCCGGTACTACGAGGATTGCCGGCGGATCCTGGCCGACATCGCCGAGGCGGAATCGGCGGCGGCCGGCTCCAACGCGACACCGTCGGGCACGCTCGCGGTGACGGCCTCGGTCCTGTTCGGACGGATGCACGTGCTCCCGATCGTCACCGATTACCTCGACACCTACCCGACCATGGTGGCGCGGACCCTCTTCGTCGACCGGCCGGTCAGCATGGTGGAGGAGGGAATCGACGTGGCGATCCGCATCGGCCACCTGACCGATTCCGGGTTCACGGCCGCTCGGGTCGGGTCGGTGCGCCACGTCATCTGCGGCGCCCCGGACTACTTCGCGCGGCACGGCGTGCCGGCGACCCCGGCAGATCTCAAGCGCCACCGGATCGCCGTCTCCACCGGGGCCTTCGCGTCGCCGGAGTGGCGGTTCGGCCGGAACGAGCGGGTGGTCGTCCGCCCCACTCTGGAGGGCAACACCAACGAGGTCTCGATCGGCGCCGCACGGTCGGGCTGGGGGCTGGCGCGTGTCCTGAACTACCAGATCGGCCCGGACCTGCGGGACGGCCGGCTGCAGATCGTGCTCGCCGATTACGAGGAAGCGCCGCTGCCCGTCCACGTCCTGTACCCGGAAGGCCGGCACGCGCCCGCGAAGGTGCGGACGTTCGTCGACCTGGCCGTGGCGCGGCTGCGCGCCAACCGGACGCTGAACTGAGAGCAGCCCGGATCGACGACGGTCGCATTGGTCGCAGCCGCGGCCGGGGAAAGGATGGCTCAGTCTTAGGTTAGTTTTTTAGGATCTTCCGCATCTTCTGCGGGCAATGGGGGCCCATACGTGACGAGACCCGAGCGCGCGACCGTGGGCAACCGCCCCTCAGCGGCCATTCGCCTGGATGTCGACGCGGTGGCGCTCTGAGAGGAGTCAGGCGCATGGATCAGTGGACCCGCCTGGATCCCGTCTACGATTCCGAGGCGGCCGCGCGCGCGATCGCCGCGTCGGCGCCCGCGCGCGCCGACGCCCAGGATCACGACGACGGCTTCCCACAGGACGATATCGCCGATCTCGCCCGCCTGGGGCTGCTCGCCGCGCCCGTACCGGTGGATCACGGCGGCGCGGGCCTCGGGACGGAGCCGGGCGCCGGTGCCCTGGCGGAGGTTCTGCGGCTGGTCGGCTACGGAAGCCTCGCTCTCGGCCGGCTCTACGAGGGTCACGTCAACGCCCTCCAGCTCGTCGCCCGTTACGGCTCACCCGCCCAGCGCGTCCGCCTGTTCGCCGACGCGCGCGCCGGCCACCTGTTCGGTGTCTGGAACACCGAGCCGGGGGAAGGCGGCCTCACGATCGAGGCCTCGGACGTCGACGGCCATCTCCGCGGCGTGAAGACCTACGCGTCGGGCGCCGGCTTCGTCACCCGCGCCCTCGTCACCGCCCGGCATCCGGGACAGGGCGGCACGGCGATGATGGTGGTGCCGCTCGACGCCGGCACGCGGTCCGATCTCTCGGCGTGGCGGGCGCAGGGCATGCGCGCCTCGGCGACCGGCACGATCGACTTCACCGGCCTCGCCTTCGCGGCCGACGATATCCTCGGCCAGCCCGACGATTACTTCCGGCAGCCGGCCTTCTCGGGCGGCGCGTGGCGCTTCGCGGCGGTGCAGCTCGGCGGCATCGAGGCCGTGTTCGATGCCTGGCGCGGCCATCTGCGCCGCCTCGGCCGGGGGAGCGATCCGCACCAGCTGGCGCGCCTCGGCGAGGGCGCTATCGCGGTCGAGGGCGCGCGTCTCTGGGTCGAGCGCGGGGCGCAGGTCGCGTCGGACGCGGCGATGCCGCCGGAGCGCGTCGTCGCCTACATCAACCTGGTCCGCCTCGCGGTCGAGCGCGCCGGCCTCGACATCCTCCAGCTGGCCCAGCGCTCGGTCGGCCTCCAGGGTTTCCTGCGCGGCCATCCGCTGGAGCGGCTGTCGCGCGATCTCGCCACCTACCTGCGCCAGCCCGGACCGGATCACGCGCTCACCAGCGCGGCCTCCGAGATCCTGCGCGGGGACGGCCTGGCCGGTGACCTCTGGACCGAGAACGCCGCGTGACGGAGCAGAGCGGCCACGCCACCGCATCGCGGACCGTCTGGCTGGACACGCCGGAGCGGTACGGTCGCGTCAGCCGCGGCTTCCACTGGGTGATGGCGGCCCTGTTCGCCTGGCAATTCACCGGGGCGCTGCTCTACGTCACGATCGGCGATGCGGCGCTCACCCGCCTCGTCGGCGGCAGCCACTTCACCCTCGGCTTCACCCTGTTCGTGCTCGTGCTCCTGCGCGGGGTGTGGGGCCTCGCGAACCTTCACCGGCGCCCCGCCCATCCGGGCGCGCCGGGGCGCGCGGTCGCGGCCGGTCACGGCCTGATCTATCTCCTGATGGTCCTGGTCCCGAGCCTCGCGCTGCTGCGCCAGTACGGATCGGGCAAGCCCTTCGCGCCCTACGGCATCCCGGTCATGCCGGCGCGCGAAACGAAGATCGAGTGGATGATGCTGCCCGCCGACCTGTTTCACTACTGGCTGGGCTTCACGCTCCTCGTCGTCGTGCTCGGCCACGCCGCGATGGCGTTCCTGCACCGCAGGCTCTGGAACGAGACCGTCCTGACCCGCATGACCTGACCGGCGGCGGGCCCGCGGGACGCGATCCTCAGCCCGTCGCCTCCGCCGCGGCGGGCGCGCGGTCGGGCAGCGGCGCGTCCAGCGTGAAGACCACGCCGCGGGGGCGGTACTCGATCTCGGCCGAGCCGCCCATCTCGGCGGCCAGCGCCCGCTCGATGAGGCGCGTGCCGAACCCGCCGCGGGCCGGTGCCGTCACCGCGGGTCCGCCGACCTCCTCCCAGCGGAACCAGAGACGGGCCGGCGTCGCCCCGTCGACCACGTCCCAGTTCAGGACCACTCGCCCCCGGTCGTTCGACAGGGCGCCGTACTTCACGGCGTTGGTCGCCAGTTCGTGCAGCGCCATCGTGAAGGCGAGCGTCAGGCGCGGCGTCAGCCACACCTCCGGTCCGTTGATCAGGAAGCGCTGTCCCGCCCCGCCCCGGAACGCCTGGAGGGTGCCCTCCACGATGACGTCGAGCGTGGCCCCGATCCAGCTCTGGCGGGTCAGGACGTCGTGGGCCGCCGAGAGCGAGTGCAGCCGCGCGTCGAGGGTCCTGTGCGCCTCCTCCAGGGAGGCGGCGTTGCGCAGGGTCTGGTGCGCGATCGACTGCATAGTCGCCATCGAGTTCTTCACCCGGTGATTCAACTCGTCGGCCAGGAGGGCGCGGTGCTCCTCCGCGCGCTTGCGCTCGGTCACGTCGATGGAGACGCCGGCCATGCTCAGCGGCTGCCCGACCGAGTCGTAGAAGGTCTGACCCCGGATCTGCAGCCAGCGAAGCTCGCCGCCGGGCGTGCGCGCCCGGTACTCGATGTCGTAGTCGCTGTGCTCGCGGATCGAGGTCTGCACCGCGGCCTGCATGCGCGGCCGGTCCTCGGGCTCGATCGCGGCGATCAGGTCCTCGTAGCTGAACGCCTCGCCCGGCACCCGCCCGAAATTCTCCTTGCAGGTCTCGGAGGCCACGAGCCGCATGTCGGCGAGATCGAGGGTCCACGAGCCGAAACGTCCGGCCTTCAGGATGAATCGCAGCCGCTCCTCGCTGCGGGTGAGGTCGCTGGTGCGGCGCTCGATCTCCTGCTCGAGCGCCTCCCGGTCGCGCTGCATCCGCGCGAGCTTCTCCCGCTCCAGCGTCACGTCGAACTGCGACGCGAAGAAGTAGGTGAGCTCCCCGGCGCGATCGAAGACCGGCGAGATCAGCAGCCGGTTCCAGAAGAGCTCGCCGTTCTTCTTGTGGTTCAGGAGCTCGATCTCGATCGGCACGCGGCGGGCGATCGCCGCCCTGATCTTCGCGATGTCGGCCTTGCTGGTCTCAGGCCCCTGAAGGAACCGGCAGTTCCGGCCGATGATCTCGTCGTGGCCGTACCCGGTCAGCTTGGAGAAGGCGGCGTTGACGAAGACGATGGGGTTGTCCGGCTGATGGGGATCGGTGATCAGCATCGGCATCCGCGTCGCCCGGACGGCGGAGACGAAGGGGTCGGTGCTCGCGTCGGTCCGGGCGAATTCCGCCTCGAAACGCGTGCGTTCCTGCTGATCCGTCAATGCCCGGTCGCCCCTGTCACGACTCGCCGATGGCGGCCTTCGGCCCTCGTGGCGTGGCTGTACCACAGCGGGGATAGCTTGTGCGCAATCATGATGCGGTCCGAGACGCCGCAGGGGGTCGCGACGCCTCGCCCGATCGGACCCGGGAAGAGGCCCGCCGCTACACCGCGGCCCGACCGGGGCCGAACCCGGCCGGCGGGCGCGAGCCGAGATGGTCCCGCAGCGTCCGGCCCTCGTACTCGGTGCGGAACAGGCCGCGCCGCCGCAGCTCCGGCAGGACCAGCGCGATGAAGTCGTCGAGGCCGCCGGGCAGCGTCGGCGGCATGATGTTGAAGCCGTCCGCCCCGCCGGCCCGGAACCGCGCCTCCATCTCGTCCACGATCTGGGCCGGCGTGCCGACGATCTGCGAGTGGCCGCGCGCGCCGGCGATGCGCAGGTAGAGTTGGCGCAGGGTCAGGCCCTCGCGGCGGGCGAGGTCGAACATGAGCTGCTGGCGGGACTTGATGCCTTCGGTCTCGGGCAACTCCGGCACCGGCCCCTCGGGATCGTAGCCCGACAGATCGTGGCCGCCGATCATGCGCCCGAGCAGCGCCAGCCCGACCACCGGGTCGATCAGGTCCTGCAGCGCCTCGAACTTCGCCCGCGCCTCGGCCTCGCTGCGCCCGACGACGGGGAACAGGCCGGGCATGATCTTCAGATCATCCGGCGCACGACCGAAGCCGGGCATGCGCCCCTTGAGATCGCCGTAGAACTCGACCGCCTCCTCCAGCGTCTGGTTCGCGGTGAAGACGATCTCGGCGGTCCGCGCCGCGAGGTCCTTGCCGGGCCCGGAAGCGCCGGCCTGCACCAGCACGGGCTGGCCCTGCGGCGTCCGCGAGATGTTGAGCGGACCGCGGACCTCGAAATGCTTGCCCCGGTGATCCAGCGGGCGGAAGCCGTCCGGCTTCGAGAACTGGCCGCTCGCGCGGTCGATGATCACGGCGCCGTCGTCCCAGGTGTTCCAGAGGCCGAGGACCACGTCCGCAAATTCCTCGGCGCGCTCGTAGCGGTCGGCGTGACGGCCGATCCGGTCGCCGCCGAAATTCGCCGCCTCCGCGTCGGTCGCGGAGGTCACGAGGTTCCAGCCGGCGCGCCCGCCGCTGAGATGGTCGAGGGAGGCGAACCGGCGCGCGACGTTGAAGGGCTCGTTGAAGCTGGTGGAGGTGGTGGCGACGAGACCGATCCGGCGCGTCACCGCCGCGAGGGCCGACAGCAGCGTCAGCGGCTCGAAATGGGTCGAGCGCGCGGTGCGCTCGCTCGACCGCAGGTCGAGGTCGCGGATCCCGCTCCCGTCCTCCAGGAAGATGAGGTCGAACTTCGCGGCCTCGGCGCGCTGCGCCCAGCCGACGTAGCGCTCCAGGACGAGCCCGCCGTCGGCCTCGCTGGAGGGATGGCGCCAGCCCGCGACGTGGTGGCCGGTCGCGTAGAAGAACGCGCCGAGGCGCAGGGTACCCTGTCTCATCGAACCGACCGTCATCGTGCCTGATCCGCTCCGTGCCTTCCGCGCGGGCCGGTGTCCAGCCGAACCGTGCGCACGGGCGGACCCCGCGTCGCGCACGGCTCATCCGCCGCACCGGAACTCCGGCCGGGCGGCCGGAGCCTCAGCGCGGGACTGCGGCGTCCGGCGCGTTGTCGGCGGGGAGGTCGCGCAGGTCGGACGAGGCGTAACGCCCGTGCCGGGCCGCCAGCGAGCCCCTCGCCTCCTGCATCGGCATGAAGGCCGCGAATCCGACCGGCTCGGCCACGTCGTGGTAGATCGCCTCCATGCCGCCGCGCATGTGGTAGGTCTCGTGCCAGATGCCGACGCCGCGCGTGTCGCGCAGGAAATCCCGCCACCAGATCCGGTGCGGCTCGGACTTGGACCACGCGACCATGCTGTCCATGTCCCGCCAGTACCAGCGCATGCCGACATGGAGCGGGCGCAGGCTGAAGATGATGTTGTTCTCGTAGTGCAGGAGGCCCTCTGGCCGCGCCGCGCCGACCCTGTCGATCCGCGGCCCGAAGCCGAGCAGGGTCTTCACGCCGGCCAGGGTGCGGACCTTCATCCCGAGATAGATCACGACGAGGTCCGGGTAGCCCGAGAAGTCCGGGACCGCGTGTCGCCGGTTCGCGCCCATGTTCGCGCCCTCATTCGCCGGCCGGTCCTGGCGGGCCTTCAGCGTCGAGAATAGGCGACGACGCGGTCGGCGAGCAATATTCGTGGACCGCGTTGCTTACGACCTGCGAAGTCCGGCAGTATCGGACGAACCCGGTCGACCTCCGTCACGGCCGCCGCGATCCGGGCGGACGCCCCCGCCCGCACCGCCGCGGAGATCCTCGAGGTTCGCGCCGACCGCCTCGGAGATCTCCGCTCCGTCGCCGGATCGTTCGGGATCGTGCGCGGCTCAGCGCGTGCGCTCCCCGCAATCCGGGCCATTCTGCCGGGAGCGCGGCCAGGCGCGGGTGCGGATGTACTGTTCGACCACGAGAGCCCCTCCTCCAAGAACAACCACAGCGAGAATGGCTTCGCGGAAAGTGCCAGGATCGATCATCGTCTCGACTCCCTGAAGTGAATCGCCCCTGCTGGGGCCTGAGAGCTCTTCAAGTCTGCTCCCCCTCGTCAATCCCTGACCGCTTCCCGGGTTGCGCTGCCTAGCTGACAATTGCCCTTCGACGACGTGAACATTCTGTAAGACTGAGGATCGAGAGAGCGGCGCGTCGGCGCAGAGCGCGCGGCCGGACAATGGGCCCGTCCACCGCGTGCGCCGGCCGACTGGCATCGTGTCGACGGCGCAAGGCCTTCGACATTTCGCGCGACGCGCCCGTGTCGGATGCTAGGATCCGACGATGCAGCAGCAGATCTCAGTCATCACGCTCGGCGTCTCATCGCTCGGCCGGTCGCGCGCCTTCTACGGCGACGGCTTCGGCTGGGCTCCCGTGTTCGAGAACGACGAGATCGTCTTCTACCAGATGAACGGGTTCATGCTCGGAACCTGGCAGAACCCCAACCTCGACCAGGACATGCGGCGCGCGAGCGAACCGAGCCCGAGCGCGTTCTGCCTCGCCCACAACGTCCCGAACCGCGGCGACGTCGCGCCCACCATCGCGCGGCTCGTCGCGGCGGGCGGGACGCTCCTGCGCGCGGCCGACGAACCGCCCCACGGCGGATACCGCGGATATCTGAGCGATCCGGACGGACATGCCTGGGAGATCGCCTGGAACCCGGCCTGGCGGATCGATGAACGCGGTCGGGTGACGTTCGGACTCTGAGCGGGCGCGGAGGCCGCCGAGGAGATCGGCCGTGCCGGGAAGGCCGCGCCTCAGAGGTGGGTGAGCCGCAGGCGCCACCCGGACGAATCCGCGACGATGGCCGGGTCGAGGGCCGGATCGGGCGGCCGCGCCGCGGCCGGCGCGGCCGTCGGAGGCTCCGCCACGGCGATGTCGGCGGACGGGACGCGGCCGGAGACGCAGCCGCAGAGGGGCAGCGCCAGGGCGAGTGCCGCGACGGCGACAGACCGGATCGGTACGGTCCACCCGCGGATCGGCGATGCGGCCTCGACCGCGCGGGAGACCGCGGCGCTCCGTCCTCGGCGCGGAGCGCATCCGGCAACGGGTTCCGGCGGACGGCCCGAAGCGGCGCCACGGTGGGGCCGGGAGCCCGACGCGGCCATGGCCCGGCCCCGGCCCTCGGCCTCAGGCGCCCGCAGGCCCGCGGCTCACGTGGCCGCCCAGAAGGAGCGCCTTGGCGGCCGCGTCGATCCGGCCGAGCCACTTCTCCGCCGTCTCCGCGCGCAGGTCGGCGACGCGGACCTGCTCCTCGGCGGCCCGAACCCAGGCTTCGGCCTCCGCGTGGATCGTCCGGACGCGCGCCTCGGCCTCCGCGCGGATGTCCTGCACCTGGGCGTCCGCCTCGGCCTGGACGCGCTGCAGCCGGATATCGGCGCGGGCCTCGACCTCGCGGACGCGCATCTCGGACAGTTGCAGGCGGTGCCGGGTCTCCGCCAGCGCGCGCTGCGCGGCGGCCAGGGCGGCCTCGTGCGACATGCTCTGCTCCTGCAGGCGCTGCTTCTGCGCTTCGGCACGGCCGGCCATGCCGGTGATGATGTCGAGCGTGCTCATCCAGTCCGACACCGCCTCGGACTCGCAGGGGACGGGCGCGGGACCCGCGTCGTTGACCGCGGGTTCCGGCAGGATTGGCGGGTGCGCGACGGGCTCGATGCGCGGCGCGGACAGCGCGGCCGGCCCCTCGACCGTGTCGAAGGACGGCTTGAGCTTCAGGATCTCGGCGGACGGTCCCTCGACGAAGCGGTCCAGGCTGTCGGCGACCTGCGAGAGGATGTGGGACCACGTGGCTGTGGGGGCCGCGACCATGATGGCTCTACCCTGGCGGGATTTTGGCAATGGCTAATACAATCTCCGGTATGGTTAATGTGTGGTTAATCGGCGGCGCGGCGGCGCGAATCCCGGACGGTTCGTGGCGGCCCGATCAGTCTCGGCAGGCCCGGACGGGAAGGCTCGACAATCTTCCGCCGGATCGGTTCCAGTTTCCGAGGCGCTTCGAGCGGTTTCGGCAGGTTATCGACCGCCGAAGACCGGACTCCCGGACTGGCCGCGATCGGGCCGGCGTCATCGCGCGGCCTGCGTCGCGGGCGCGGCCTGGATGATCGGCGCGGCCGCGGCCAGGATGGACGCGGCGTCGCGGTCGAGGGGCGGATAGATGCGCGTGCCGTTGATGATTTGCTTCGTCGCCTTCGCGGCGGCGCCCGACGAGACCAGCGTGCCGCGATCCCAGCCGGCGGTGTAGACCGCCCCCCAGGCGCCCAGATCCAGCACGGTGACGTAGTCGGGCGCGGCGAAGCGCAGCCGCCGCTCCGGCCGGCCGGCGAGATCGCAGACGGCGTTGAAACCCGCGAACCGACCCATCGGCCGGGCGTGCTGGCACGACATCACCGTGCGATGACCGGCATCGTCCGCCGCAGCCGAGGCGATGTCGCCGGCCGCGTAGACGCCAGCGAGCCCCTGGACGGCCAGGAAGGCGTCGACGGGCAGGCGCCCGAGCGGGTCGAGGGGGAGGCCGAGCGTGCCGCCCAGCGGGCTCGCCCGCATGCCGGTGGCGCAGACACTCGTCCACGCCGGCAGGCGCGTCCCGTCCGCCAGCGTCACCCCGGTGCGATCGACGGCACCGACCCGCGCACCGCCGATGCAGGTCACGCCGGCATCGCGCAAGGCCTCGCGGATCCCCGGCAGGGCCGCCGCGCCCATGGCGCTCCCGACTTCGCGCGCGTGGTCGATCAGGATGGTCCGCACCGGACCCGTGGCCCCGGCCCGGTCCCTGGCAGCGGCGAGCCGGGCGGGCAGCTCGCAGGCGAGTTCCAGTCCCACCAGGCCACCGCCGATGACGACGGCGGTCCAGCGGCCGGCCTCATCCGGCCCGCCCGCGTCACCGAGACGATCGAGATGCGCCGCGAGGGCCTGGGCCCCCGCGAAGGTGTCGACATCGAAGGCGCCCGCGATTCCCGGGATCTCGGGGCGCCACAGCAGGCTTCCGGCGGCGAGGATGAGGCGGTCGTACGCCAGCGTCTCGACGACGCCCGACGACGCGGCGGACGACACCGCGGACGACACCGCGGACGCCGCCGCGGACTCGACCGTGACCGTGCGCGCCGCGGGGTCGATGTCGATCGCGCGCGCCTCGCGGCGTTCCACGCCGATCGGCCCGAGCACGTCGTCGAGGGGTACGCGCAGGGCGCCGAGATCGGCCTCGTAGCAGCGGACCCGGATGACGTGGAACGGGTCCGGCGCGATCACCGTGACCGCGACGCGGTCGCCGAGGCCGAACTCGGTCCGGGCGCGCGCCGCGGCGGCGGCGGCCCACAGACCGGCGAAGCCGCCGCCGATCACGACGATTCTCGAGTCCATGGCAGAGTTCCCCCCGTGCCGGAGACATTGAACTCTGCACGTCGCTCGGCGATGCGGCAACGGTTACAGTCCTGGCGCGGGCGAGGATCGCTTCCGACAGTCGAGCGCCGGCGGTTCAGCCGTCGTGGCAGCCGCCATCCTGGCACGCCTTCGGGCGCCGGAAGGACCCGTCAGCCCGAAGCCGCGGTCTCACGTGAGTGCGGGCCGCGCGGCTCCAGCGTGGCCGCGGCGCGGCCCGGGAGGACAGACGTTGCTCCTCGCGCGCGCGGACGCGTAATTTCTTCTCGTCCTGGGCTGGCCGACCGAAAATTCTTGCTTCGACGCCGCGAAGTAGAGAAAGCCCTTTTGTTGACTCCGCGACCGGCCGACAGGATCTTGTATTCACAGTCACGCTGAGGGCCGCGCAGGTACGATGAAGACGCAGGGGCGGACCGGGCGTGATCCCGCAGCCGGGAGATGTGTCGGCGCGGATCGCGCGATCGGGGCGGTCCCGGGTCTCGGACGCGCCGGATGCGCCCGGCCGATCGTCTCGCCGACGGCGCCGCGTCCCTGAACCCAGCCGCCCGGACGAGACCGCTCGGGACCGCGCCGCGGCGCGGATCCCCTGCCCCGCGCCGGCCCCGCACCCCGCCCTCCGTTTCGCCACGACATCAGGCCCGACCATGCGCTCCACCCGCCGATCCCTCCTGGCCGCCGGCCTCGCCCTGGCCTGCCTCGGCGCGCTCGCGCCGCGCGAGGCCCGCGCCGACGACCCGAAGGAGATCCGCCTGGACTGGGCGACCTACAATCCGGTCGGCCTGCTCCTGAAGGAGAAGGGCTTCCTGGAGGAGGCGCTGGCGCCGCGCGGCATCAAGGTCCGCTGGGTCCAGTCGCTCGGCTCCAACAAGGCCCTCGAGTTCCTGAATGCCGGCGCCATCGATTTTGGGTCGGCGGCCGGCGCGGCGGCCCTCGTGGCGCGCATCAACGGCAACCCGATCAAGGCGATCTACGCCTACTCGCGCCCCGAATGGACGGCGCTCGTGACCCGCAAGGACAGCGGCATCACCAAGCCCGCCGACCTGAAGGGCAAGCGCGTCGCCGTCACCCGGGGCACCGATCCGCACATCTTCCTGATCCGCGCGCTCCAGGGCGCCGGCCTCACCGAGCGCGACGCCAAGCTCGTGCTGCTGCAGCACGCGGACGGGCGGACCGCCCTCGACCGCGGCGACGTCGATGCCTGGGCCGGCCTCGACCCGATGATGGCGGCGGCCGAGATCGAGAACGGCGACGTGCTGGTCTACCGCGACGCCGCGGCGAACACCTGGGGCCTGCTCGACGTCCGGGAGGACTTCGCCACCGCCCATCCCGACCTCGTCCGGACGGTGATCGCGGCCTACGAGCGGGCGCGCGCCTACGCGCTGGCCAACCCGCAGGCGCTCGCGGCGGCCCTCGTGGCGGCCACCAAGCTGCCCGAGCCGGTGATCGCCCGGCAGCTCGAGCGGACCGACCTCTCCCAGCCGGCGATCGGCCCGGCCCAGGCGCAGTCGATCAAGGCGGCCGGCACCGCCCTGCAGCAGGCCGGGATCATCCCGGCGGGCACCGACGTGTCCGCCGCCGTCGACGGGCTGCTCGACACGCGCTTCAATCCCGTCGCCGGACAGTGAGCGGCCGCGTGCCGCTTCTGCGGCGGGGCGGTCGCGCCGGCCTGGGTCTGCTGCTGCCGCTCGTCCTGGCGATCGGCTGGGAGATCGCGGTCGCGAGCGGCGCGGCGTCGGGGCGGCTGCTCCCGCCGCCGAGCCGGATCGCCGCGACCCTCTGGGCCCTGGCCGTCTCGGGCGATCTCTGGATGCATGTCGAGGCGACCCTCGTGCGGGTCGGCCTCGGCTTCCTCTGCGGCGCGTCGGCCGGGATCCTGGCCGGCGCCCTCGTCGCCACGGTCCCGCCGCTGCGCTGGCTCCTCGACCCGAGCCTGCAGGCGCTGCGGGCCGTCCCGTCGCTCGCCTGGGTGCCGCTCTTCATCCTGTGGTTCGGCATCCTGGAGACGCCGAAGGTCCTCTTGATCGCCGTGGGGGTGTTCTTCCCGGTCTATGTCGGCGTCTCGGGTGCGATCGCCTCGGTCGACCGCAAGCTGGTCGAGGTCGGCCGGATCTTCCGCCTGTCCCGCCTCGCCCTCGCCCGCCGGATCCTGCTGCCGGCCGTGCTGCCGGCGACCCTGGTGGGCCTGCGCACGGGGCTCGGCCTCGGCTTCCTGTTCGTCGTGGCGGCGGAGCTGATGGGCGCCTCGGAGGGGCTCGGCTACCTGCTGGTGGACGGCCAGCAGTTCAGCAAGCCCGATCAGATCGTGGCGGCGATCATCGCCTTCGCCCTCGTCGGCAAGGCGGCCGACATGGCCCTGGTCACGCTGACAGCTCCCCTGACCCGGTGGCAGGATACCGTGCGGGACAGCCTGTGACCGCGGCTCCGGCCCGGACGCGGGCCGCGGACCGGGAGGCCGCCCCGCGCCGCGATCCCCACGCCACGCCCGCCGAGAGACGCCCGTGCTGACCGTCGACGACCTCTCCAAGACCTACGCGGACGGCACGCAGGCGCTCGCGGGCATCGACCTGTCGGTCGAGCAGGGCGAGATCGTCGCGCTGATCGGCGGCTCGGGCTGCGGGAAGACGACCCTGCTCCGGCTGATCGCGGGGCTCGACCACGCGAGCGCGGGCGCCGTCGCGGTCGACGGCGAGACGATCCGCGCACCCCATCCGAGCGTGGGCGTCGTCTTCCAGGAGCCGCGCCTGCTGCCCTGGCTCGACGTGGCCGGCAATGTCGGCTTCGGCCTCGCCGACCTGTCCCGGTCCGAGCGCCGCGCCCGCGTCGCCCACGCCCTAGAGCGCGTCGGGCTCGCCGAGCACGGCGGTCGCTGGCCGCGGGAGCTGTCCGGCGGGCAGCAGCAGCGCGTGGCGATCGCCCGCGCCTTCGTGGCGCGGCCGCGGGTGCTGCTCCTCGACGAGCCGTTCTCGGCCCTCGACGCCTTCACCCGCAAGGGGCTGCACGACCAGCTCCTCGGTCTCTGGGCCGAGTCGAAGCCGACGATCCTGATCGTCACGCACGATGTCGGGGAGGCCGTCACCCTGGCCGACCGGGTGGTGGTGATGCGCCCGCGGCCCGGGCGCCTCGACGAGACCGTCCCAGTCGCGCTCGCCCGGCCGCGCGAACCGGTGGCGGCGACCTACGAGGAGGCCGTGCGCCGCGTGCTCGCCGCCCTCGACCACTCCCTGCGCCCGGCGACGAGCAGCCGGCCGCCCGCGCCCGAGACCCGCGCGAGCTGGTGGTAGGGCCGCCGGCGAACCGCGGCCTCAGGACCCGACCGCGGTCAGTTCCAGATCCGCGGGGTCCGCGCGCCGGAACCGGGCGTAGCGCAGCGCCATCACCGGCAGGACCAGCAGGTTCAGCACCGTCGAGGTGATCAGGCCGCCGAGGATCACGAGGGCCATCGGGCCCTCGATCTCGCGGCCGGGCTCCCCGGCCCCGAGCGCCAGCGGCAGCAGGCCGAGGCCCGTCACCAGGGACGTCATCAGGATCGGCACCATCCGGTCCGCGGCGCCCGCCGCCGCCGTGGCGGCGTCCCAGGCGCGCCCGTCCCGGGTGACCATCTGCTCGTAATGGGCGATCAGCATCACGCTGTTGCGCAGCGAGATGCCCGACAGGGTCACGAAGCCGACGATCGAGCCCAGCGACAGCACACCGCCGGTGAGCGCCACGGCCGCGACGCCGCCCACGAACGCGAAGGGCAGGTTGACGAGGACGAGAAGCAGGTTCGCCGCCGAGCCGGTGACGATCGCCAGCAGGACCACGATGCCGAAGCCGGCCATCCCGGCATGGACCAGCAGGTCGCGGCGGGCGGCCGCCTGCGCCTCGGCGGCCCCCGAGAAGGTCACGTAGACCCCTTCCGGCAGCCGCACCTCGCGGGCGATCTTGCGCTTGGCCGCTGCCACGAAGCCCGCGACGTCGCGGTCGGCGACGTTGGCGGTCACCGCCTGCACCCGCTGCGCGCCGAGATGCTGGACCTGGTAGCGGCCGGCGCTCTCGTAGACGTCGGCGACCTGCGACAGCCGGACGTAGCGCCCGCCCGGCGTCCGCAGGGGCAGGTCGCCCACCGCGCTGAGGCGGTCCCGCACGCGGGCGTCGAGGATCACCAGCACGTTGAACACGGCGTTGCCGCGATAGGTCTGGCCGACCGTGTCGCCCTGGTAGGCGGTGCGCACGGCCTCGAGCACCTCCACGGGGTCGAGCCCCCAGTGCCGCAGATCCACCGGCCGCAGCGCCACCGTGACCTGCGGCAGCCCGGCCGGCGAGGCCTGCTGGACGTCCCGGGCGCCCTTCACCTCCGAGAGTTCCTGCGCCACCGAGCGGGCGGCCGCCTCGATCCGGTCGAGGTCGCTGCCGACCACGTTGACCACGACCGGCGCGGTGAAGCCCGAGACCGTCTCCTCGATGCGCTCGGTGAGGAAGGTCTTGAGCGAGAAGGCGGCCCCCGGGAAGCCGGCGATCAGCTGCCGGATGGCGCCCTCGACCCGGCGCTGGGCAGCGCCGTCGAGCCCGGGCTCGAGGTCGATGTGGATCTCGCTGTAGTGCGGCCCGGCGGTGTCCTCGGCGGCCTCGGCCCGGCCGATCTGCGCCGCCACGGCGCGCACCCCGGGGATCTCCTTCAGGTCGCCGGTGATCAGCGTCCCGAGCCGCTCCGATTCCTGCAGCGCGGTGCCGGGGATGGCGACCATGTGCAGGATCATGTGCCCCTCCTTCAGGTCGGGGAGGAACACCGCGCCGAGGGTCGGCAGGACGGCGGCGCCCGCGAGGGTGACCAGCAGGGCGCCCGCCATGGCGACCCGCGGCACCCGCCCGATCCCGGCGAGCAGCCGCAGGTAGGCGGCGCGGCTCCAGCGCACCACGGGCGGATCGGGCGGCGCGGCGCCGGAGTCGCGCCCCATCCGGCCCCCGAGGAGCAGGAGCGCCAGGGCCGGCGTGACCGTGAGCGCCACGAGGAGCGAGGCGACGACGGCCGCGATGTAGGCGAGCGCCAGCGGCCCGAACAGGCGGCCGGCGACGCCGGTCAGCGCCAGGACCGGCAGGAACATCAGGATCACCGCGAGGGTCGCGTAGGCAACCGAGGTCCGCACCTCCAGCATCGCGGCGAGCACCACGCGCGGCAGGCCGCGGCGCCCGCCCCGCGACTCCCGCAGCCGGCGCGCGACGTTCTCGACGCCGATCACCGCGTCGTCGACGACCTCGCCGATGGCGAGGGCGAGGCCGCCGAGGGTCATCGTGTTGAGGCTCTCGCCCCAGGCCTGGAGGGCGAGGGCGGCGGCGATCAGCGACAGCGGGATCGCCGTGGCGCTGATCAGGGCCGCCCGCCAGTCCGCGAGGAAGACGAGGAGCACGACCACCACCAGCACGCCGCCGAGCGCCAGCGCCTCGATCACGTTGCCGGTGGCCACGTCCACGAAGTTCGCCGGCCGGAACAGGTCGGCCCGCAGGCTCACGCCGTCGCGCTTCAGGACCGGGCGCAGCTCGTCGAGGGCCGCCTCCAGGCGGGCGGTCACGGCGCGGGTGTCGACGCCCACCTGCGCGCCGACCATCAGCAGCACGCCGGGCCTGCCGTCTACGAGGGCCGCGCTGATCGCCGGCTCGGGCGCGGCCGTGACGGTCGCCACGTCGGAGAGCACCACGCTCGCCCCGCCGTCGTTGTGGAGCACGATCTGCCCGAGCGCCTCCGGGGTGAGCGACTGCCCCTCGGTCCGGAGCAGGACGCGCTGGTTCGGCGTGTCGACGAAGCCCGCCCCGCGCACGCCGGTCCCCTTCCGGGCGGCCGTGAGGACGTCGTTGAGGCCGATCTGGAAGCGGATCAGGTCGTCGGGGCGGACCTGGATCTGCAGGGCGCGCACGCCGCCGCCGTAGATCGAGACCTGGGCGATGCCGGGCACCGCCTGGAGCCGCCGCCGCACGGTCCACTCCGCGACCTGGCGCAGATCCATGGCGTCGCGGGTCTCGGAGGTGAGACCCACGAGGAGCACGGTCAGCGTCGAGGAGGTCAACGGGGTCATGGCGGGCGCCGCCACGCCGGCCGGCATGCGGCCGGCGAGCGCCGCCAGGCGCTCGTTGACCCGCTGGCGGATGCGGTCGACGTCGCTGCCGGACCGGAACGCGGCGGTGATCACCGACAGGCCCTGGATCGAGGTGGAGCGCAGGGTCTCCAGGCCCGGCAGGCCGCCGACCGACACCTCCACGGGCTGCGTGACCAGCACCTCGACCTGCTCCGAATCGAGGCCCGGCGCCTCGGTCTGGATGGTCACGGTCGGCGGCGCGAATTCCGGGAACACGTCGTAGCGCGCCCCCGAGAGGGCGTAGAGCCCGAAGACGAGGACGGCGCAGGCGAGGGCCAGGACCACCCTGGGCAGCCGGACGGCGAAACCGACGAGGGCCGCCTGCGGACCGCCGCGACCGGCGGCAGCGGGCGGCTCAATCATCGTCGTCGCCCACGACGCGGATGCGGCTCTTCATCTCCTCGGACAGGAGCGCCTGCGCGCCCCGCAGCACGATCTCGCTGCCATCCGCCAGATCCTCGACCACGAAGGCGTCGGCCGACATCGGCGCGTCCGGCCGCACCGGGTGACGCACGAAGGCGCCGTCGCCGGTCCCGCGATACACCCAGGTGCCACCCTCGCCGTGGACGACGGCGTCCTCCGGCACGAGGACGCCCTTCACCGCGCGCGGCGCCGGCAGGAACGCCATCGTGCTGGTCCCGGGCAGGAGACCGCTGTCGCCGGAGACGAGATAGAAGAAGCTCTGCCCCTGGATCCGCGGATCGGTCCGCGTCGCCGGCGAGACCAGCCGGAGAGCGACCCGCTCGCTCTGCGGCGGCACCTCGGCGAAAGCGGCCTTGGGCGCCTGCGGCAGGGTCTCCCCCGGCGGCAACGTCACCTGCATGAGGAAATCGGCCCGCTCGATCAGGCGCGTCACCAGCGGCGACCGCTCGATGATCGCCTTTCCGAGCACCGGCCCCCATTCCTGGCGCGCCGTCGCCGCGAAGGTGCGCAACTGCGATTCCGCCACCGTGACCGACGCCTGATCGGTCAGGAGCGTGCCCTCGGCGGTCTCGATCTGCGCCACCGCCACCACGCCGGCGCCGAGGGTCCGCGCCCGGCGGGCGGCGCTGGCCGAGACCTCGACCCGGGCGCGGGCCGTCTGGAGCGCCGCCACGGCGCCGGCGTAGCTGTTGGTCAGCTCGGTGATGCGGGCGAGGTCGAGGACGCTGCCGTAGGCGGTCAATTCCTGGGGGTGCAGGACGGCGGGACGCGCCTCGGCGACGAGACCGATCCGGGCGCGCTCGGCCGGCGTCAGCCGGACCAGGGTCCGGCCGTCCTCGATGGCGGTGCGCGGCGCGGGAAGCTGCGCCGCCGCCGACAGGTTCTCTCGCCGCTCGGGAATCAGCGCCGCGACGCGCGCCCGTACCTCGGCGACGATCGGGCCGGCATCGGCCCGGAGGCGCGCGCCCGTCGGCGTGACCGCGAGACCGGCCGCAGCGAGCAGGACCCCTCCGATGAGCAGCAGCGCCCGGCGACCACGCACGTCGCTCTCCTCCCCCGAACCGATTGCCGAATCTACCCGGTTTCGGTGCCAAATACAGCCGAACTCGACCAGCTCAAACTGTCACGCTCGGTTCCGGTCGTGGGTCGGGCCTCGGGGGTGCTCGGGAACGCGAAAGCCCGCCTCGACGGTGCGAGGCGGGCTTCCGGTCTGCTGGGATTATGTCGGTTCGGATCAGCAATCGTTGCCGGAGACCGGGGCGGTCTGCCGATCGGCGGCGGCCTTGTTCATGGCGCCGACCGTGCCGGGCGACGCGGGCTGGTTGCCGCCGGCCAGGTTCGCGGCGGCCGGATCGGTCGAGTTCGACTTGGAGCCGGCGTCCGTCTGCGCCTGACGGTCGGCGGTCTGGTTGGCTCCCACGTTGTTCATGGCACCGACCGTGCCGGGCGACGCGGGCTGGTTGCCGCCAGCGAGATTCTTGCTCGACTTGTCGACGTCGGAGCTCTTGGGATTCGATGCCTGCTGATCGGGGCTGTTCGACTTCGTGGTTCCGGTGTTGCACGGGGCCGCGAGGGCGGGCCCGGCAGCGAGGGCCAGAAGCGCAACCGCGCCGGCCAGATGAGAGACCTTCATCAAACGCTCCTCCAGGATTTATCGATCTCCCAAGTGCCTAATCGTCCCGTGAGTTCCGTCGCGACTGCCCAGATCTTCGATTGAGAGCGGGCCGCACACCGGATTTCGGTGCCCTCAACGTGGAGAAATGTATGAATTCAGACATTGGTGCCGAAGATTCCGGGCCGCTCACGTCGCGGCGGCCGATCTTCGGTGCGGCATCTTATCCCACGAGGCCCGGCCGAGCTGTTTCATCGGCCCGGCGGGACCGCGCATCGATCCGGTCGTCACCGAGCGCCGCGCCGCCGCTACCTCGTTTGGTCGAGTTCTTGAGTCCGGGATGCCCGGGATAGCGTCGACTCGCGAGGGGGCGTGTCCGCGGCAGCCTCGAGCGGTGTCAGGCCGCGGGGCGGATGGGACACCGCCTCACCCGGGGCGTCTGAGATCGAGCGATGGCGTTTCCACGACACTTGACGGGCCTCGGACACGGTCCTGCCGGCGGTCTCGCTTGGTCGCCGGGCGGGCCGTACGGAACGGATCACCGCTGGGCCCATTCGGGCGCACCGGGCGATGGCGGGGCCGAGGCCATGCCGCGGCTCGGCGTGGCCGCCGCCGCGTGGATCGTCCTGTTCCTCTTCGCCCCGGTGGTCGGCGAGCAGATCAAGCTGCCGGGCGTCGACAAGGCGATCTGGATCGGCAGCGACCTGATCGCTTTCGCGTTCCTGGTCATGCGCCGCGACCTCGCCGCCACCCTGTTCGGCAGCCGTCTGCTGCTGCTCAGCTGGCCGCTCCTCGCGATCGCGTCCGCCCTGTGGTCCCTCACGCCCGGCCTCTCGGCCTATCACGGGCTCCAGCTGCTCGCGACGATCGTGGCCGGCATCACCCTGCGGACGACGATGGGCCTGTCCCGCCTCGTCAGGATCGTCTTCCTGGGCCTCCTGGCGGGACAGCTCCTGTCGGCCTTTCTCACGGTGGCGGCGCCCGCCCTGACGCGCGGGACGGACGGCAACTGGGCCGGGATCTACTCGCACAAGAACGTCCTCGGATCCCTGTCGAGCCTCCAGATCCTCTGCGCGGCCTGCCTGTTCCTGCAGGGCTGGAACCGTCTCCTGACCGCGTTCGGATTCTGCCTGGCCCTGGCGCTCCTCGTGTCGACGCACTCGGCCACCGCCCTGGTAGCGGCCGCCGCGGGGCTGTTGCCGCTTGCCGCGATCTTCGCGTGGCGCCAGGGAAAGCACGTGACGGGCTTCTGCCTCGGCATCGCCATCGCCCTGGCGGGCGTCGGGATCCTCGTCGTCGCCGCGCGGGGCGCCGACATCTCGGCGAGCGTGCTGTCGGATCTCGGCAAGGACACCACGCTGACCGGCCGCACCATCCTCTGGCAGTTCGGCCTCGACCAGTTCTGGCGGGAGCCGCTCATCGGCATCGGCTACAAGGCCTACTGGGAGAGCCCGCTCACCACGGCCGCCTACCTGCACTTCGTCACGAAGCAGAAGCTGTGGTTCTTCCACAACAATTTCATCGACACGGCCGTAGCGTTCGGGATCGTCGGCCTGGTCCTCTTCACGGCCGCGCTGCTCGACACCGCGCGCCGGGTGATCGCCCATTTCGCGCGCTCCTCCGGCTACGTCGAGGCGTGGCCGATCCTGTTCATGAGCCAGCTCTTCGTCCTGGTCTGTTTCGAGTGCCCGCTCTTCGTCAATCACGGTCTCCACCAACTCCTGCTGGCGGCGATCCTGCCGGTGGTGCGGTCGCCGACCGTCGACGGGAGCGACCCGGCCGCCCGCGATTGAGCTCGCAGGCCGGAGCGCCGTCCGGACCCCGGCGCAGATCCGGACGGCCAGAGCCGGAGGACGCGGTCGGGAAGGATCACGGCCGCCGAACGCGGCCGGCCCGACGGGCCCCATCAGAGGTGACTACGATGTACTGCTTCGGGATCTCCCTGCCCCGGTTCCGCGAACGGCACGCCTACCTATCCCGGCACCTCGCCGAGGTGTGGGGGCCGCGCTGCGAGATCACCGGCTATGAAGGCCCGGTCCCGGATCCGAACGCCCCGTTCCAACCCGACCTGACGGCCGGTCAGATCGGGTGCGCGCTGTCCCACATGAGCGCCTACGAGCGGATGATCGCGCTCGACCTGCCGCACGCGCTCATCGTCGAGGATGACGTCGTTCTGCCGCCGCAGATCCATCAGATCGTGGCCGGCATCGAGGCCGCCCTGCGGCCGGGCGACGTCGTCCTGCTCTTCAATTGGGCCGAGACGGTCGGGCCGTTCAGCTCAGTCGACACCGTCACCATCGGCGAATACCGGTTGTGCCTGCCCATGGACATGAGCAGCCTCGGCACGGCCGCAGCCTACGTGATCACCCGGTCGGCGGCCGAGGGGATCCTGCGGGCCAACCGCCCGGTCGCGGTGACGTCGGACAACTGGGCCTACTTCTTCGAGCGCGGCGCTCTGACATGCGGTCGCGCGCTCGTCCCGAACGCCGTCTCGCGGAAACCTTTCGAATCGACCATCTTCACGTCCCGCTCCAGGATCGCGGCCTTCCTGAAAGGCAACCCGATCCTCAAGCCCCTCTTCGCCGCGCGCCGCCGGGTCCTGGCGGAACGGGTCGCCGCCAAGCTGACATTCGTCGACGAGACCTCACCGCTGGCGGGACAGGCGCCGCGCTGACGCCCGTCCCACCGCGCGCAGCGGCGGGTAGAGCCCGGGGGCCGGGACGGTCGGGGTAGCCGAAAGGCGTAGGGGCGATCGCCCTCTTTGCAGCCTCTCACACCCCCGTGAAGTGCCAAGCTCTCCGGCGAGGCAGGAACCCGGGGCGGCAGGACAGGTCCGCGGCGGGTCCTCCTCGAGACGCCCGCATGACGGCGGACCCCGTTCGGCCGCTGGCCGCCCCGTCAAAGCGGGCCCTTGAGGATGAGAGGCCGTCGCTGCGCGCAGCGGCGGTCGCACCAGCGCGGCGGAAGACAGACGATGAGCAGCACGCTCCCGATCACCGGCCCGGACAAGGCCCTCGACACCGCCCTGCGACGCCTCGTGCGACCAGTGGCGGAGCGGGCGCGCTACTACCTGATCCTGCTCGCGCAGATCGGCGCCCTGCTGGTCCTGCTGAAGATCTCGCACGGCGTCACGGCGATCAACAACTACTACGGCGTGGTGCTGCCCGTGGCGCTGGCCCTCGCGATGACGCGGGTGCGCTTCGCCGCCGCCGATCTCGCGTCGGTCCGGCTGCTGCAGATGATCGGCGTGATCGCGGGCGGCTACGCGCTGATCCACTACCCGCTCTTCCCCGTCATTCTGCCCGGGGCGAAGGCGACCGTCGCCGTCACGGCCATCGCGGCGCTGTGGGTCGCGGCTGTGGCCGGCGGCGTGCTCTGCCTGCGCTGGCCCTCGCTCGCCCTGATCAGCGCCACCTACCTGGTCTGGAGCAAGCAGGCGGTCATCCGGGTGACCGGCCTCTGGCACGGGCACATCATCGACGTGGTGCCGCTCGCGGAGGTGAGCTTCTGCCTCGTCGCGGGCCTGCTGATCGCCCACGGGACGGCGCGTCTGCGCGACTGGCGCGGGCTCGGCGCCGCGGCGCGGTCGGACGTCGCGTCGGCCAGCGCGATGTTCTCGAAAGTGCTGATCGCGGCGGCGATCAGCATCCACCTCGGCAACTACTATTCGTCATTCCTGGCCAAGGTCACGCTCGACGACGGGCCGTTCTCCTGGCTGCTGAACAACGATCCCGGCAAGATCTTCATCGTCGGCCTCGACAACAACCACGTCCCCTACGCCGGCTGGCCCGTGCTGGTGGAGGCGATGCGCACGATCCTGAGCCATTCGAGCGCGCTGACCAACACGCTCATCCTGGTCGGTCAGGGCATCGCCCTGGTGGGGATCCTCATGCCGCGCCGCTGGCTGCTGCTGCTGCTCCTCGGCTTCGACGTGATGCACCTGTCGATCATCGTGCTCATGGGCGCCAACTTCGCCCCCTGGATCATGCTGAACCTCGCCATCGCGGCCGTCGTCGTGAGCCGGCACTACGAGCGGCCCCCGGTCTCGGTCGGGATCCTGTCGGTGCTGTTCATCCTGACCGGCAACACGTTCATGACCCAGGCCTGGCTCGGCTGGTACGACACCCTGGCCAACAACAAGATGTACTTCGAGGCGGTCGACCGGACCGGCCAGCGGCACTACGTGCCGACCAACTTCTTCACCTTCTACTCCTACCCGTTCGCCCACATGGCCTACGGCGCGCCCGACGCGGCGAACGCCTTCGCCCTCGACAACCCGAACGGCGGCACGCAGGTCTTCCGCAAGGTCACGGCCTCGACGACCTGCGACGTTCCCGTCCTGACCGCACCGGACGGCCTGGGTCAGGAATACTCGAAGTCGGAGATCGACGGTCCGGCGCTGGACGCCTACGTCCGGGGCTACCACCGCCTCGTCAGCGCGATCCGCGACAGGACGGGCCTGTTCCCCTACGCGGTCTATCCGCACCACTTCTTCGTCCCGCTCCAGTACGCCGCCGGCTTCGACACCCTCGCCATGGCCGACATCGTCGCCTACGTGTACCGGCGCGAATCCGTCTGCTTCAGCCTGCAGGACGGCGTCCCCGTCCGCCGCGTGGTGTCCGAAGCCGAGCACAGGATCGACCTGACGCCATGACCGCCCCCTCGACCGAGGCCGCCCTGACGGTGGTCTACGACGGCGAATGCCCGTTCTGCTCCAACTACGTGCACCTCATGGCCCTGCGCCGGTCGGTCGGCACCGTCGCCCTGGTGGACGCCCGGAGCGGGGGTCCCCTGGTCGACGAGATCGCGCGGCGCGGGTACGACCTCGACGAGGGCATGGTCGTCCGGCACGGCCCGGACCTCTATTACGGCGCGGACGCCCTCGTCCTGCTGTCGCGCCTCAGCGACGACCGGGGCGCGGCGAGCCGGCTCCTGGCGCGGCTGCTGCGCAGCCCCGGACGCGCGCGGCTTCTCTACCCGGCGATGAAGCTCGGGCGGCGCGTCACGCTCCGGATGCTCGGCCGGACGCGCCTCGCGCGGCCCGGCGGCGCGCCGGCCCGCTGAGCGGGCGGCACTCCCGCGCCTCCCGCCGGCGCGTTCCGCCCCCTAGGCCCGGGCGGGCGGGCGCGTCAGCAGCGTCCGCGCGCTGTGCCAGGCGAAGGCCAGGACGCCGCTCAGATTGGCGGTCACGATGGCGCGCCACGTCAGGCCGAGCTGCGCGTCGAAGCACGGGCCCCCGACCAGTTCGCGGGCGGCGTTGCGGGCGGACCAGTACAGGTGCTTGATCAGCCACGGGCTGCGGCCGATGTGCTTGGCGTAGAGCGCGCCGTTGCCGAACTGGTAGTTCCAGTGCAGCCGGTCGATCGTGCGCGGGTCCCGGCGCCCGTGGAAATGCTTGACGCTCATGTCGGGCACGTACTCGACCGCCACGCCGGCCGCCCAGCCGCGGTAGATGAAGTCCGTGTCCTCCGCCGCGCGGAACGTCGCCCCGGGGCCGAACGCCGCGTCGAACCCGCCGATCCGCTCGATGACGGCCCGGCTGCAGGTCATGTTGCAGCCGTGGACGAAGCCGCCGGGATGAGCCGGGTACGTCAGCCGGCTGGCCAGGGCCTCGGTCTTCGTGGTGAAGTCGATGTCCTGGGTAGATCCCAGCTCGACGCGGCCACCGCGGATGACGCTTTCCGTGTCGCCGGCATAGTGCGCGATCAGATCTCGCAGATACTGGTCCGACACGACGCAATCGTCGTCGATGAACGCGATGATGTCTCCGGACGCGCGCGCGATCGCGGCGTTCCGAGACCCGGCGACACCTGGGCGCGCCTGCGTGAGGAGCAGAACGTCGCGTCGATCGATCGAGATTGACGCGGACCAGCGCTTCAACGCCGCGTCCGTGCCGTCCTCGGACCCGTTATCGACGACGATGATCTCGGCCTCAGCTTCGGGCGCGGCCTCGATCGCGCGGACCACCGAGTCGAGCGTCTGCATAAGGGACGCTACACGGTTGCGAGTACATACGGTGAAGCTGATTTTCATTTGGCATTATTCCATAAATACTGCCAGAATTGCGACCTTCTAAAACGAGTCACAGACAATGTATAGTAATGTTATTGCACTTTCTCGATCCGTGCGCCGTAGGGGCGGCTACGCCTTTTGGATGCGGAACCGAATGTCGTGCAGTTGTGGCGGCGCAATATCCGGCGTCCTCGACGCACAGCGACGGCCGCTTGGATCCTCTGACGGGCTATAGAAAAGTCCGGATCCGCGCCGGCATCGGACGATGATCTCGGGTATTCGATCCCACCGACCCGTCAAGCCGGGAAAATCTTGCGGAGATTTACTGTTCCATCGACGATAACGCGGAATAGGGCACGCGCACGCCGTGACGGAATGCGACCCGTTTAGCCTTTCGACCGGACCTTCAAGTTGTTCCGCGAGGTCTTCGGCCGAAACATCGGATCATCCCGACCGTGCCGCGCGCCGCTTGCACATTTGGATATCTTCGTTCGGCCTCGGCATACGGTGCTGCCAGCGTGAACGGGGCTCGAAGTGCGTTCGGTAAGATGAATATATTACGTGCTGGTTCATGACGCGGGCAAAACACGGATATGTGCGTCCGATACAGTCAAATCGGATTCCCGGACTCGGGAGCGGGCGAGTTCTCGGGCCTCTCTGCAGCGCCTGATCTGCACGGCGGCCCGACCTGACCTCGGCCATCGGGCGTGGGCACGGTCCTCCGATTGGCCAGCTGCCGCGGTCCACCGGGCACTGTTAAGCCGTCCCGATCGATCGCGCCCTGGCCGCCGCCAGCGCCGCCGCCACCCTGTCGCGTCCGAAGGATCCCATGGCAGAACTCCGAGAGGGGCCGGAAGCGACGGCGCCGCCCGCGTTCTCGAAGCGCCGGAGCCTGGCCTGGATGGGATTCTGCCAGGGCGGGTTGTTCCTGGCACAGTTCGGCACCTCGCTGGCCCTCGCGCGGCTGCTGACGCCCCACGAGACCGGCATCTTCAGCCTCGCCGCCGCGATCGCGGGCCTGCTGTCCACGCTGCGCTCCTGCGGCCTGTCGAGCTACATCGTCCGGGCGGACCGGGTGGACGGGGCCCTGCTGGCGAGCGTGTTCACGGTGAACCTGATCCTGTCGGGCGCGGCGGCGATCCTGATCCTGGCCTTCAGCGTATTCGGCAGCGTCCTCCTGGGCGAGCCGGAGGTCCAGCGCGCCCTGGCCATCCTCGCAGTCGTGCCGCTGGTCGGCGCGCTGGAGTTCCGCCCGGCCGCCATGATCGAGCGGCACGGCAATTTCCGCGGCGTGGCCCTCGTCAACATGCTGCGCGGTCTCGTCGCCAGCGGCGCGATGCTGGCGCTGGCGCTCCTCGGCTTCAGCTACATGAGCCAGGCCTACGGGCAGGCCGCGGGCGCCGTCGCGGCGGCGCTGGCTGCGAACGGCCTCGGCCTGCGCTACGTGTCGCTGCGCATGGGCCTCGCGGGCTGGCGCGAGATCCTGACCTACGGCGGCCGGCTCTTCGCCATCGCGGGCGTCGCGGGAATCGCCGGCCGGATGGGCGACCTCGTCCTCGGGCGGATGCTCGGGCTCAGCGCCCTCGGCCTGTACTCCCGCGCGGCGAGCCTCAACACCCTGATGTGGGACCACCTGCACGTGGTGATCACGCGCATCACCTTCGTGGACCTCGCGAACCAGCAGCGGAACGGGCAGTCCCTGCGCACCTGCTACCTCCACACGCTGCGGATGATCACCGTGCTGCTCTGGCCGGCCTTCGCGGGCGCGGCCGTCCTGGCCGGGCCGATCATGCGCGTCCTGCTCGGGCCGGGCTGGGAGGGCGCGGCGCTGCCCTTCTGCCTGCTGTCCCTGGCGGCGATCGTCCTGACCTCGCTCAGCATGACCTGGGAGGTGTTCCTGATCCGGGACCAGACCGCCCTGCAGGCGCGGTTCGAGTTCCTGCGCCACGGCGCCGGCCTCGTGATGTTCAGCATCGGCTGCCTGTTCGGCCTCGGCGGCGCGGGCGCGGCGCGGATCGGCGAGGCGTTCCTGGCCGTCGGCCTCTACCGGCCGCATCTCGAGCGGATGACCGACACGTTCCGGCGCGACTACGCCCCCATCTACCTCCACGCCGCCGTCCTGACCGGCATCGCCGTCGCGCCCGCCGTCCTGGTGATGTCGGCCTGGGGATGGTCGGCCGAGACGCCGCTCCCGAGCCTCGCGGCCGCGATCGCCGCCGGGATCGCCGGCTGGGCCTGCGGCCTCTGGTACCTGGACCATCCCCTCGTCGCGGAAGCGCGCCTGCTGCTCGCGCACATGCGCCCGGCCCGTCCGGCCACGAGCGTGTCGAACCTCTAGCGGCGAGCGGCGGCCGCGCGCTTGCGCTCGCGCGCATCGGGGCGCGATATGACCGAGCACGACGGCGAGGCGGGACGATCGCGGGATGGCGGATTTCCGCAGCTTGGAGGTGTTCTACTGGGTCGCGAAACTCTCGAGCTTTCGCCGCGCCAGTGAGAAGGTGAACACCACGCAGCCGGCGGTCTCCCAGCGCATCGCGGCCCTGGAGCACGAGTACGGGACGCTGTTCGAGCGCCGCAGCCGGGACGTCGCGCTGACGGAGCGGGGACGCCTGCTCCTCGGCTTCGCGGAGCGGTTCCTGGCGCTCCAGTCCGAGATGAGCGCGGCCCTGCACGAGACCGGCCGGACGCGGGGCACCCTGCGGCTCGGCGTGTCCGAGACGATCGTGCACCTGTGGTTGTCGCGCTTCATCGAGCGGATGCGCGCCACCCATCCCGGGATCGGCGTCGACATCACGGTCGACATCTCGCCGAACATGCAGGCCGCCCTGGTCGCCGACGAGATCGACCTCGCCCTCCTCGTCGGGCCGATCACCCTGCCGAGCTTCGCCAACCGGCCCCTGTTCAGCACCCCCGTCGCCTGGATCGCCGCGCCCGGCCTGCTGCCGGACGACGAGCCCCTGAGCCTCGGCGCGCTGCTGCACCACCCGCTCATCACCTACCCGCGCAACACCAGCCCCTACGTCGAGCTGCGCGACCTCGTCCTCCAGGAGAACCTCCTGCCGAGCCAGATCCACACGAGCGCCTCCCTGGCCACCATCGTGAAGATGGGCGTCGAGGGCCTCGGGATCTGCGTGATCCCCCCGGCCGTGGTCGAAGCCGAACTGCGTGCCGGCACCCTGCGCGTCCTGCCAGCCGAGCCGCAGCTCTCGGACCTGACCTTCACGGCGATGCACACCAAGCGGCCGGCCCATCACTTCGTGGCGGACGCGGCCCGCCTCGCCCAGGACGTCGCCGAGACCTGGGCCGCCGGGACCTGGGCCGCCGAGACCTGGGCCGCCGGCCGATAAGTCCGGTTTATCGCGCCCCATTCGCAATCACGATTGGCCTGCTCCGCGGCGCGATGGGATCGTTGCCGCAGGAAATGAATCGCTGAAGCGATCGGGATCTCGCGGAATACGGACGGCCGACGCGGCCGCGCCGGCGCGCGACGACCAGCCAGGGAGATCAACGCGGTGAGCCAGCACGCGGGCGCCGACGGCGCGCCACCTGTCTTCGCCGACGCGGCGGACGCGCGGCGCGCGATCCGCGCGGGTCGGTTCCGGGGCCACACCTCGGGTCTCGTCCCCGCCCACGCGCAGGGCAACCTGATGATCCTGCCGCGGGCCATGGCGGAGGATTTCCACCGCTTCTGCCAGCAGAACCCGAAGCCCTGCCCGATCCTCGGCGTCTCGCGGCCCGGCGACCGCGCACTGCCGACGCTGGGGATCGATCTCGACCTCGCCACAGACGTCCCCGGCTACCGCGTCTACGAGGGCGGCGCGCTCGTGGCCGAGCTGCCCGACCTGACCGGCGTGTGGCGGGACGACCTCGTCACCTTCGTCCTCGGCTGCTCCTTCTCGTTCGAGGCCGGCCTGATCGAGGCGGGCATCCCGCTCCGGCACATCGCCCTCGGCCGCAACGTCGCGATGTACCGGACCTCCATCGCCACCCAGCCGTCGGGCCCGTTCCACGGTCCGCTCGTCGTCTCCATGCGGCCCATGAAGGCGGCGGACGCCATCAAGGCCGTGCAGGTGACGGCCCGGATGCCGGCGGTCCACGGGGCGCCGATCCATCTCGGAGATCCGGGCCTGATCGGCATCCGCGACCTCGCGCGACCGGATTTCGGCGACCCTGTGCCGATCGAGCCCGACGAGCTCCCGGTCTTCTGGGCCTGCGGGGTCACCCCGCAGGCCGTGGCGATGGCGGCGCGGCTGCCGCTCTGCATCACCCACGCGCCCGGTCACATGCTGATCACCGACCTCCTCAACCGCGACCTGCCGTTCCTGTGACCATCCCGGCCGCGCGGCGGCCATTCCGCAAAGGAGTTGCGCCATGTGGGTGAGAGACACGAGTCCGGCGGAGCGCCGGGTCCTGGGCGCGGCCTTCGCGGGCTACGGCGTCGATGCGTTCGACTACATGGTCTACACCTTCCTGATCCCGACCCTGGTCGTGGTCTGGGGCCTGACCAAGGTCGAGGCCGGCAACATCGCCACCGCCGCGCTCGTCACGTCGGCGATCGGCGGCTGGGCGGCCGGGATCCTGGCCGACCGCTACGGCCGGGTCGTCGTCCTGCAGGGCACCGTCGCGTGGTTCACCCTGTTCACGGTGCTCAGCGGCTTCACCCAGTCCTACGAGCAGCTGCTCGTGACCCGCGCGCTGCAGGGCTTCGGCTTCGGCGGCGAGTGGTCGGTGGGCTCGGTGCTGATCGCCGAGACGATCCAGGCCCGCTACCGCGGCAAGGCGGTGGGGCTCGTCCAGTCGAGCTGGGCGGTCGGCTGGGCCTGCGCGGCGATCGCCTTCTGGGCCGTGTTCGCCCTGGCGGAGCCGGCGGTGGCGTGGCGGATCCTGTTCTGGCTCGGCGCCCTCCCCTCGGTGCTGATCTTCTGGATCCGCCGCAACATCGAGGACCCGGAAGTCTACCGGCAGACCCGCGCCGCCATGCGGGACGTCGGCGACACCGGCAGCTTCCTCGACATCTTCTCCCGGCCGCTGATCGGCCGGACCGTGCTGGCGAGCCTGCTGGCGACCGGCATGCAGGGCGGCTACTACGCGGTGACCACGTGGCTCCCGACCTACCTGAAGACCGAGCGCAACCTCTCGGTCCTGAACACCAGCGGCTACCTGCTGATGCTGATCTTCGGGTCGTTCGTCGGGTACCTGACCAGCGCCTGGCTCTCCGACCGCATCGGGCGCCGCCTGGGCTTCGTCCTGTTCGGCTTCTGCGCCGGCGTCCTCGTCCTCGCCTACACGCTGATCCCGATCACCGACCCGGTGATGCTGGTGCTGGGCTTCCCTCTGGGCTTCTTCCTCTCCGGCGTCTTCTCCGGGATGGGCGCCTTCCTGAGCGAGCTGTTCCCGAGCCGGATCCGCGGCTCCGCGCAGGGCTTCTGCTACAATTTCGGCCGCGCCACCGGCGCGATCTGCCCCGCCGTGGTGGGCCACCTCAGCGGCTCGCTGACACTCGGCATCGCCATCGGCGTCGTGGCGGCGGGCGCCTATTGCCTCGTGATCGTCGCGGCGCTTCTCTTGCCGGAGACGGCGGGCCGCGCGCTCGATTCTCGCAGCGCGGATCCGGCCGAGCCGGAACCCGTTGCGGCCCTATGAGACCCGATCGGCACGCGGAGCGGCGGCGATGACCAGCGTGGACCTGAATTCCGACCTCGGCGAGGGCTACGGCGCCTACGCCTGCGGCGACGACGCGGCGATCCTCGGGATCGTCACCTCGGCCAACGTCGCCTGCGGCCTCCACGCCGGCGACCCCGAGATCATGGCCCGAACCTTCGCGCTGGCGAAGGAGCGCGGCGTGGCGGTCGGCGCCCATCCGGGCTTCCCGGATCTCTGGGGCTTCGGGCGGCGGCGGATGCCCTACAGCCCCGCCGAGATCGAGCGACTCGTCGCCTACCAGATCGGCGCCGCGCAGGCGCTCGCCGCCTATGCCGGCCACCGCATCACCTACGTGAAGGCGCACGGGGCGCTGGCCAACGTCGCCGCGGAGGAGCGGCCGGTGGCCGACGCCATCGCCCGCGCGGTCCGTGCGGTGGACCGGGAGCTCGCGCTGCTCGCCATCGCGCTGACCGCCCAGGTGCCGGCGGGCGAGGCCTGCGGCCTCGACGTTCACCAGGAGATTTTCGCCGATCGCGGCTACACGCCGACAGGCCTCCTGATCCCCCGCAGCGAGCCCGGCGCGATGATCACCGATGCCGGCGAGGCGGCCGACCGCGTCCTGCGCATGGTCGAGGCGGGCGCGATCCTCACGGCCGACGGTCAAACGCTGCCGACGCCGATCCGCTCGATCTGCGTCCACGGCGATTCGGACCACGCCGTCGCCACGGCGCGGGCGGTGCGGACCCGGCTGGAGGGCGCGGGCGTCACGCTGGCGCCGTTCCGGCCGTGAGCGCGGCGCTGGACGAGCCCCGCCTCCTCGACGCCGGCGAGGCGGCCCTCGTGGTCGAGTTCGGCAGCACCGTCGACCCGGCGATCAGCGACCGGGTCCTGGCCCTCGACGACGCACTCGGGGCGGACCCGCCAGAGGGGCTGCGCGAGCGCGTGCCGACCTACCGATCCCTGATGCTGCACTACGATCCGCTGGTGCTCGACCGCGGGACGCTCGCCGAGCGGGTCCGGGGGCTGGTCGCCGGCGCGACCGCGCGCGCGGCGAGCCCGATACTCTGGACGCTGCCCTGCTGCTACGACGCGCCCCACGGGGAGGACGTCGCGCAGGTCGCCGAGCGGAGCGGCCTGAGCCCGGAGACTGTGGTGTCGACCCACGCGGCCACGACGTTCCGAGTCTACATGTACGGCTTCGCGCCGGGCTTCGCGTATCTCGGCGGCCTGCCGCAGCCCCTGGCAGTGCCCCGGCGGGCGAGCCCGCGGCCGCCGCACCCGCGCAACGCCATCATGATCGGCGGCGGCCTCGCCGCGGTGGCGACCGTGCCGATGCCGACCGGCTGGTACGTGATCGGCGCGACGCCGTCCCGCCTCTACGCGCCGGAGCGCGACCCGAGCTTCTTCGTCGGCGCCGGCGACCTGATCCGCTTCGAGCCCGTGGATGCCGCGACCTTCGACGCCCTCACGGCGCGCGAGGCGGCGGGCGAGCCGGTGGCCCGCCGCGGGGAGGCGCGCTGATGCCCGCCCTCGTCATCGACTCCGCCGGGCCCGGCATCACCCTGCAGGACGGGGGCCGGCACGGCTACCTGCGCTACGGCATCACGGCCGCGGGCCCGATGGACCCGCTGATGCACGCCGCGGCCAACCGGGCGGCGTCGAACGCCCTCGACGCCACCGCCATCGAGATCTCCACGGGCGGCATCACCGTCTCGGCGCAGGACGGCGCCGTCGGGCTCGCCCTGCTGGCGCCGGGCTTCCGCGTCGCGCTGGACGGCGTGCCCCTGCCCGACACGGTCGCGCTCGCCCTGGAGCCCGGCCAGACCCTCGTCGTGCGGGCCGGCGATGCCGGCGCCTGGGGCTACCTCGCGGTCGCCGGGCGGGTCGACGTGGCGCCGGTCCTCGGCTCGGCGGCGACCCATACCCGCTCGGGGCTCGGCGGCCTCGACGGGCGCGGCCTCGCCGCGGGCGACCGCCTCCCCGTCGCCGAGGGCCGAACCCCGGACGGGCCGCCGCAGCGGCTCGTCGCGCCCTGGCTCGAGCGCGACGGCCGGGAGATCCGGGTCGTGCTGGGCCCGCAGGACGACTACTTCGCGCCCGACCAGGTCGAGGCCTTCCTGGCCGGTCCCTGGACGGTCTCGCCGCGGGGCGACCGGATGGCCTGCTTCGTCGACGGCACGCCGCTGAGGCACGCCAAGGGGCACGACATCGTCTCGGACGGCGTCGCCATGGGGGCGATCCAGGTGCCCGGTAACGGCCTGCCGATCATCCTGATGGCCGACCGGCAATCCACCGGCGGCTACCCGAAGATCGCCACGGTGATCGGCCCGGATCTCGGGCGGCTGGCGCAGGTCCGGGGCGGGGCGAGCCTGTCGTTCCGGCGCGTCACGGTGGCGGAGGCGGTCGCGGCGCGCCGCGCCGAGCGCGATCTCCTGCGCGAGGCGATCCCGCGCGAGCCGGTCATCCGCACGGATTTCGCGTCGGACTTCCTGCTCGGCCTCAATCTCGTCGGCGGCGTCACCGACGGCCGCGCCTGAGCGCGGAGCGGCTGCGCAGGGGCGAGCGAGCGTCTAGAGTGCGGGACCGGTCGAGTCCCCGGCCCGAACCCCGACACAGGAAAGCCCGCACGCATGGCGCACGCCGTTACCGCCCCGGGAACCCCGCCCGCCCGCAGCAACGAGCCCCTGAACGCCGATAGCGTGCGCCGCGCCCGGATCGACCTCGCCGCCTGCCTGCGCTGGGCCGCGCGCAACGGCCTGGAAGAGGGCATCTGCAACCATTTCTCGGCGGTGCTGCCGGAGCGGCCCGACCTGTTCCTGGTCAATCCCTACGGCCTCGCCTTCGCGGAGGTCACCGCGTCGAGCCTGCTTCTCTGCGACTTCCACGGCAACGTCCTCGAGGGCGACGGCCAGCCCGAGGCCACCGCCTTCCACATCCACGCCGAGCTGCACCGGCTGAAGCCCCGCGCCCGGGCCGCGTTCCACACCCACATGCCCTATTCCACGGCCCTGGCCATGCTGGAGGGCGAGCCCCTGGTGTGGGCGGGCCAGACGGCGCTGCGCTTCTACGGCCGGATCGCGGTGGACGAGGATTACAACGGTCTCGCGCTCGATTCGTCCGAGGGCCGGCGGATCGCCGAGAGCGCCGGCGAGGCGGACGTCGTGTTCCTGAAGAACCACGGCGTGATGGTACTGGGCGAGACGATCGCGGAGGCCTGGGACGACCTCTACTACCTGGAGCGCGCCGCACAGGCGCAGGTCCTGGCCATGAGCACGGGGCGCGCGCTCAAGGCCGTGCCCGAGGCGATCGTGAAGCGCGTGGCGGCCCAGGAGGCGGCCGGGCGCGCCGAGAGCGCCCGCCTCCACCTGGAGAGCGTCAAGCGGGTGCTCGCCCGGGACGAGCCCGCCTTCCTGGCGTGAGCGTCCGTCAGGGCGCGGCCCGGACCCGGTCCAGCAGCGCGGCGTCGGCGTAACCGTCCGGCGGCAGGCCGACCGACCCCTGGAAGGCGCGCAGCGCCGCCCGCGTCTTCGGGCCGATCTTGCCGTCGACCCCGCCGGTGGCGAAGCCGCGCTCCGTCAGGCGGGTCTGCAGGTCGCGCCGCTCGTCGCCGGTGAGGGGCCGGTCGCCCCGTGGCCAGTCGTGCACCAGGCCCGGGTCGCCGCGCAGGCGGTCCGACAGGAGCGCGACGGTCAGCGCGTAGGCGAGCGCCGTGTTGTAGCGGAGGATCACCGCGAAGTTCGGCTGCAGCAGGAAGGCGGGGCCGCGGATCCCGGCGGGCAGGATCAGGGTCGCCTCGGCCGTGTCCGGCAGGGCGCGGTCGCGGGCGGGCCTCACGCCGAGCGCCCGCCACGCCGCGACGGTGCGGACCGTCGTCTCGTCGGCGAGCGCCGCGTCGAAGGTCTCGGGCAGAACCGCCTCGCTGCCCCATCCCGCGCCGGGCTTCCAGCCGTGGCTGCGCAGGTAGTTCGCCGTTGACGCGAGGGCGTCCGGCACCGAGGTCCAGATGTCGCGCCGGCCGTCGCCGTCGAAATCGACCGCCTCGCGCTGGTAGACGCTGGGCATGAACTGCGTGTGCCCCATGGCGCCGGCCCAGGATCCGGTCAGCCCCGCCGGCATCCGGTCGAGGGGCGCCTGGTTCCAGGCCAGGATTTGGAGCGCCGCCGCCAGCTCGTCGCGCCAGTAGGTCGCCCGGGCGGGATCGCTGCAGCCGAGCGTCGCGAGCGAGCGGACGACCGGCTTCACCACCGCCGGGTTGTCGAGCACGGCGCCGTAGCTCGATTCGACGCCCCAGAATGCCACCAGGATGTGGCGGTCGACCCCGTACTTGGCCTCGATGGCCGCGAGCGTGTCGGCGTGCTCGGCGAGCTTGCGCAGACCGGCCTCGACGCGGGCCGGCGTGACGCTGGCCTCGATGTAGTCCCAGATCGGCCGGACGAACTCGCCCTGGCTCTGGGTCGCGGCGACCACGTCCGGGTCGGGCATGAGGTGGGCGAGCTGCGCCTCGGCGAGGCCCTGCGGCACGGCGCGGGCCGTGACCCAGGCGATCAGGTCGGCCCGGCAGGCCTCGAAGGCCTGCGGCGCGGCCGGCGGCGACGGGTCCGGCCCCGCGGCGAGCGACGGCACGGCCGCGCCGATGACGAGTGCGGCGCCGGTCGCCAGGACCGCGCGCGCGGCGCCGCTCCGGGGCGCGGGCCGCTTCGGCGCGGCGCGATCGTCCATGGGCATCTCCGGTGATCCTGACGGGCGCGGCGTAGCATACCGCGCCGTCAGCGACACCTTCGAGACGCGGTCCGTCGCGGCCCCGGGGCTCGCCGCGGCCGGGCGGCGCCCCAAGTCGCGTCACATCAGCCCGGCGGCCCGGAGACCGACCCGTGATGCATCCCGCTTACCTGACGGCGATCGGCGCGGCCCTCTTGGCCGCCGGACCGGCCAGCGCCCTGGAGGTCACCCGCAGCCGCGACATCCCGGCTCCGCCCGCCGCGGTCTGGGCGCTGGTCGGCGATTTCTGCGCGATCCAGAACTGGCACCCGCAGGTCCAGCGCTGCATCCTGTCGGGCGAGGACGAGGATGACGGCATCCGCGCGCAGATCCGCGGCCTCGTGGTGAAGGGCGGCAAGGGCACGATCGCCGAGGTCGAGACCGCGCGCGACGAGACCGGCATGAGCTACAGCTACAGCTTCATCCAGGGGCCCCTGCCGGTGCGCGCCTACAACGCGACGCTGGCGGTCCGTCGCGACGGCGCGGGCTCCACGGTGATCTGGAGCGCGACCTTCGACGCCGAGGGCATGAGCGATGCCGACGCCGTCGCCGACATCACGGGCGTGTTCGACGCCGGGCTTGCCGGGATCGCCCGGGAGGCGGCCAGATAGCCCCCTGCCGAATCGGCCAGCCGCGCGAAAAATCGCCTGCCGGGCGCCGCGAGGCCTCGCCGCGGGGCCGTCGCGGACCGATGTGAGCGCCGTCGGCGCGACCGAGCGCCCGGCTCGATTCCCAGAGGCAGCCTCAGGAGGCCGAGACCCGCATGCGCCGTCACCGCCACGCCAAGATCGTCGCCACCGTCGGTCCCGCCAGCTCCGCCCCGGACCAGCTCCGCGCCCTGTTCCTCGCCGGCGTCGACACGTTCCGGCTCAATTTCAGCCACGGCCTCCAGGCGGATCACGCCAAGGTCCACGCGGCCATCCGCGCCCTCGAGAAGGAAGTCGGCCGGCCGATCGGCATCCTGCAAGATCTCCAGGGGCCGAAGATCCGCATCGGCACGCTCCAGGGCGGACGGCTCGATCTCCAGGCCGGCGAGACGGTGCGCTTCGTCCTCGAGGGCGCCGACGGCGACAAGCAGGCGATCCCGCTGCACCACCCGGAAATCTTCGACGCCGTCGTGCCGGGCCAGGAACTCCTCATCGACGACGGCCGGGTGCGGGTGCGGGTCACCGGACCCGAGCGGACCTCCATCACCGCCGAGGTCGTCACCGGCGGTCCGATCTCGAACCGCAAGGGCGTGAATCTGCCGGGCACGCTGCTGGACCTGTCGCCGCTGACCGAGAAGGACCGGGCGGATCTCGCCTTCGGGCTCGATCTCGGCGTCGACTGGGTCGCCCTGTCGTTCGTCCAGAAGCCGTCCGACGTCATCGAGGCGCGGGGGATCATCGGCGATCGCGCCGGCATCATGTCGAAGATCGAGAAGCCGCAGGCGCTGGAGCGGATCGACGACATCATCCGGCTCTCCGACGCCGTGATGGTCGCCCGCGGCGATCTCGGCGTCGAGATCCCGCACGAGGACGTGCCGGGGCGGCAGAAGGAGCTGATCCGGGCCTGCCGGCTCGCCGTGAAGCCCGTCGTGGTGGCGACCCAGATGCTCGACTCGATGGTCAATGCGCCCGCGCCCACCCGGGCGGAGGCGTCGGACGTCGCCACCGCCATCTACGACGGCGCCGACGCCGTGATGCTCTCGGCGGAATCCGCGACCGGCCGCTACCCGGTCGAGGCGGTGGCGATGATGGACCGGATCATCCGGAGCGTGGAGGGCCACAAGCTCTACCACTCGATCGTCGCGGCCTCGGAGCCGGGTGAGGAGGAGACGCCGCCTCACGCCGTGGCCACCGCCACGGCCGACCTCGCCGAGGCGGTGCGCGCCGCGGCCATCGTCGCCTACACGGCGAGCGGGACGACGGCCGCCCGGGTCGCGCGCAAGCGGCCCGCGGCCTCGATCCTGGCCCTGACCCCCAACGTCGCGACCTCGCGGCGGCTGAGCCTGCTCTGGGGGGCGCACAGCGTCCTGACGGAGGACGTCGACAGCTACGAGGAGATGACCTCGAAGGCCTGCCACCACGCCCAGGACGAGGGCTTCGCGCGGCCGAACGACGTCATCGTGGTCACCGCCGGCATCCCGTTCCACACGGCGGGCAACACCAACAACATCCGCCTGATGCAGGTCTGAGGCGCCCGATCGGGCGCCGGGCTGGAACGCGGCCCGCGCCTGACCCGTTGTTGGGGAAGCTGCGCCATTTGGGCGCGATACCGGAGGGCCGACCCATGAACCTGATCGGACGCATCGTCACCAAGATCCTCGGCAACGAGAACCGCCCCGTCGACCGGGACGACCGGAACGCCAGCACGGCGACGCCGCTCGGCCGCCTCGTGACGAAGATCCTGGGCAAGTAGGCGCGCCGTCCGCCCGCGCCATTCGCCGCGCGCCCGAGCCGGGCGCGCGGCGGACCGTTAGGCGGTCAGTTCGCGACGGCGCTGGCGGTCGCCTTGAGCACCGGCGCCGCCGGGATCGAGTGCTGCCAGAAGGTGCCGGTCCGGCCCTTCTCGTAACCGGCCTCGTACAGGGCCCGCATGTAGGCGGTGTCGAAGCCCTTCGCGGCGGACGCCTTGGGGCCGTTCTCGTCAATGTAGGTGAGATTGAAGCCGATGCCGTTGGTGCGGGCCAGCGCGTAGGTCGCCGTCAGCGTCGCGCGGGAGCGGGCGCGGCTCGCTGTGGTGAAGGAGCGCTCGACGATCGAGAGCGTGTTGTCCTTCGTCACCTCGAATTCCGGCTCCAGGCGGCCGTTGATCACCACGTAGATCTCGGCCTTGCCGCCGGTGCGGATCCGCCCGTCGCGCAGCAGCAGGGTCTGCGGCAGGGTGAAGACGGGGGTCACCACCGAGCCGTCGACATGCATCTCCTGGAAGCGCGCGTCGCCGGCCGAGACGTCGATGAACTGGGGCGGGAACACCGCCGGGATGCTGGCCGAGGCCGCCAGCACGTCGCGGAACAGCTGGCGGGCGTTGGGCACCCCGCTCGCCGCGATGGCGCCCATGTTCCAGATCACCGCGCGCTGGGAATCGAGGTTCGTCGTGACGACCAGCAGGCGCCGGCCCTTCGCGTGCTCCTCGGCCACGGCCTTGAGGAGATCGTCCGTGACGTAGCGGTCGATGAGGTTGCGCAGGCGCCCGTCGCCGAACAGGCCCGAGCCGAACAGCACGTTGGCCAGGTTCGGCGAGGCCACCAGCTCGCTGGCGACGCCGCTCGTGTAGAACTCGGTCAGGTAGGGGTCGTAGGCCGGGCCCAGGAAGGCGAAGGGCGCGATCAGCGCGCCCGTCGAGACGCCGGAGACCAGGGTGAATTCGGGCCGCTTGCCGGACGCCGTCCAGCCGTTGAGCACGCCCGCCCCGTAGGCGCCGTCGCCGCCGCCGCCCGACAGGGCCAGGTAGGTGAAGCCCTTGAGGCGCCGCTCCGGATTGGCGGCGAGCGCCGCGATCGTGTCCACCGACGCGTCCGCGAAGACGCGCGCGCCGGGGATGCCCGGCACGGTGGCGAAGGCCGCCTGCTCGGCACTGTAGGGGGTCCGCGGAACGCTGCCGCAGGCCGCGACCTGACCCGCCAGCCCGAACGCCACCGCCATGCGCAGGCTGACCTGACGAACACCCATCGTCACTTCCTCGAACCGCGAAACGCGCCCACTCTGCCACACGGAACGAGCTTGGCCGTATCGCCTGTTCCGTCTTAGCCGGCTTCGGAGGAACGATAAGGCCGCGCTGTTGCGGTGGGGTCACGATCCCACGCGATCGGGGCGCAAGCGTGGCCGCTGCGGCCGGCGGCCCGGACGGTGCGGCGCCGTACCGGACACCGGCGGGACCGCGCCGGGGCCGCGCAGGATCGCGCCGGACCCGGCCGACCCGGGCCGGCCCGGGTCATTGCCGGTGGACAGGCGTCGCGGCGGCCCGTGACCGGCGACCGCCCGCCCTTGCAACGTTCGCGAGCGCCGCGCTAGGGTTCCCCCGTGGCCTGGCGAGACAGGGTGTCGCACGCGATGCGGCAGCCGGTGCGCGGGGGCGCGGTCTGCGCGGCGACACGGTCGGCCGGGATAACGGCTCCTGTCGGCTTGGAAGACGCGGACTGGCCTTCGGGAACGCGGCCGAGCCGCAGGGGGCGGAGGGGATGATGGAAGCGGGTCTCGGCTGGACGGACGATCGCGTGGCGCTGCTGCGCCGCCTGTGGGAAGACGGGCAGAGCGCCAGCAAGATCGCGGCGCAACTCGGCGGCGTCACCCGCAACGCGGTGATCGGCAAGGTCCACCGCCTGGGTCTGGCCGGTCGCGCCCGCGGCGGCGAGGAAGCCGCCACCGCCGTCCCGCCGTCGAAGACGGTCGAGATCGAGACCGCCATCGCGGTGGTCGAGACGCAGGCGCCCGAGCCGGTCGCGATCCTGGCCCACCGTCCGGCCCCGGACTTCCCGGCGCCCGCGCCGGCCGCGGCGCCCGCGCCCGTGGCCCTCGCGGTGTCGGAGCGCGTCACCATCATGGACCTCCGGGAATCCATGTGCCGCTGGCCCCTCGGCGACCCGACGACGCCGGAATTCCGCTTCTGCGGCGCCCGCTCCATCACCGGCCTGCCGTACTGCACCCACCACGCCGAGATCGCCTACCAGCCCGCCGCCGAGCGGAAGCGCGATCGCCGCGTCGCCTCGTTCCGCTGAGCCGCCGCGCCGTCAGCGCAGCGTCACGCCGGCTTCGCGGAGGACGCGGGCGGTCCCGGGATTGACCCGGTCCGCCGGGACGAGGCCGACGAGGTTCCTCGGCTGCGCTTCGGTGAGTTCCGTCCGCGCCAGCGCCCGGACGATCCGGTAGGCCGTCTCCTCGTCGAGACCGGGCCGCGCGATCACGAAGCTCCAGGACCCCACCGTCGCGATCGGCTCCGCCTGCCCGGCGAAGCTGCCGGCCGGAACCGTGAGGCGCCGCGTCGCCGCGCCGGGCTGCGCGAGGCGCGCGATGGCCGCCTCGGACGGTCCGAAGAAGCGGGCCCCGCCCGGATCCGCGGCCAGCGCGTGGAAGCCCGGCCAATCGAGGCCGCCGCCCCAGAGCGCGTCGGCGCGGCCCTCCCGCACCAGGGCCGGGCCGTCGCCGGCCCGGTCGAGGAGGATCGGGCTGATGTCGCGCTCGGGATCGAGGCCCGAGGCGCCGAGGACGCTGCGGCCCATGACGGTCAGCCCGGACTTGTGCGTGCCGAGCACGACCCTGCGCCCGCGCAGGTCCGCCACCGAGCGGATCGCGCTGGCCGCCGGCACCACGAACAGGCCCGGCGTCGGGTACATCGGCGCCAGGACGGTCAGGCCGCCGCCCTCGGCGAGGGCCGGGTAGGCGTACTCGCCCTGCACGAGGCCGAGATCGACGCGGCCGGCGCGGAGGAGGCCGACATTCTCGGACGACCCGCCGGTGGCGCGCCGCTCGACGGTCAGGGCCGGGTCCGCGGCTGCGACCGCGCCGGCGAAGGCCTCCCCGAAGGCCGGGAAGCCGCCCCCCGGCGTCGCGGTGGCGAGCACGACGCGGAGCGCCTCGGCGGCGCGCGCCGGCCGCGCCAGGACCAGCCCGAGGCCCGCCAGAAGAGCGGCCCGACGAGTCGGCCGAAGAGGGAGGCCCCGTCCGCCCGTCGGGCAGGATGGTCGGGCAGCGCCGGCCGCGGCCGGACGGGCAGGAGAATAGAATTCCATCAGGAACGGGCCGCTCAATAAAGGTCTTCCACCCCGCCGCGAAAGTTCGCCCAATTCCGGAAAGAACTTTCGGCAACGGCACTTAGCCCGATTGCTCCGGCCGCGGCAACGCGATATCGCAGCCTCCCGTCCGGGCCGGTCAAGCCTCCCCACGCGAGGGCGATCCCTTGGCGGGGCCTCTCCCGGATACGACATCTGTCCGATCCGTCACCACGAGCAGGAGTTCCGCGATGGCCGATACCCTCAACGCACCGGCGAAGGTCGGCCACGGCCGTGTCTACGGCTCGATCACCGAGACGATCGGCAACACCCCTCTGGTGCGCCTGAACCGGCTGCCCAAGGAGCACGGCGTCGACGCCGAGATCCTGCTGAAGCTCGAGTTCTTCAACCCGATCGCGAGCGTGAAGGACCGCATCGGCGTCAACATGATCGACGCCCTGGAGGCCTCCGGGAAGCTCCAGCCCGGCGGCACGCTGGTCGAGCCGACCTCGGGCAACACCGGCATCGCCCTCGCCTTCACGGCGGCGGCCCGCGGCTACCGGCTCATCTTGGTGATGCCCGAGACGATGTCGCTGGAGCGGCGCAAGATGCTCGCCTTCCTGGGCGCGGAGCTGGCGCTCACGCCGGGCGCGCAGGGCATGAAGGGCGCGATCGCCAAGGCCGAGGAGCTCCTGAAGGAGATCCCGGGCTCGGTAATGCCGCAGCAATTCTCCAACCCGGCCAACCCCGAGATCCACCGGAAGACCACCGCCGAGGAGATCTGGAGCGACACGGGCGGCCAGCTCGACGCGTTCGTGGCCGGCGTCGGCACCGGCGGCACCGTGACGGGCGTCGGCGAGGTGCTGAAGCCGCGCCTGCCGAACCTGAAGGTCTTCGCGGTGGAGCCGGAGGACAGCCCGGTGATCTCCGGCGGCCAGCCCGGCCCGCACAAGATCCAGGGCATCGGCGCTGGGTTCATCCCCGACAACCTGCACACGAGCATCCTCGACGGCGTCCTGAAGGTCACCAACCAGGCCGCGTTCGAGACCTCCCGGGCGCTCGCCCGGCTGGAGGGCATCCCCGGCGGCATCTCCACCGGCGGCAACGTCGCGGCGGCGCTGGAGCTGGCCAAGCGCCCCGAGTTCCAGGGCAAGCGGATCGTGACGGTCGCCTGCTCGTTCGCCGAGCGCTACATCTCCTCGGCGCTGTTCGACGGGATCGGCTGAACCGGCCATCGGAGCGGCCTTCGGGCCGCTCCCCTACGGAGCACCGATCGAATCGCACCGGGGCGGATCGCGGCGATGTGGATCCGCGCGCGCTTCCGGTCCGCCGGGGACGGACACGATCGTCGCGACCCACGGGATTTTTCATTTTATCACAGTCATACAATTATTTTTCCTTGATCAGTATCTGTCTCTTTTAAAATTTATTCGCAGCACAATACTGAGTTTTGGGCGAAAATTTCGGATCAACACTGCGATCTCCCGTGCCTGGACGCCAGAAAAACTCTCCGCTAACGCCGATCGGCGAACGGACAGCGATTCTCTCATGCGCGGCCTCCTGCTTCTCGTGTTCGGCCTCTGGGCTCAGTCGGCGATGGCCCTGGGCTTCGCGGTCCACGACCTGACCGGGCTGGCCGAGGCCGCCAGACTGGCGCTGGGACCGGCAGCCACCGCGCAGGCGGAGGCCCAACGTCTCGGCCTGCACTGCGCCGCCTGCGCGGGCACCCCGGCGATCGAGCTGCGGATCGGGCGCCTGACGGACGGGACCGAGGCCCGGGTCCGCTCCGGCAGGACGACCCTCGCGGCGCTCGAGGCGCTCTGCGTGCGGCGCAATCCGGATTGCCGGCTCTCGGCCCTGCCCGCCGGCCCGGCGATCGGCTGGTTGAGCGTGTACGCGCTGGACGGCGGCGCGGGTGCCACCGCGGTCATCCTCCGGGACGGCGATCTGCTGACGATCGAGGCCCGGGCATCGGATCGCGGGGCCGCGGAGGATGCGGCGCGGCGCCTCATGCAGGCCGTCCTGCCCCGGATCGTCGGGCCGGAGACCTGAACCGACCGCCTCCGGTCGCCCGGTCCGCGCAACCCTCATCGGCCGCCTCCGTTGTCCCCCGAAGAGGAAGAGAGGCGAGCCATGACAGACCAGACCGGACGACCCGCGCGGGAGGGGGCCGAGGCCCCGGTGGCCGCGAAGACTGAGACGCCGCGCGAGAAGCTCGGCCAGATGGAGGACAAGGCGCGGTCCGACACGGATCTCGGCGAGGCGATCGACCGCGCCACCGCCGCCGTCGGCCAGGACGACGGGAAGCGCTGATGGTCAGGCCGACGAGCGAATCCGGCACGGTCACCCGCAAGCCCGACGACAAGGTCGGTTCGCGCGGGAGCCCGCCCGCCGGGGGCGGCCATCAGACGGCCGATCAGGCGGCGATCACCGACATGGGCTCCGGCGAGGCGCCGCGGACCGAACCGAAGGAGGGATGGGGCGCGGCCGGAGAGCCCGGGCGCGCGCCGCCGGCGGTCGGCGGCTCCTCGGGCGGCCACTCGGACCAGAAGGCCTCGCGGGGTCCGGCCGCCGACACGAAGGTCGCGGGCGGGCACTACCGGGCGGAGCGGGAGAATCGGGAATGACCGAGCGTCGCGAGACCGGCGCGCAGCCGGACAAGCCGAAGAACGTCGCCCCCGACGCGGTCAAGGACCCGAACGAGAAGACGGAGGGCAAGCCCGGCCAGGGGACGCCCGCCGGCGGAACGCAGAACGACGAGACCGATCCCGGGGGCAGCTGACGCGACCGGGATGCCGCCGCGGCGGCATCCCCCGCGCGGCGACGCGCGGCTCAGGAGAGACGGAAGGGGATCGGCCCGGAAGCCAGCGGGACGTCACCGGGACGGCAGCCGGTCTCGACGCTGGCGTAGCGGATCGCGTCCTGGCGGCTGCGGAAGATGCCTCCGGCACGCCCACCGGTCTCGACGGCGACCCAGTGACCCTCGCCGTCCTGGCCGACGAGGTATGAGGGCGGCGCGGCGGCGGCCTGCGCGAGCGACGGAAGCGGGTTCAGCGCGACGGGCATCGGTGTCACGGGGTTCACGCGGGCCTCTCGGGTCCGCCCCATCGAAGTATTGCCCCCGGCATAAGGGTTCGATGGGTCCGAGAGCGGCCAGGAATAAGGGCCACATCAGCAACCGGGCCTGAGCGCCCGGTTGCCGGTCGTTCACGTTCGGTGACGGTCGCGCGCCTCAGGCGGCATTCTCCTTCGACCGCTCGGCCCGCTTGCGGTCGTTCGGGTCGAGGATCGCCTTGCGCAGGCGGATCGACTTCGGCGTCACCTCGACGAGCTCGTCGTCCTGGATCCAGGCCAGCGAGCGCTCCAGGGTCATCCGGATCGGCGGGGTGAGGCGCACGGCCTCGTCCTTCGACGTGGTGCGGATGTTGGTGAGCTTCTTGCCCTTGAGCACGTTCACCTCGAGATCGTTCTCGCGGTTGTGCTCGCCGACGATCATGCCCTGGTACACCTTCCAGCCCGGCTCGATCATCATCGGGCCGCGGTCCTCCAGGTTCCACATGGCGTAGGCCACGGCCTCACCCTGGTCGTTGGAGATCAGCACGCCGTTGCGCCGGCCCGGCATCTCGCCCTTGTAGGGCTCGTACGCCTTGAACAGCCGGTTCATGATCGCGGTGCCGCGGGTGTCGGTGAGCAGCTCGCCCTGGTAGCCGATCAGGCCGCGGGTCGGGGCATGGAACACGAGGCGCAGGCGGTTGCCGCCCGACGGCCGCATCTCCAGCATCTCGGCCTTCCGCTCGGACATCTTCTGGACGACGACGCCGGAATGCTCCTCGTCGACGTCGATCACGACCTCCTCGATCGGCTCCAGCAGGCCGCCGGCCTCGTCGCGCTCGTACACGACCCGCGGCCGCGACACGGCGATCTCGAAGCCCTCGCGGCGCATGGTCTCGATCAGGATCGAGAGCTGCAGCTCGCCGCGGCCCGAGACGTAGAAGCTGTCCTTGTCGGCCGCCTCCTCGATCTTGAGCGTGACGTTGCCCTCGGCCTCCTTGAACAGGCGGTCGCGGATCATGCGGCTCGTGACCTTGTCGCCCTCGGTGCCGGCGAGCGGGCTGTCGTTGACGATGAACGACATCGTCACGGTCGGCGGGTCGATCGGCTGCGCCTGGATCGGGGTCTCGACCTGCGGGTCGCAGAAGGTGTCGGCGACGGTGCCCTTGATCAGACCGGCGATCGACACGATGTCGCCCGCCTCGCCGATGTCGATCGGCGCGCGCTCCAGGCCGCGGAAGGCGAGGATCTTCGACACGCGGCCGGTCTCGACGACCTTGCCGTGACGGTCGAGCACCTTGATCTGCTGGTTCGGCTTCACCGAGCCCGCGGCGATCCGGCCGGTGATGATGCGGCCGAGGAACGGGTTGGCCTCGAGCAGGGTGCCGAGCATCCGGAACGGCCCCTCCTCGGTCCGGGCCGGCGGCACGTGCTTGAGCACGAGGTCGAACAGCGGCTCGAGGCCGACCGACGGGTCCGCGTCCGGGCTGTCGGCCATCCAGCCGTTGCGGCCCGACCCGTAGAGGATCGGGAAGTCGAGCTGCTCGTCGGTGGCGTCGAGGGCGGCGAACAGGTCGAACACCTCGTTCACGACCTCGTTGATCCGCGCGTCCGGACGGTCGACCTTGTTGATCGCCACGATCGGGCGCAGGCCGATCTTGAGCGCCTTGCCGACCACGAACTTGGTCTGGGGCATCGGCCCCTCGGCGGCGTCCACCAGCACGATCACGCCGTCGACCATCGACAGGATACGCTCGACTTCACCGCCGAAATCGGCGTGGCCGGGGGTGTCGACGATGTTGACGCGGGTGTCCTTCCAGACGACCGAGGTCGCCTTGGCGAGGATCGTGATGCCACGCTCCTTCTCGAGGTCGTTCGAGTCCATCGCCCGCTCCTCGACCCGCTGATTCTCGCGGAAGGTGCCGGACTGGGCCAGCAGCTTGTCGACGAGGGTCGTCTTGCCGTGGTCGACGTGAGCGATGATGGCGATGTTGCGCAGTTTCATGGCGGCCCGAAACGGGTTGTGCCGGCTCCCTGGCGGCCGCGCGGCGCGGCCGTCCGCGCCGGTTCAGGTACGGAGTCGTGGTGGTTGCGTCGCAATATAAGGACGCGCGCGCTTGGGCAAGGCCGCTGAAGTCATGGGGGCCTCGCGTGACCGGGATTGCTGGGGGAAGATCGGCGTCGGGATCCGGCGCCGAGTGCCCTATATGACGGCGCGATGACACCGCGGCCGGCGGGAATCCGCGCCTATCGGGCTGTATTGGATGAAACCGGATCCCTCGGGTAGCGTATCGACCAGGATCAGGCGTCCGGCTGCGGCGATTCGGCCGTCGGGCCGCCAGGGCGGGCTTTCGTCGGAAGGACACGATGCGCGCGCTTGAGCCGCGGCTGTTCCCGTATATCTGGCGCTACTCCAAGGTCGCGCAGCTCCGGATCTGCGCCGTCGTGCTGGCGTCGCTCCCGTTCTATTTCGCCTCGCTCGACCTGCCGAAGCGCATCGTCAACGACGCGATCACGGGGAAGGCCTACGCGCACGGCAAGGCGACCGCGCCGTTCCTCGAGCTCACCGTCGAGTGGCCCGCCTTCCTGGGCGGCGGCAAGACGCACCTGTTCGAGGGGTTCCAGCTCGACCGGTTCGAGCTGCTGCTCAGCCTGTCGACGCTGTTCCTCAGCCTCGTCCTGATCAACGGCGCGTTCAAGTTCTGGATCAACCTCCAGAAGGGCATTCTCGGCGAGCGGATGCTGCGCCGCCTGCGGTTCCAGCTGTTCTCGCTGATGCTGCGCTTCTCCCCGGAGACGCAGCGGGAGGTGAAATCCTCCGAGACCGCGACGATCATCCGGGACGAGGTCGAGCCGATCGGCTCCTTCATCGGCGACGCGATCGTGGTGCCGGTGTTCCTGGGCACGCAGGCCGCGACGGCGCTGGCCTTCATCATGATGCAGAACATCTGGCTCGGTATCGCGGCCGGCGGCATGGTCGCCGTGCAGATGACCGTGATCCCGCGGCTGCGGCGGGAGATCATCCGTCTCAGCCGCCAGCGCCAGATCGCGTCCCGCGCCCTGGCCGGGCGCGTCGCCGAGGTGCTCGACGGCCTGCAGGCGGTGACGCTGAACGACACCGGCCGCTGGGAACGCGCGGAGATCGGCGGCCGCCTCTACCGGCTCTACGACCTGCGCCTGCGGATCTACCGCCGCAAGTTCGCGGTCAAATATCTCAACAACCTGCTCGCGCAGGTGACACCGTTCCTGTTCTACGCGATCGGCGGCTACTTCGCCCTGAAGGGCCAGCTCGACATCGGCCAGCTCGTGGCGGTCCTGGCCGCCTACCGCGACCTGCCGCCGCCCCTCAAGGAGCTGATCGACTGGGACCAGCAGCGCCTCGACGTCGAGGTCAAGTACGAGACTGTGGCGGCGCATTTCGGCCCGCAGCGCCTCCTGCCGGCCGAGCACGAATCCGAGCGCGCGGCGCCCCGCCTCGGCGGGCCGCTGCGGCTGGAGGGCCTGCAGCTGCGCGATCCGCAGGGCGGCTCCCTGATCGAGGTCGGCGACGCGGAGGTGCGCCTCCCCGGGCAGGTCGCCCTGGTCCCGCCCGGGGCGATCGCGCAGGAATTCGTCCGCGTGCTCGCCGGGCTCCAGTCGCCGCCCGGGGGCACGGTCCGGATCGGCGAGCACGACCTCTCGACGCTGCCGCGCCGCGACCACGCGCGGCGCATCGCCTACGCGGGCGTCCAGCCCGTGCTGTTCCCCGGGACGCTGCGCGACAACGTCCTCTACGGGCTGCGCGTGCACCCGCTGCGCACCAAGAGCCTCGACCTCAGCAAGGCGCGGATCAACGAGGCGGTGAAGACCGGCAACCCCTGCGACAGCGTCGAGGACCCCTGGATCGACTTCAAGCGCCTCGGCGTCCGGGATGCCGACGAGCTCGACGAGCGCCTGCTCGACCTGCTCGGCCGGCTCGACCTCGGCGACGAGCTCTACCGGTTCGGGCTCGGCGCCCTGAGTTCGGTCGCCCACGACACGCCGGTGGGCCAGCGCATGATCGCGGCGCGGGAGCACCTGCGCGAGCATTTCGCCCAGAAGGGTCTCGCCGACCTCGTGATCCCCTTCGCCCGGGGCCACTACAACGAGCAGGCCACCGTCGGGGAGAACCTGCTGTTCGGCGTCCCCCGCGACCCGACGCTGACGGATCCGCGCCGCCTCGCCGGCGTTCCCCTGTTCCGCGACGCGCTGGAGAAGGTGAAGCTCCTCGACGAGCTCGACCGGATGGGCGTCGCCATCGCCAGCAACCTCAAGGACATCTTCGCCGACGTGCCGCCGGGCCACCCGCTGTTCCGGCGGTTCTCGCTGATCACCCCGGACGCGCTGCCCGACTACCTGCGCCGGCTCGCGCGCCTGCCCGAGGACGGGCGGCTGAGCGAGACCGACAGCGTGGCCTTCCTGGCGCTGGCCCTCGCCTATGTCGAGCCGCGGATGCGCTTCGGGCTGCTCGACGAGACCCTGGCCAAGCGCATGGTCGGCGCGCGGGCGGTCGTGCAGGGCTTCATGCACGGCGACGACGGCTGCGACGTCGAATCCTACGACCCGAACCGGATCAACCCGCGCAGCACCGTCCTCGACAACCTGCTGTTCGGCCGCATCGACACGGCGCGGATGCACGGCGAGGCGCTGATCCAGAAGGAGGCCCGCGCGGTGTTCCGGGAGTTCGACCTGGAGCGGCCGATCCAGCGGCGCGGCCTCGAGAAGGAGGTCGGCAACCGCGGGCAGGCGCTCGCCGAGCGCGTGCGGGTGCGGGTCGGCCTCGCGCGGGCGATCCTGCGCGAGCCGGAGATTCTCGTGGTCGACCGGGTGGACGAGCACCTGGAGCGGGGCGTCGACACGCTGCTCGACGTGACCGAGACCGCCCTGCCCCGGGCGAGCCTCGTGGCGAGCCTGTCGCCGGAATCCGACCCGGCCCGGTTCCCCGCGCGCCTGCCGATCCAGAGTGCCGACCGGAGTGCCGAAGCGCGCCTGCGCGCGGCGGCGGAATGACGTAAGCGTGACCGGTCCGCGCGGGGCGCGGCCGGCGGTTTACAGGGCTGCCCGTCTCCGGCACAGGATGGCACCCCATGCCAACATTCTCGGACGCCACCGCGACCCCGGACCGGACGATCCCGAGCCTCGCCGGGACGCCGCGCGTGGTGCCGCCGCACCGCGCCCCGCCCGAGCGCGAGCTGCCGCTGCCCGCCTACCTGCGGTCGATCCGCGACAACGCGCTCGCGGGCTTCCCCCGGCGCGCCTTCGAGGAGCCGGTCACCCGCCGGGGCCTGCTCGGGCGGTCGAGCTTCGTGCTGAACGACCCCGAGGCGATCCGCCGGGTGCTCGTCGAGAATCAGGCGAACTACGCGCGCACCACCGGGACGACCCGCATCCTGCGCCCGATCCTCGGCGACGGGCTCCTGATCAGCGAGGGCTCGGCGTGGCGGCACCAGCGACGCACCCTGGCGCCGGCCTTCACTCCGCGGGCGATCGACGGCCTCGTGCCCCACATCGCCGCCGCCGTGACCGACGGGATGGAGCGCATCGCCGCCGAGGCCGCGGCGGGGCCGGTCGACCTGTTCACGTCCTTCTATCGGCTCGCCCTCGAGATCGCCGGGCGCGCCATGTTCTCGGTGGGGATGGACCAGCACGGCGCCGAGCTGCGCCAGTTCATCGCCGAGTACGCCGAGCGGATGGGGCGGCCGCACCTCCTCGACATCGTCACCCCCCCGGGCTGGCCGGTGCCCCTCGACTGGTCGCGCCGCCGGTTCCGGCGCCGGTGGATCCCGTTCCTCGACCGGATCATCGCGGCGCGCCGGGCGGTCGAGGGGGACAGGTCCCGCTCGGGCGATTTGCTCGACCTGCTCGCGGCCGCGCGCAATCCCGATACCGGCGCCGCCTTCACGCCCGACGAGCTGCGCGACCAGGTCGCCACCATGATCCTGGCGGGCCACGAGACCACGGCCGGCACGCTGTTCTGGGCGGCCTACCTGCTGGCCCTCGCCCCGGAGGTGCAGGAGCGGGTCGCCGCCGAGGCGCGGGCCGCCGACCTCGCCGACCCCACCGGCTGCCAGAGCGACGGGCGGCTGCCGCTCACCCGCGCGGTGATCGACGAGACCCTGCGCCTGTACCCGGCGGCCTTCGTGGTCGTCCGGCGGGCGCTGGGCCCGGACACAGTGGCGGGCCACGCGGTCAAGGCGAGCGACATCGTCATGGTGAGCCCCTGGGTGCTGCACCGCCACCGGTCGCTCTGGCCGGACCCGGACGCGTTCGATCCGGGCCGCTTCCTGCCCGGCGCCCAGGCCCCGCGGCGCTTCGCCTACCTGCCCTTCGGGGCCGGCCCGCGGGTCTGCATCGGCGCGCAGTTCGCCCTGAGCGAGGCCGTCCTCTCCCTGGCGCGGGTGCTCCAGCGGTTCCGGCTGGTGCTCGACGAGCGCGAGCCGGTGCTGCCCCAGGCGGTCGTAACGACCCAGCCCGATCGCCCAGCGCGCTTCCGGCTGATTCCCCGCGCGCCGTTCAGCCCCTGATCCCGGTGATCGTCGCCGAGATCGCCCGCGGGTCGCGCATCGGCCAGCGGCCGCTCTCCACCTGCGCCAGGAAGTCGTCCAGCAGGCGGTTGTAGGCGTCGGGCTCCTCGACCGAGAGGGCGTGGCCGGTATTGGGCAGCATGGCGAGGGCGGCGGAGGGGATGACCCGCTTGAGCATCAGGCTCGGGGCGAGGCAAGGCCAGTCCTCGTCGCCGGCGACGATCAGGGTCGGGACGGTCATGCGCCCCAGCTCGTCCGTGAGATCGTAGAGCGACGGCCGCCCCTTCTGCACGCCGGCCTGGGTGTTGGCCGAGCCGAGGGCCGAATGCTCGGCGAGCATCCGCCTGAACTCGGCGTGCCCGCGCGGGTCCTTGGTCTCGAACTGCACCCGCGTCGGCCCGACGGCGTAGCGCTCCGCGAAGGCCGCCATGCCGTCGCGGAGGAGCATCGCGGCGGTCGCGTCCGCCTCGGCGCGGAACAGCGCCTGCCGCTCCGGCTCCGCGCCGTAGCCGCAGCCGCCGAGGCACAGCGACAGCGCCCGGTCGGGGTGCCGCAGGCCGAAATGCAGGGTCGCGAAGGCACCCATGGAGATGCCGGCGACGTGGGCCTTCGGCGCGCCGAGATGGTCGAGGATGGCCAGGATGTCGTCGGCCGCGCGCGCCTGCGCGTAGGCCGTGACGGACTCCGGCACGTCGGAGGGCGGGTAGCCCCGGGCGTTGAACGCGACCGCGCGGTAGCGCCGGCCGAAATGGCGCAGCTGCGCCTCGTAGCTGCGGTGATCGCCGGCGAACTCGTGGACGAAGATCAGCGGCGTCCCCTGGCCGCTCTCCTCGTAGTGGAGCCGTATCCCGTCGTCCGTCGTGGCGCTCGGCATGGCGATCCTCTCATCGGCCTCCCCCGGGTTTCCGAGATGGCGCGACGGGGCGCCCGGTCGAGAGTCGGGACCGGAGTTCGTGGAAGGAACGACGAAGCCGCACCCGGCGGACCGGGCGCGGCGCGTGGATCTCCGTGCCGGCGGGGACGCTCCCCGCCCGGCTCAAGCGGCCTTCTTGGAGGAGGCCGGCTTGACGGCCCCCTTCTTGGCGGCGACCTCGGCGAGCTTCGCGGCCAGCTTGGCGTCGAGCTTGCCCGAGGCACCGAGCGGCAGCTCGATGTCGAGGCCGAGGGTCGAGACACCCTCGCCGCGCTCCAGGGTGACCTTCACCTTGTCGGGCTCCACCGCGACGTGGTTGGCGATCACCGCCAGGATCTCCTCCCGGAGCTGGATCACGAGGTCGGGGCGACCCGACTCCGCGCGCTCGTGGGCGAGGATCAGCTGCAGGCGGTCGCGGGCGACCGCGCCGGAGCTGCGCTTCTGGAACAGTCCCAGGATGCTCACGCCGCCCTCCGCATGAACAGCTTGTCGAGGAAGGACTTGCGCTCGACCGGCAGGCTCATCGGCACGGACTCGCCCTTGAGCCGGCGGGCCGCGTCGGCATAGGCCCGCGCCGGGGCGCAGAGCGGGTTGTTCAGCGTCACCGGGCAGCCGAGGTTCGAGGCGCGCAGCACCTCCTGGCTCTCCGGGATGATCGCGAGCAGCGGGATCGACAGGATGTCGAGCACGTCCTCGGTCTTGAGCATGTCGCCGCGGTCGGCCCGCATCGGGTCGTAGCGGGTGAGGATCAGGTGCTTCTCGATGTCCTCGCCCTTCTCTGCCTTGGCGGTCTTGGAATCGAGGAGGCCGATGATCCGGTCGGAGTCGCGCACCGAGGAGACCTCGGGGTTGGTCACGACCACCGCCACGTCGGCGTGGTGCATGGCGAGCTGGGCGCCGCGCTCGATGCCGGCGGGGGAATCGCAGATCACCCAGTCGAACTTCGCGCGCAGCTCGTCCATCACCCGGGCCACGCCCTCATCGGTGAGCGCGTCCTTGTCGCGGGTCTGCGAGGCCGGCAGCAGGTGCAGGGTCTCGAGCCGCTTGTCCTTGATCAGCGCCTGCGGGAGCTTGGCGTCGCCGTTGACCACGTTGATGAGGTCGTAGACGACCCGGCGCTCGGCGCCCATGACGAGGTCGAGGTTGCGCAGGCCGACGTCGAAGTCGACGACGCACACGCTCTGCCCGCCCTGGGCCAGGGCCGCTCCGAGGGCCGCGGTCGTCGTCGTCTTGCCGACGCCGCCCTTGCCCGATGTGACGACGAGAACCTTTGCCACGCGTCGATCTCCCTTAATCCAGGCTTGCCATTCGGATGTTGCCGCCATCGAGCCAGACCTGGGCGGCCTTGCCGCGCAGGGCCGTGCCCATGTCCTCCGCCGTCCGCACGAGGCGGTCGATCCCCAGCAACTCGGGTTCGAATTTGCGGCAGTAGATTCGTGCGCGCGGGTTGCGCGCGGCTCCGGCGATCGCGCGACCGCGCAGGGCGCCGTAGACGTGGATCGAGCCGCCGGCCAGGATCTCGGCCCCGGAGGAGACGGACCCCATCACGGTCACGTCGCCGGTCGGGTTGATGACGCTCTGTCCGGAGCGGACCGAGCCCTCGACGGTGATCGAGGTGACCACCTGCGGCTCCGGCTCGGCCGGGACGCTCGGGATCTCGATCGTCTCGGACGGGTGCCCCTTGACCAGCAGCGGCGGCAGGCCGTCCACCACCGCGTCGGCCCCCTCGATGCCCAGGACCGCGATGCCGCGGGCCTTGAGCTCGTTCATGAGCGTCTCGAGCGCGTCCGGCTCGGGCTTGAGCTGGGCGCAGTCCAGGATGACGGCCCGGCCTTTCAGCAGGGTCGGCGAGCGCTTGAGCGCCGCGTCGAGGCCCGCGAGCCACTCGGGGAGCGGCGGCTCGGGGGAGAGGGCCAGGGCCTTGAAGGCCCGCCCGCGCAGGCTGAGCGGCCGGGGCGCGGAAGGAGCCGCCGCTGTGGCGGTCTCCGGGTCGATCGGCTCGGGGAGGGTGTCGCTCATGTCCGCCCGTTAAGAGTCCTTACCGGACCATTGACGGCGGGTATGGTTACCGAAGGGTTAAGTTTCTGATCCGGTCGGCAAATTCTGCCGGGATCCTTGTATCGGGGCAGCGGAGGATGGTCTCACGCCCTCGGGCGCGCGTCGCGGGGGGCTCGGCCCCGGTCTCCGTGGGTTCTGCGCGGGCTGAAAGGCCGTTAACCGACGGCCTGAACGCCGGAGCTGCGAAGCCTCTCAACCTCGCTCGAACAGGTTCAGCTTGATCGCGTCCTCCAGCAGCCGCACCTCCACGGCCTGCCCCCGGAAGGCCGGGTCGAGGTCGTCGGCGGCGCGGTAGAGACCGTCGATCGCGACCAGCTCCGGCTCGAACCGCCGGCACCAGATCCGCGCCGTCGGGTTGCCGGCCGCGCCCGCGATCGCGCGGCCGCGCAGGGCGCCGTAGACGTGGATCGAGCCGCCCGCGATGACCTCGGCGCCCGACGCCACGGCGCCCAGCACCGTGACGTCGCCCTCGAGGTGCAGCACGGTCTGGCCGGAGCGCACGGGCGCGTCGAGGATCAGCGACCGCACCGTCTCCCGGGCCTGCGGCTCGGCCGGCGCGGGCGCGTCCGCAGCCGACTCGTCCGGGGCGGCGACCTCCCCCGCGGGCCGTCCGCCCGACAGGGCCGGCGGGGTCGCGGAATCCAGGAGCGACGGCGCCGCGCCCTCGATCCCCAGGATCGGGATGTTGCGGGCGGCCAGCTCGGCGAGCAGACCGTCGAGATCCTCGCGGTTGAGCTGCAATCCGGACAGGTCGAGGATCACCGGCCGGCCGGCGAAGAAGTTCGGGGCACGGCGGTTGAGGGCGTCGAGGTCGCCGAACCAGTCGGCGACCGGGGGGATCGGCGCCAGGACGGTGGCCATGAAGGAGCGGCCGCGGAAGCGGATCGGCGGGCGCGCCGGCTCGGATGTCGGCTGGGTCACGGGCGTGTTCGGTGTGCGCGGAAGGGATCGTCTGCATCCATGGGACGGCGCCGCGCCCGGGGCAATCCCGCGAGGGCCGGTGTGACGCCTTGGCGGGCCCGCGGGCGCGTTTCTGTTGTAGAGAGTGCCGGCAGCCGAGCCGGACCGGACCGTTGAGCAGCGCCACCCCGCACGCCCCCGCCCCCTTCGTCGTCGACGACCTGACCCGCGCCAACCAGCGTCGGGCGGCCGACCCGCGCGCCTCCGCCTGGGTCTCGGCCAATGCCGGCGCGGGCAAGACCAAGGTCCTCACCGACCGGGTGGTCCGGCTGCTCCTCGACGAGGCGCCGCCCGGCCGGATCCTGTGCCTGACCTTCACCAAGGCCGCCGCGGCCAACATGGCGATCCGCGTCTTCCGGCTGCTCGGCCGCTGGGTCACGCTGGACGACGAGACCCTCGCCGCCGAACTCGCCGAGCTCACCGGCGAGCGCGCCGGGCCCGAGCGCCTGCGGCTGGCGCGCCGCCTCTTCGCCCGGGCGGTCGAGACGCCGGGCGGCCTCAAGATCGAGACGCTGCACGCCCTGTGCGAGCGGCTGCTCCACATGTTCCCCTTCGAGGCGAACGTGCCGGCCCGCTTCGTGGTGCTCGACGAGGCCAAGGCCCGGGAACTGTTCGACATCGAGATGGCCAACGTCCTGGCCGACGCCGTCGCGAACGGCGACACGCCGCTCAGCGCGGCCCTCGCGCGGGTCACGCCGGAAGCCACGGGCGACACCCTGCGGGCGGCGATCCGGGCGGCCGTGCGAGCGCGGAGCTTCATCGGCGACGCCGCCGGCCTGGAGCGGGCCTTCGGGCGGCTGCACGGGGCGCTGGGGCTGGCGGCCGAGGAATCCGCCGAGCGGATCGAGGCCGCGATCCTCGAGGGCGGTCCCGATTGCCGCCCGGAGGAGCGCGCCGCGCTGGTCGCGGCGCTGCGCACCGGCAAGGCCAACGACGAGAAGCTCGCCGACGCGCTCGAAGCCGCCGAGGCCGAGCGGCTCCGCTCCGCGGACCTTCCCGACCGGGCCGAGGCGCTCGCGCTCTACCGCGCGGTCTTCTTCACCCAGAAGGACGAGCCCAAGGCCGACAGCAGCCTCGGGACCAAGGGCGTGCCGGCCGGCGTCAAGGCGTCGCTGCTCGCCGAGCGGGACCGGTTGGAGCCCCTGTTCGACCGCCTGCGCGCCGCCCGGGCCCATGCCCGCACGCAGGCGCTGTTCCAGATCGCGGCCGAGATCCACCGCCGCGTCGAGGCGCAGAAGGCGCGCCTCGGCGCCCTCGACTTCGACGACCTGATCCACAAGGCGCTGGACCTGCTCGGCCGCGTCGGCGCCGGCTGGGTCCTGTACAAGCTCGACCGCGGCATCGACCACGTCCTCGTCGACGAGGCGCAGGACACGAACCCGGAGCAGTGGGCGATCCTGCGGGCGATCACGCAGGAATTCGCCGCCGGCGAGGGCGCGCGGTCCGGCAGCCGCACGCGCTTCGCGGTGGGCGACCCCAAGCAGTCGATCTACGGCTTCCAGGGCGCGGAGCCGCGGGAATTCGCCCTGACCCGCGCGTCCTGGATCGCGGAATCGCGCTCGGCCGGACTGACCTTCGAGGACGTGCCGCTCACCCTGTCGTTCCGCTCGACCGGCCTCGTCCTGCGCGCCGTCGACGCGGTCTTCGCCCTCGACGCCCACAACGAGGGCCTGTCGTTCGAGGACACGGTCCGCACGACCGTGCACGCCAGCGCCCGGCCGGGCGCGCCCGGCGCCGTCGAGCTGTGGCCGATCGCCGAGCCTGAGCCGGCCGCGGAGCCCGATGCCTGGACCGCCCCCGTGGACGCGCCCGAGACCAGCGCTCCCGCGATCGTCACCGCCCGGCGGGTGGCGCAGGCGGTGCGCGCCTGGACCACCGCGGGGGACGCGACCGGCCGGATCTGGCGCCCCGGGGACGTCCTGATCCTGGTCCGGAAGCGCGGGCCGGCCTTCGAGGAGGTGATCCGCGCCCTGAAGGGGCTCGGCGTCCCGGTCGCCGGGCAGGACCGGCTCGAGGTCTCCGCCCACATCGCGGTGGCCGACCTGGTCGCCGCCGGCCGGGCGGGCCTCCTGCCGGCCGACGACCTGACCCTCGCCACCGCCCTCAAGACGCCGCTCGTCGGCCTCACCGACGACGACCTCGTGCGGATCGCCGCCCGCCGCGACCTCGCCGAGACCCTGGAGGATGCCCTGCACCGCCACGCCGCGGCGGGCGACGCGGCCGCGCGGCGCGGGCTCGAGGCCCTGTCGGGCTGGATCGCCCTGGCGGGGCTCCACGGCCCGTTCGGCTTCTACGCCCGGCTCCTCGGGCCGCAGGGCGGCCGGGCCAAGCTGGTCGCCCGCCTCGGCGGCGAGGCCGGGGACGCGATCGACGTGTTCCTCGCCGCCGCCGCCCAGGCCGAGACCGGCGAGGACGCCCCGTCGCTGGGCGGCTTCCTCGCCCGCTACGTCGGGGCCGAGGCCGGCCACACGGTCAAGCGCGACCTCGAATCGGGCCGCGACGAGGTCCGGGTCATGACGGTCCACGGCGCCAAGGGCCTGGAGGCGCCGGTCGTGGTGATCCTCGACGGGTGCGAGCCCCTCGGCCGCAACGACCCGCCCCTCCTGCCGCTCCCGGCGACGGAGATCGCCCTGCCGCCGGTCTGGTCGGGCGGGCGGACGCAGGACTGCGCCGCCACCGACGCGGCGCGGGCGGCCCTGCTCGCCAAGGCCCGGCAGGAGCACAACCGCCTGCTCTACGTCGCCATGACCCGCGCGGCCGACCGGCTGATCGTCGCGCCCTTCCGCGGCCACGAGCGCGAGACCGAGGCGGCGTGGTGCCGGATGATCCAGGCCGGCCTGGAGGCGGCACTCGGCGCCGGCCGGGCGCTGGAACTCCCCTACGGGCCCGCGACTCTCTGGCAGGACGGCGCCCCGCCGGATTCCGCCCCCGCCGCGGGTGCCGCGTCGGCCGGAGCGGAGGCCGGGCCGGAGCCCGACTGGCTGCGCGGCCCGGTGCCGCCGGAACCGACCTCCGAGGCCCTGAACCCCTCCGGCGCCCTGCAGGCGGCGGACGGAACGCGCGTGCCGCCGCCGCGCCTCGCCGACGCGCAGGCCCGGCGCCGCGGGATCCTGACCCACGCCCTGCTGCAGCACCTGCCCCGGGTCGAGCCGGACCGCCGGGAGACGGCGGGGCGCGCCTTCGTGCAGGCCCGGGCGCCCGGTCTGCCGCGCGCGGCCGCCCCCGCGATCGTCCGGTCGGTCCTCCGGATCATCGACGCCCCCGACCTCGCGCCGCTCTTCGCCCGGGACGCCCGCGCGGAGGTGGCGCTGTCGGGGCGTGTCCGTGCCGGCGGGACAGAGAGGGTGGTCCAGGGGCGCGTCGACCGCCTCGCCGTGACGGCGGACATGGTGCACCTCGCCGACTTCAAGACCGGGCGCCCGCCCGAGCCCGGCGCGCCGCTGCCCGCCGCGGAGGCCGGCCAGATCGCCCTCTATGCGCGCCTCCTCGCGCAGATCTACCCGGGCCGGACGATCCGGCCGATTCTCGTCTGGACCTCGGGGCCGGTGATCCGCGCCCTCGATTCCGACGACGTCGCGACGGCCCTGGACCGGATCGGGATCGAGGCGTGACCCGTGCCCCGGGGCGCGTGCCCGGAAGCGGTCCGCATGCGCCAGCGCACGTCGCGGTGGGGCGATTCACCGAGAGAGCCGTGCGTCCCGGGCACCCCCGCCCTCCCCCGGCGACCGGACTTCTTGACCGGGCGCCGGGCCGTCGCCAATTCTGACCGGACCGCGCGGGCCTCTGCCCGTTCGACGCCGCCCGACGGGCGGCGGATTCCGAAAGGTGACGTTATGGCGACGGTGAAAGTAACCGACGCGAGCTTCGAGCAGGACGTTCTCAAGTCCGCCGAGCCCGTCGTGGTGGATTTCTGGGCGGAGTGGTGCGGCCCCTGCCGTCAGATCGGCCCGGCCCTCGAGGAGATCGCGACCGACCTGCAGGGCAAGGTGAAGATCGCCAAGGTCAACGTCGACGAGAACCCGCAGATCGCCGCCCAGTACGGCATCCGCTCGATCCCGACGCTGCTGCTCTTCAAGAACGGCGAGCGCGTGGACCAGAAGGTCGGCGCCGCACCGAAGGGCGACCTGTCGCGCTGGATCGGCGCCCAGACCGCCTGATCTGCCGTCACGGCTCCGAACGACAAAAAGAAAGCCCGGCCGCGAGGCCGGGCTTTCTCGGTTTCGAGCCCAAGTTTTTTATTTCGGGATCCCGGTGCTTGGCCCGGGATCCCGTATTCCGTCTCAGTACGAGCCGAACTTGTAGTTCAGGCCGGCGCGGACGACGGCGAAGGCGTTCTCGTTCCGGCTGGCGCCGGCGAGCGAGTACACCGGCACGAGGCCGACCGGGGAGATCGCAGCACCAACCAGCGGCGCCTGGGCGCGGCCGTTGTTGTTGTCGAGGTTCACGTACAGACCTTCGACCTTCAGCGTGACGGCCGAAGAGCGGAAGAAGTTCAGGAACGAGTCGGTGGGCAGGGCGTACTCGACACCGCCGCCGACCGTCCAGCCGGTCTTGAAGTCGTTCCGGCGGCCGGCGAAGTTCTGCAGGCCGACGCGAGCGCCGTCATCCGTGCCGGTGGCGTAGGCGAAACCGCCGGTAGCGTACACGAGGGTCCGGTCGAAGGCCCAGCCGAGACGACCGCGGACGGTGCCGAAGAAGTCGATGGTGTTGAGCGTGCCGTTGACCGGGATGAAGCCCGGGTTGATCGCCACGGCGTTGGTGGCGAAGCGGGCGCGACGGCCGAAGTCGAGGTACTGCGCGTCAGCCTCGAAGCCGATCACGGCGCCGGAGCCCGGGGTCAGCTGCCAGTTGTAGCCGATCTGGCCACCGCCCGAGAAACCCTCGCGGCTGTCGTTGCTGTAGACCAGCGACGAGCCGTTCGGCAGCAGGGCCTGGTAGGGGACGAGACCGCCCGGAACCAGAGCGACCGGGTTGCCGGGCGTCTGGACGAAGCCGCGGGTGGAGTTGCTGCTGGCGTCGAACGCGTAGCCGGCGTTGATACCGAAGTAGGCGCCGGTCCAGGTGAACACCGGAACGGGGGTGAACACCGGCGGCGGCGCGGCGCGGCGCGGCAGGTCGGCGGCCGAAGCGGCGGCCGTGAGCGCGGTGAACGCCGCGAGAGAGGTGAGAAGCTTCTTCATTACTGTGATCCCCAGCATAAGCCCGATCGCCGGTGAAACTATGCGATCGGGCCCCGCGAGGATGTAGCTTAGCTGCCACAGCGGGAGGAAAGCGTGGCCGTGGACGGGTGTCCGTCCGGGCGATTGCGGCGATTCGACGGATTTTCGAATGCAGAATCCGGATTTCACAGGTCTCCGGTTCCCGGCCACTTGATACAGCGGCCGCGCGCGGCGCTCCCAGACTGGAGACGACTCAGACCGGCGGCGTGTCGTTGGCGGCGAGAACCATGCCGGCCAAGTAGAGCGATCCGCAGATCAGGATTCGCGGCGGGCGCTCGAAGGCGATGTCCCGCACGAGGGCGAGGGCCGCCTCGATGCTCGGCGCCGCGTAGGTCTTGAGGCCGACATCCTCGCCGATCCGGGCCACCTCCTCGGCCGGGCGCGCGGCCATGGTCCCGGTGATCGGGACGGCCACCAGGGCCCGGGCCAGGCCCACGAAGTTGCGCAGGAACCCGTCGGCGTCCTTCGTGCCGAGCAGGCCGACCACGAGGACGAGCGGCACGTCGCTCTTCTCGCCGAGATCCGCCATGGCGGCCGCGAGGATCCGGCCGCCGTCGATGTTGTGGCCGCCGTCGAGCCACAGCTCGGTGCCGGCATCGAGCTGGGCGGCCAGCCGGCCGCGGCCGAGGCGCTGCAGCCGGCCCGGCCACTCGACCTCGGTCAGGCCCCGCTCCAGGGCCGCGATCCCGATGTCGCCGAACCCGGCGGCGCGCAGCGCGGTGATCGCGGTTCCGGCGTTGACCAGCTGGTGACGCCCGGCGAGGCGCGGCCGCGGGAGGTCGAACAGGTCGGTCTCGTCCTGGTAGACGAGCCGGCCGCGCTCCTCGTGCACGGAGAAGTCCTGGTTGCCCACCAGCACGGGCCCGGCCCCGAGGGCTTCCGCGCGCCGGCAGAGGACGGCGTCGGCCTCGGCGTAGTCCTGGGCGGCGATCACCGCCGGGCAGCCGCGCTTGAAGATCCCGGCCTTCTCGGTCGCGACCGACTCGACCGTGTCGCCGAGATACTCGGCATGGTCGCGGCCGATCGGCGTCACCACCGCGCAGGCCGGCCGGTCGATGACGTTGGTGGCGTCGAGCCGGCCCCCGAGGCCGACCTCCAGGAGCAGGACGTCGGCCGGGCTCTCCGAGAAGAGCAGGAACGCCGCGGCCGTGGTGATCTCGAACATCGTGATCGGCTCGCCGGCATTGGCGCTCTCGCAGCGCGCGAAGGCGTCGGCCAGCCGGTCCTCGTCCACGAAATGCCCGCCGCCGATCCCGCCGATGCGGATCCGCTCGTGGAAGCGGACGAGGTGCGGGGAGGTGTAGACGTGGGCGGCCAGGCCCCCGGCCTCCAGGATCGACCGCATGAACGCGATGGTCGAGCCCTTGCCGTTGGTGCCGGCCACGTGGATCACGGGCGGCAGGCGGCGCTCGGGATGGTTGAGCCGCGCGAGCAGCCGCTCGATGCGCCCGAGCGACAGGTCGATGGTGCGGGGGTGGAGCGCCAGGAAGCGCGCCATCAGAGCGTCGGACGAGGCCATCGCCGGGCTCAGGCCGCCTCGGAAGCCGCGGCCGGCGCGTCGGCCTGGGCCGCGTTGGTGAGGAGGCTGCAGAGACGCGTGATCGTCTCCTTGAGCTGGTGCCGGTGGACCACCTGATCGACCATGCCGTGCTCGCGCAGGTACTCCGCCCGCTGGAAGCCGTCGGGCAGCTTCTCGCGGATCGTCTGCTCGATCACCCGCGGTCCCGCGAAGCAGATCAGCGCGCCGGGCTCGGCGAGGTGGACGTCGCCCAGCATCGCGTAGGAGGCGGTGACGCCGCCCGTGGTCGGGTTCGTGAGCACCACAATGTAGGGGAGCCGGGCCGCGTTGAGCCGGCGCACCGCCACGGTGGTCCGCGGCATCTGCATCAGCGACAGGATCCCCTCCTGCATGCGCGCGCCGCCGGAGGCCGCGAACAGCACGTAGGGCGTGCGCTTCTCCAGCGCCGTCTCGGCGCCGCGCACGAAGGCCTCGCCCGCCGCCATGCCGAGCGATCCGGCCATGAAGCCGAATTCCTGCGCGGCCAGCGTCATCGGAAGGCCGCCGACCCGGCCGAAGCCGATCTTGAACGCGTCCTGCAGGCCGGTCTTGGCCCGGGCCTCCTTGAGCCGGTCGACGTAGCGCTTCTCGTCGCGGAACTTCAGCGGGTCGGGGGTGACCTCGGGCAGGGCCACGTCGATCCACGTGCCCTCGTCGAACATCATCTTCAGGCGCGCCTGGGCGCCCATCTTCAGGTGATGCTCGGAACCGGGAATGACCCAGTGATTGGCCTCCACCTCCTTGTGGAACACCATCTGCCCCGTGTCCGGGCACTTGACCCAGAGGTTCTCGGGCGTCTCGCGCTTGAACAAGGTCTTGATCCGGGGGCGCACCACCTCCGAGATCCAGTTCATCGGTTCGACCATCGACTTGCGTCCGTCCGCTTCAAGCCCGCGCAGATATCAGGTGCGGCGCGCTCCGCCGCCAGGGGTGCCCGGTCCGCCCGTCAGGCGGCCCGCCCGACGCCCGCCGACCGCACGCCCGCGGCGAGTTCGCGCACCAGCTCCGTCACGGCCTCGACGGTTCCGGGCTGCGGCCGGCCCTCGCCGTCGAGGGAGCGCACCAGGACGTCCACGAGCGCGGAGCCGACCACGACGCCGTCAGCGCCCTCGGCGATCGCCGCCGCGTGGGCGCCGGTCTTGACGCCGAATCCCACGACGACGGGCAGCTCGGTGTGGCGCCGGATGCGGGCGACCGCCTCGGAGACCTTGCCGAAATCCGGGGTCGCCGTCCCGGTGATGCCGGTGATCGACACGTAGTAGACGAAGCCCGCCGTGTTCGCGAGGACGGCCGGGAGGCGCCGCTCGTCGGTGGTCGGGGTGGCGAGGCGGATGAAGGCGAGGCCCTTGCCGAGGGCCGGCAGGCACAGCTCGGAATCCTCCTCGGGTGGGAGATCGACGACGATCAGCCCGTCGACGCCGGCCGCCAGCGCGTCGTCGAGGAAGCGGTCGACGCCGTAGGTGTGGATCGGGTTGTAGTACCCCATCAGCACGATTGGCGTGGTGTCGTTGCCGGCGCGGAAGCGGCGCACGAGGTCGAGGGTGCCCGACACCGTCTGGCCCGCCTTGAGCGCCCGCAGGCCGGCCGCCTGGATCGCCGGGCCGTCCGCCATCGGGTCGGTGAACGGCAGGCCGAATTCCAGGATGTCGGCGCCGGCGCCCGGCAGCGCCTTCAGGACCTCGAGCGAGGTCGCGGGATCGGGATCGCCGGACATCACGTAGGTGACGAAGACGGACCGGTTCTCCGCGCGGGCGCGGGCGAAGGTGGCGTCGATGCGGCTCGGCATGGTCGGTCGATATTCGCTTCTGCAGGGCCGCCGACGGCCCGGGATTGCCCCCGCGCTACACCAAAGGCACCGGCCCGTGAAGCGGGCGGGCCCGCGGCGACCGCGGGCGAAGGCGTCCCGGAGGCCCGGCCACGCGCGAGACGCGGCCATGCGCGCGGGCCGGTTGCCGGGACGGCGGCGCCGGCCTAGCCCTCGCCCATGCCCGAGTCAGCCCTCCCGTCGCGCCCCCTGGCGGCGCTCCTGTTCGACATGGACGGGACGATCATCAGCTCGATCGCCTCCGCGGAGCGGATCTGGTCGCGCTGGGCCGAGGCGCACGGCCTCGACGCGGCGTCCTTCCTGCCGACGATCCACGGCGTGCAGTCGGTCGAGACCATCCGGCGGCTGAACCTGCCGGGCGTCGATCCCGTGGCCGAGGCGGCCGCGATCACCGAGGCCGAGATGGCGGATGTCGACGACATCGTGGCGATCCCGGGGGCGCAGGCCTTCCTGGAGGCGCTGCCGCGCCACCGCTGGGCGATCGTCACCTCGGCGCCCCGGCGGCTGGCGGAGCGCCGCCTCGCGGCGGCCGGAATGCCGGTCCCCGACCTTCTGGTGGCCGCCGAGGACGTGGCGCGGGGCAAGCCCGCGCCGGACTGCTTCCTCCTGGCGGCCGGGCGCCTCGGCGTCGCGGCGCCGGACTGCCTCGTGTTCGAGGACGCCCCGGCCGGCATCCGGGCGGCCGAGGCCGCGGATGCGGCCGTCGTGGTCGTCACCGCGACCCATCACGAGCCGGTGAGGACCAATCATCCCACCATCGCCGACTACACCGGGCTGCGCGTCGCGGCGGCCCCGGAGGGGATCCGGGTGACACGGACCGCCTGAGCCTCTCCATCCCGGCCGCGGATCCGCTGGCGGCCGGCCCCGCCCGGTCGTATCGCCCGCTTGCGCCGCGCGGATCGCGGTGAAGGGACACGGCCATGGTGACGATCAGTCGACGCCGCGCGCTCGGGGCGGTCGCCGCCGGCGCCACCGCGGGCCTCGGCCCCGCCGCGGCCGCCGAGGCGCAGCCGGCCCCGCTGTTCCCGCTGCCGCAGGCCATCATCCCGATCCTGGGCGAGGCGCAGGTCTTCCCGGTCCGCCGGATCTACTGCATCGGCCGGAACTACGCGGCCCACGCCCGCGAGATGGGCTCCGACCCGTCGCGCGAGCCGCCCTTCTTCTTCCAGAAGCCGGCGGATGCCGTGCAGGTCGTCGCGGGCGGCGTCGCCGACCATCCCTACCCGTCGCTCACCCAGAACTACCACCACGAGATCGAGCTCGTGGCCGTGCTGAAGTCGGGCGGGCGCGACATCCCGGCCGCGCAGGCGCTCGACCACGTCTACGGCTACGCCACCGGCCTCGACATGACCCGCCGGGACCTCCAGCGCGGCATGGGCAACCAGAAGAAGCCCTGGGAGATCGGCAAGAGCTTCGACCAGTCCGCGCCGATCACGCCGATCCTGCCGGTCGCCCGGGTCGGCCATCCGGCGCGCGGCCGCATCCGGCTCGCCGTGAACGGCACCGTGCGGCAGGACGCCGACCTGTCGGACATGATCTGGTCGGTCGCCGAGCAGATCGCCGAGCTGTCGCGGGCCTTCGAGCTGAAGGCAGGCGACATCGTCTTCTCGGGAACGCCCGAGAATGTCGGGCCGGTCGTCCGTGGGGACGTGCTCGCCGGCTCGATCGAGGGCCTGCCGGACCTGTCGATCCGCATCGTGTGATCGCGCGTCGCGCGATCCCCCGCGGAGATCCGGTTGCGGCGGGGCGTTGACTTTCCCTGCCGGCGTCGCGGCTTTATCCGGTACGGATCCGCGGGGGCAGGAGCAGCGCGCGTATGACCAAGCCCGACGGCGTGCCGCCGCACCTCTTCGAGACCGCCGAGGGCCGCCGTCTCGTGGAGGCCCGCTCCGATCCGGCGTGGCGCCGCTGGGGGCCCTACCTCAGCGACCGGCAATGGGGCACGGTGCGGGAGGATTACAGCCCGAAGGGCGACGCCTGGGACTACCTGCCCCACGACCACGCCCGGTCCCGCGCCTATCGCTGGGGCGAGGACGGGATCGGCGGCTTCGGCGACCGCCACCTGAACTGGTGCCTGTCCCTGGCGCTGTGGAACGGGCGCGACCCGATCCTGAAGGAGCGGCTGTTCGGCCTGACTAACCAGGAGGGCAACCACGGCGAGGACGTCAAGGAACTCTACTACTACCTCGACGGGATCCCGACCCACGCCTTCATGCGGATGCTCTACAAGTACCCGCAGGCCGCCTTCCCGTACGGGCGCCTGGTCGATGAGAACGCGCGGCGCGGCCTCGACGATCCGGAATTCGAGCTCCTCGACACGGGCCTGTTCGACGAGGGCCGCTACTTCGACGTCGAGATCGCCTACGCCAAGGCCGCCCCCGACGACATCCTGATGCGGGTGACCGCGACCAACCGCGGCCCGGACCCGGCCGCCCTGACGCTGCTGCCGCAGCTCTGGGCCCGCAACACGTGGTCGTGGAAGCAGGGCACGCCGAAGCCGGAGCTGATGGCCGGGTCGGAGGGCTCGGTCTGGGCGCGCCACCCCGAGTTGCCGACCTTCCGGTTCTTCGCCGAGGGCGCGGGCGACCTGCTGTTCACCGAGAACGAGACCAACACGCACCGGCTGTTCGGCAGCGGCCCCGCCGAGGGCTTCTACAAGGACGGGATCGACCGGTGCGTCGTGGGCGGCGACCGGGCCGCCGTCAACGCCCTGTCCGGCACCAAGTGCGCCGCCCGCTACGACCTGCATCTCGGCCCCGGCGAGACTCGGACCGTGCGCCTGCGCCTGCGCGCCGAGACCGCGCCGGGCGCGCCCTTCGCGGATTTCGACGCCGTCTTCGCCGCCCGCGAGGGCGAGGCCGACGACTTCTACGGGGCGCTCCAGGCGCCGATCGCCGATCCCGAGATGCGGCTCGTGCAGCGGCAGGCGCTCGCCGGCATGCTCTGGTCGAAGCAGCTCTACCATTACGACGTGCGCGAGTGGCTCGCCGGCGACCCAGCGCAGCCCGCGCCGGCGCCGGAGCGGCGACACGGCCGCAACAGCGACTGGTCGCACCTGCGCGCCAACGACATCATCTCGATGCCGGATGCCTGGGAGTATCCCTGGTTCGCGTCCTGGGACCTCGCCCTGCAGGCGATCGTGTTCGGGCTCATCGACCCGGACTTCGCCAAGAACCAGCTCCTGCTGCTGGTCGACGAGGCCTACACCCACCCGAACGCCGCGCTGCCGGCCTACGAGTGGGGCTTCGGGGACGCCAACCCGCCGGTCCACGCGCTGGCCGCCTGGCGGGTGTTCGAGCTGGACCGGGCGCTCACCGGCCAGCCGGACCACGCCTTCCTCAAGCGGATCTTCAACAAGCTCACCCTTAACTTCACGTGGTGGGTGAACCGGAAGGATTCCGACGACCGCAACCTGTTCCAGGGCGGCTTCCTCGGCCTCGACAATATCGGGATCTTCGACCGGTCGAAGCCGGTAGGCGACGGCGCCACGCTGACCCAGTCCGACGCGACGGCCTGGATGGCGACCTACGCGCTGAACCTGATGCGGATCGCCATCGAGCTGGCGCTCGACGACCCGACCTTCGAGGACATGGCGGAGAAGTTCTTCGAGCACTTCCTCCTCATCGCCGGAGCCACGGGAGCGGGCGTGTGGGACGAGCCGGACGGCTTCTTCTACGACGTCATCGAGACGCGCGACGGGCAGCGCCTCCCGATCCGCGCCCGGACCATGGTCGGCCTGATCCCGATCTTCGCGGTGGCGGTGATCAACGAGTGCGACCTCGCGCGGCTGCCGTCCCTGCGCAGCCGAATGGTGTTCTTCCTCAAGAACCGCCCGGACCTCGCGACCCTGGTCTCGCGCTGGAACGAGCCCGGCGAGGGCCAGACGGCGCTGCTGTCGCTGCTGCGCGGGCACCGGCTGAAGGCGCTGCTCCACCGCGCCCTCGACCCGAACGAGTTCCTCTCGGATTACGGGCTGCGCGCCGTGTCCCGCGTCTACGCGGACGAGCCGTTCTGCTTCGCCTGGGACGGGCGGGACCTGGGGCTCGCCTACGAGCCGGCCGAGTCGCGCTCGCGGCTGTTCGGCGGCAACTCGAACTGGCGGGGACCGGTGTGGATGCCGGTCAACTACTTGCTCATCGCCGGGCTGAACCGCTTCCACGACTATTACGGCCCGGATTTCAGAGTCGAAGCGCCGACCGGGTCGGGCCGGACCTACGCGCTCCGGGAGATCGCCGCCCACCTGTCACGGCGGCTGATCAGCCTCTCGACCCGCCGCCCGGACGGGCGCAGGCCGGTCTACGGCGACAGCCGGATCGAGCAGGAGGATCCGCATTTCCGCGACCACGTCCTGTTCTACGAGTACTACCACGGGGACAGCGGCCGCGGGGTCGGCGCGTCGCACCAGACCGGATGGTCCGGGCTCGTGGCCCTGCTGATCCAGGAAGTGGCGACCGCCGCCGCCGAGGCGCAGAACCCGGGCTGGCCGTGAGGACCGGTCGCCGGGCTCGCGCGCCGGCGACCGACGCCCATTTACTCCGCGGCCTGCTGCATCCGCAGGCGCTGGCCTTCGCCGATCTGGCGGGAGATCGTCGAGCGGCGGGCGCTGTAGACCGCCGAGACCAGCGGGTAATCGACGGGCAGGCCCCACTTGGCCTTGTAGGCCTCGGGCGTGAGGCCGCGCATCGTCAGGTGACGCCGCAGGGCCTTGTAGGGCTTGCCGTCCTCGAAGCTGATGAGCGTGTCCGGCCGGATCGAGGCCCGGATCTGCGCCTCGGTCGGCCGCCGGACCTGCGGCTCCGCGGGCTGGTCCAGGGCGGTGATCGAGCGGTGTACCTCGGAGAGCAGGTCCGGCAGCGTTCCCGCCGGGACACTGTTGCGCGTGACGTAGGCGCTCAGGATCTTTGCGGCGAGTTCGACGCTCGGCGATGTCATCTGCATGGTCGTCACCTCGATTCTACGTGTTTCGGATGTGGCTCTCGTCGGTTTCCGTCGGGCTCTTCGCCGCCGACGGCCGGTGCATGTCCCTGAGACGTTCTCGGCCTCGGCCGGAGGCGGCGGATGGCCTCATTATGGGCCAGTCCGCCGCCGCTACAACCGAGCCGCGCATTTATCGCGCCGATATTTCTACTTAGGATTGAGATTTAGGGTCAACGACGAATCAACGGGCGCGTCGTTGTTCCGGCTCAAGTGCGGTATTGAGGACTCACCTGCCCAACCGGGCGCGTTGGAGAACGCGAAGACATGGAGGCCCTGGTCGTCGGAGCCGGCGTCGTCGGACTCGCCATCGGGCGGGCACTCGCGCTGCGCGGGCATGCCGTCATCGTGGCGGAAGCCGAGGACGCCTTCGGAACGGGGGTCTCGTCCCGCAGCTCGGAAGTGATCCACGCCGGCATGTACTACCCGGGCGGATCCGAGCGCGCGCACCACTGCGTCGAGGGCGCCCGCCAATTATACAACTTTTGCGCGAGTCATGGCGTCCCGCATCGCGCGTGCGGCAAGCTGATCGTCGCGTCCGACGACGCGGAGGCCGAGAAGATCGCGGCGATCCGACGCCAGGGCGAGGCCAACGGCGTCCCGGGCCTCGAACTCCTCGACGGACGCGCCGCCCGGCAGCTGGAGCCGAATCTCGCCTGCACGGTGGCGCTGCACTCGCCACGCACCGGCGTCGTCGACAGCCACGCGCTGATGCTCGCCCTGCTCGGGGCGATCGAGGATCACGGCGGCGCGCTCGCCCTGCGCACCCCGGTCGAGGGCTTGGCACGGCGGGACGGGCAGTGGCGGGCCGCGTTCGGCGGCGCCGAGCCCGGCACGATGGCCTTCGACGCGGTGGTCAACGCCGCGAGCTTCGGTGCCCCGGCCCTGGCCGCCGGCACGGAGGGCTACCCGGCCGAGCGCGTCCCGACGCTGCGCCTCGCCCGCGGCAACTACTTCGGCTGCACCGGCAAGCCGGCCTTCTCGCGGCTGATCTACCCGGCGCCGCGGATCGACGGCGGCCTCGGAATCCATCTCACCCTCGACCTCGCCGGCCGCACCCGCTTCGGGCCCGACGTGGAGTGGGTCGACGGGTTCGACTACCGGGTCGATCCCGCGCGCGCCGAGGCCTTCTACGGCGCGATCCGGCGCTACTGGCCCGGCCTGCCCGACGGGGCGCTGTACCCGGACTACGCGGGCCTGCGGCCGAAGCTGACCGGGCCCGGCGAGGCGGCGGCCGACTTCCGGATCGACGGGCCGGCCGAGCACGGCCTGCCGGGGATCGTCCACCTGTTCGGGATCGAGAGCCCCGGCCTGACCTCCAGCCTGTCGCTCGCCGAGGCCGTGGCCGACCGGCTGGACGCCTGAGGCCTCAGAACAGCAGGTGCTCAGAACAGCAGGTGCAGCGCCAGGGGCGCGAGGATCGCCGTCAGGAAGGCGTTGAGCCCCATGGCGATGCCCGCGAAGGTGCCGGCGACCTCGCTGACCTGGAAGGCGCGGGCCGTCCCGATGCCGTGGGCCGCGAGCCCGGCCGCGAAGCCGCGGGCGCGCATGTCGCGGATCCGCAGGAGGTTCATCATCGGCGTCACGAGGATCGCCCCGATGATGCCGGTGAGGATCACCAGGATCGCCGTGAGCGTCGGGTCGCCGCCGAGCGCCTCCGCGATGCCCATCGCGACGCCCGAGGTCACGGATTTCGGGGCCAGCGAGACGAGGATCGGCTGCGGGATGTCGAGGAGGCGCGCGAGGCCGATCACCACGGCGAGGGTGGTGGCCGAGCCGGCGGCGAGGGCCGCCAGCATCGGCGCGAGGGCGCGCAGGACGGTCGCCCGCCGCTCGTAGAGCGGCATCGCCAGCACCACGGTGGCGGGCCCGAGCAGGAAGTGGACGAACTGCGCGCCCTCGAAATAGGCCCCGTAGGGCGTGCCAGTGACGGCCAGGACCGCCCCCACCAGGACGACGGTGATGAGGACGGGGTTGGCGATCGGGTGCCGGCCGGTCACGGCGGCGATCCGGTCCGCCAGGACGTAGGCGGTCAGCGTCACCGTCAGCCACAGGAGCGGCGTCTTGGCGAGGTAGACCCAGAGCGAGAAGTCGCCGGCCACCCGTCAGGGCTCCCCGTCGGTCCCGCGCCGCTCGACCAGCGCGGCGACGGCGCGGAACACCAGGACGGTGACCAGCAGCGACAGGGCGGTCGAGACGACCAGCACGAGGGCCAGTTTGGCGCCTTGCGCCCGCAGCAGGTCGAGGCGGCCGACGACGCCGACGCCCGCGGGGACGAACAGGAGCGACAGGTTCATCAGCAGCCCGCGCGCGGTCGTCTCGAGCGTCCCGTCGGTCAGCGGCTTCGGCAGCACGCGCGGTAGGCCGAGGCGGGCATTGTCGCGCAGCAGCAGGAACGCGAACATCAGGCCCATGCCGATCACCGGCCCCGGGATCGGGACGCCCGCGCCGCGCGCGAGGGCTTCGCCCAGCAGCTGCGCGAGCAGGATCAGGGCCAGGCTGGCGATCATCGCGGGCGGCCGGGACTACGCGGCCGCGACGCCCTGCTGTCCGCTGCGGCGGGCCGCCGCGATGGCGGCCTCGTCGAAGCCGAGCAGGCGGCCGAGGCGCTCGACCAGCGCCTCCTCGAACTCGTCGACGTTGCCGTCCGCCGCCGCCACCGACCACGCCATGGTCAGCAGCTCTTCGCGCTCGGACCGGTCGGCCTCGTGCGGGATCATCTCCACGAGGCTCGCCACGTCGCGCACCTCCGAATCCATGGCGGCGGCGCGCTCGATCAGCGCCCGCGCCGCATCCGGACCGTCGGCGTAGTGGCCCTGCACGAGGCGCGAGAGGCGCTCGCTCTCGGCCGGCGCCAGGATGCCGTCGACGCGGGCGACGTGGACGAGGAGCGCGGTGGCCGCGAGATGCGTCTCGTCCACGGTCTCTTGCGTGCCGACGCCGAGAGCCTCGGCCGCGTAGGCGCGCAGGCGTGCGATCAGGGACATGGCGGCTCCGGGGGATCGTGCACCGCAACAGTTCGGGCCCCGGCGGCGCGCCGTCAAGCACGCCGCCGCACGTCGCGCCGGACCGTGTCCCGGTTGCATCGCCGGCGCGGCGCTCACCGGCGCGCTGCGGCCTCCGCCCCCGTCACCAGCGGCGCGAGGATCGCCTCGGCCGCCCGGACGGTCGCCGGCCCGGCCTCGGCGGGCGTGCCGGCGCGGAAGGGCGGCGCCGGGGCGTACTCGGCGACGAGCTGCGCGGTGCGGGCGTAGGTATCCCCGCGCAGGCGCGCGGCGAGCGCCAGCCCGAGATCGAGCCCCGCCGAGACCCCGGCCGCGGTGACGCGGTCGCGGTCGAAGACGACGCGCTCGGCCACCGGACGGGCGCCCAGGAGCGGCAGCACCGCGTCGCGCACGCTCCAGTGGGACGTCGCGCGGTAGCCGCGCAGCAGGCCCGCCGCCCCGAGGATCAGCGACCCGGTGCAGACGCTGGCGATCCAGCCGGCCCGCGCGGCGCGGTCGCGCAGGAAGGCGAGGAGCGCAGCGTCGCCCATCTGTGCGGGGGTGCCGTCGCCTCCGGGGACGAACAGGACGTCGAGGTCCGCCGGGCAGGTCGCGAAGCCGTGGGTCGCCACCAGGACGAGGCCGGTGTCGCTCGTCACCGGCCCGGGCTCCGCGCCGACGAGGTGGAGGCTGCCGGGGGCGAGGCCGGCGAGGAAGGTCTGCGGCCCCACGAGATCGAGCGCGGTGAGGCCCGGATAGACCAGCATGGCGATCCGGACGGGCCGATCCGGCGGGATCGGCGCCGGATCGCCGGCGCCGGCGGCCAGGGCCGGACGGAGCGGCGCGGCGAGGGCTGCAGCGAGCGCGGCGGCGACGAGATCGCGGCGGCTGGCGTCCGGCGCGGTCACGGGCGCGCCGGGCGGGTCACAGGGCCCAGGCCGCGTCGCGGTAGGCGCTGTCCCAGAACTGCCACTCGAGCCGGGTGGCCTGCGTGAACGCCCGGTGCATCCGCGCGCGCTCGGCCTCCGACGCGTCCCGCGCCGCGCAGTCGGTGGCGGCGATCATGGCCGCGACCGCTGCGGCGAAATCGTCGCCCGCGTAGGTGTCGATCCAGGCGCGATACGGGTTGTCGGGCTGCGCGCGGGCGAAGATGTCGTCGCCGACCGCCTTGTAGATCCAGAAGCAGGGCAGCAGGGCCGCGCAGAGGACCGCGTAGGGCTCGGCGTAGGCGGTGGCCGTGAGGTAGCTGACGTAGTGGTCGCAGGCCGGCGTCAGGGGCGTGGCCGCGAAGGTGTCCGGCCCGATGCCGTAGTCGCGGAAGAAGCCGCCGTGGAGGGCGCGCTCGACCACGATCGCCTCCTGCGCGGCGCGGGAGAACTGCACGATCGTGTCCGGATCCGGCGCCTTCGCGGCGGCGAGGCTCAGCGCCCGGCCGAAGCCGATCAGGTAGTGCGCGTCCTGCACGATGTAGTGCCGGAACCGGTCCTGCGGCAGCGTGCCGGCGGCGAGCTCGGCGTTGAACGGCATCGACCGGATGGTCTCGTAGGCGGCGGCGTTGCGCGCCCAGGCCTCCCAGGAGAAGGCGTCGTCAGGTCCGGGGGATGCCACGGCTTAGCCCTGCCGCTGCGCGTGGGTGACGGCGACGTGGATCAGCTCGGCGAGGGTGCGCACGCCGAGCTTCTGGCGCATCTGCGAGCAGGCGTTCGTCACGGTCTTGTAGCTCACCGACAGGTCGGCCGCGATGGCTCCGTAGGAGCGGCCCTGCGCGAGGCGCGCCAGGATCTGCTGCTCGCGGGGGGTCAGCTGCGATTCCGGCGCGCGGCGGGCGTCGGCGCGCAGCATCGCCACCTCGGTGGCGAGGCGCCGGTCGAGGTAGACCTCGCCGACGCGGACCTTGGCGAAGGCCTCGAACAGCTCGGCCGAGGCGTGGTCCTTGAGGACGTAGCCCAGGGCCCCCGCCTCGAGGGCGCGGGCGACGATCACCGGGTCGTTGTGCATGCTGAAGACCAGGATGCGCGTCTCGGGCGCGACCGCCCGGATCCGCCGGATCAGGCCGAGCCCGGCCATGCCGCTGCCCTGGAAGGTCAGGTCGCAGATCACGACCGGCGGGCGGAGCCGGTGGAAGATCCGGTAGCCGCCGACGACTGTCGTCGCCTCCGCGATGGTCTCGACGCCGGAATCCTCCAGCACGCGTCGACAGCCCTGCAGGACGATGGGGTGATCATCGATGACGAGAACCGGCAGGCGCGTGGCGGCGGCGTCGATCTGGGATGCGATGGCGTTCATGCGCTCGGCGCGGTGTTGTTCTCGTCGCCCCGGTCGGGCGGAACGGGGATCGTGATCCGGACGATCGCCCCGGGGCCGGCATTGTCAAGGGCGAAGGTGCCGTCGAGGGCCTCCACGCGCTCGCGCATCCCCGACAGACCGAGCCCGGTACCGTGTTCCGGCGGGATTCCGGTGCCGTTGTCGCGGATGGTGAGGTCGATCCGGCCGCCGGTCTCGGCTGCCTCGGCCTCCACCCGGGTCGCGGCGCCGTGCCGCACGGCGTTGGTGGCGCTCTCCTGAACGCAGCGGAACACCGTGAGGTCGACGAGGTCGCCGTAGCCCCGGGCCAGCCCGTCGAAGCGGCCCGCGAAGGTGATGCCGGGATGGCGCTGCTCGAAGCCGCGCAGGAGTAGGTCGAGGCAGGTCGCCAGGGGCGCCTGCCCGAGGCCGTGCGGCCGCAGGCGGTTCAGGAGTTCCCGGTTGACGGTCTGGACCTGCCCGACGATCGCGCTGATCTCGGCCGCCCGGGCGGCGAGCTTCTCGCGGCTCGGCTCGGCCGTGCCGGAGGCGATGCGGCCGATCGAGGCGGCGTTGGCCTCAAGGGCGAACAGGCACGGACCAAACTCGTCGTGCAGCTCCAGGGCCGTCCGGCGGCGCTCGTCGTCCTGCGCGGTCAGGAGCTGGCGGTTGAGGCGGCCGTTGGCGGCCCGGACCTCGCCCAGGGCCTCGGCGACCTTGTTGAACCGCTCGGCGATCACGGCCAGCTCCCGGGCGCCGGGCGGCTCCAGGCGGGCGGTGTAGTCGTGGTGCTCCAGCTGGGTCAGGCCGGCGCCGAGCCGCCGCAGCGGCGCGAGGATCCGGCCCAGCGCGATGTAGAGCGCGATCAGCATCGCGGCGTTGATCGCCAGGGTGGTCAGCGAGAGCGCCCGGGCGTAGCCCCAGATCTCGTCGATCTCGTCCATCGGCTGCGTGGTGATCTGCGCCGTGCCGAGCCGCCGCCCGTTGACGACGATCGGAAGGGCGTGGCGCTCGATCGGCGGCATGATCAGGTCGGCGAACCAGCGCGGCGCCTCCCGGTCGGCGCGCGGCGGCGGCAGCGGCCGGCCGACCTCGTCGCCGTCCGCGTCGAGCACAGCGACCCGGACGTGCCGGAGGACCTTGAAGCGCAGGTCGAGGGTCTGGAGCAGCGTGTCGGGCGCGGCCGTGTCGGACAGGCGGATCGTGTCGGCCACTAGCGACTCGACGGTCGCGAGCGACGCGCGGGTCTCGACGCGCACGGCCGACCGGGCGTTCAGGACGATGACCGCGCAGGAGATCACGGCCGCGAAGGCGTCGATCAGCAGGACCACCGCGACGAGCCGCGCGCGGGTGGACCACGCCGACCAGGGCCAGCGGCGGAGCCGGGGAGCGTCCGGCGCTTCGGCCGTCTCGGTACGCGGGGACAGGTTCGGGCGGGTATCCACGCGCTGACGCATAGCGACCGCGCCGGCGAAGTCCATGGCGCCCGCCGCGGGCGGCCGGCGGAGTGGCGACCCGGACGTGCTCAGGCCGCCCCGCCCCCAGTGCCGCGGACGGGGCGAACACCGATTCTTAAGCGGCGTGGCGTAATCTTGTGGATAGCCGCGCCAGGACTGGCTGGGCAGGCAATTCGGACCGACATCATTGCGCCGTATTGCAGCTCCTCTATCGCCACCAGAGTCGAACCAGCTTCGAATCCTCGGAGTGTGGCGGCCGGTGAAGGGGAGCCCGGTCGCGCGCGGCGTGTATCGTGTCAGAGACCCCGGCCTATGATCGATCTCAACCTCGACCCGTCCGAGACCCGGCCTGACCGGACGCCGTCGGCCAAGCCCGGGCCGTCGCTGAACCTCAAGGTCGTGCTGTTCAGCGTGGCCGGCGCGAGCGCGCTGGTCGGCTTCGGCGTCGCCGCCTCGACGGTGATGGCCGGCCTGGCGGCGCCGACCCCCGTGAAGATCATCGCGTCCCGGCAGGCCGCGGACTGGCCGGAGCTGAAGGACGGGCTGCCCGCCATCAAGGGCTCCGTCCAGGCGGCGGCCGCCCCGGCGCAGCCCGCCAAGCCGGAGACACCGGCGCTCAGGATGGTGTCGCTGCCGGAGGCGTTCGCGGCGATCACGCCCGCGCCGACGCCGCCCGCGCCCGACGCCCCGCGGCCGGCGGCCCCGCGGCCCGCGAAGGTCGCCGCCGCCCCCGTCGCGCCGACGCAGCGCATCCCGGTTCCGACGCCCGTCACGCCGGTCGCGGCCGCGCGGGAAGTCGCGCCGCTGGCGCCGGGCCGCACGGCCGCGCTTCAGACGCCCCGCGCCTCCGAGACGGTCCGGGCCCGCGAGCTCGTCGAGCCGGCCGCGCCGAAGCCGGTGGCGGAGAGCACCGAGCGCGCGGAGAAGGCCGAGCGTCCCGAGAAGAAGGAGCGGGCCGAGAAGACGGAGCGCTCCGGGAAATCGGAGAGGACGGAGCGCGCCGAGAAGATCGAGCGCCCCGAGAAGCCCGTGCCCAAGGCGGCGACCCGCCAAACGCCCGCGCCGACGCGGACCGCCGATAAGGCGAAGGGCGCCGCCACCGCGACCGTTGCCCAGGCGGAGCCCGCCGAGGCTGAGGATACCGAGGTGCTCGGCATCAAGCTCCCGTCCCTGGCGCCGGCCGGGCGGAAGCTGAAGGAGAGCGTCGACGCCCTCGGTGACGCCGTCAAGAACGTCTTCTGATCCGCCGCGGCGGCCCCGCTCACGGGGCCGGACGTCTGCCGGGGCCGGCGCTCAGGCCCGGCCCGTCTGGCGCCCGGCCTTGTCGCCCTTCGGCCCGGTGCGCTCGGCCTTGCGCTGGTGCTTGCCGGCCCGCGGGCTCGCGAATCCCTTCGGCCCGGCGGGCGGGCCCCGGCGCTCGGCCGGCGCCCCATCGCCCGCGAGCGCTTCGACCTGGATCTCCGGCGAGCCGTTGCGGGCGAAGGATTCGGCGAAGCGCGCCGCCGCGTTGCCACGCACCTCGAACTTGGTCTCGCGGTCGAAGATCCGGATGGCGCCGATCTCCTGGCGCCCGATCCCGCCCCGACGGGTCAGCATCGGCAGCAGCCGGCGCGGGTCGGCGTTGTCGCGGCGGCCGAGGTTCAGCCGGAACCAGACCGCCGGGCCCATGGCGGCGATCCGCTCCGGGTCCATCGGGTCGTAGGGCGGACGCTCGCCGCGGGGCGCGCGGCCCTCGCCCGGATCGCTGACCTCCTCGGGGGCCGGCAGGCGGGTGCGGTACACGCGGGCCAGGAGCGCGGCGAGCTCCTCGGGGCTCTTGCCGGCGAGCAGCGTCTCGGCCAGCGCGACGTCCTCCTCGGCCGGCGGCTCGGCGAAGAGCGGGTCGGAGAGCATGCGCTCGCCGTCGAGCCGGCGGATCTCGTCGGCCGAGGGCGGTCCCGACCATTCGGGGCTCACCTTGGCGATGGCGAACATCTGCTCGGCCCGGCGCCGCCGGGAATTGGGGATCAGCAGCACCGAGGTGCCCTTGCGGCCGGCGCGGCCGGTGCGGCCGCTGCGGTGCTGGAGCACCTCGGCGTCGTGCGGGAGATCCGCGTGGATGACGAGGCTGAGCGACGGCAGGTCGATGCCGCGGGCGGCCACGTCGGTGGCGACGCAGACGCGGGCGCGGCCATCGCGCAGGGCCTGGAGCGCGGCGTTGCGCTCGCCCTGCCCCAGCTCGCCCGAGAGCGCCACCACCGAGAAGCCCCGCTCGGTCAGGCTGGCCTGGAGGTGCCGGACGGCGTTGCGGGTGTTGCAGAAGACGATCGCGGTCTTGGCGTCCGCCTCGCGCAGAAGGTTGAGCACCACGTGCTCGGTCTCCCGCGGCATGATCCGCACCGCGCGGTAGGCGATGTCGGCGTGGCCCTTGGTCTCGCCCTTGATCGCGAGCCGGAGGGCCCCGCGCTGGTAGCGCTCGGCCAGCGTCTCGATCGCCTTCGGCAGGGTCGCGGAGAACAGGTAGGTGGCCCGCTCCGCGGGCGTCGCCGAGAGGATGAACTCGATGTCCTCGCGGAAGCCGAGATCGAGCATCTCGTCCGCCTCGTCGAGGACCACGGCGCGCAGCGCCGTCGGGTCGAGGTTGCGGCGCTCGAGGTGGTCGCGCAGGCGGCCCGGCGTCCCGACCACGATGTGGGTGCCGTCCGCGAGCATCCGGCTCTCCCGGCGCGGATCCATGCCGCCGACGCAGGCCGCAACCCGGCCACCGGCCGGGCCGTAGAGCCAGGACAGCTCCCGCTGGACCTGCAGGGCAAGTTCCCGGGTCGGGGCGATCACGAGGGCGAGGGGCGCCGCCGGGGGCGGCAGATGCTCGGCCTCCCCGATCAGCATGCTGGCCATGGCGAGGCCGTAGGCCACGGTCTTGCCGGACCCGGTCTGGGCCGAGACGAGGAGGTCGCGGGAGCCGGCGGCGGCTTCCAGCACGGCGGCCTGGACCGGCGTCGGGTCGGCGTAGCCGCGGTCGCTCAGGGCCCGCGCGAGGGGGGCGGGCAGGGTCGGGAAAGGCAAGCTTCGGGAACTCTCAACGGCCGTGCCGCGCCCGGCAGCGCGCCATCGCGCGGCGGGGGAATCAGGCGCCGGACTTTATTCGGGTGCCGGGAAGGTAACGCCAACCGGGCCGACTGACCACTCCCGTCGCAGCATGGGGCGGTTGCGCGCGCTCGATCCGGGATCCGGCCCGCCTCATCGGCGCGCGAATGGACCCGCGGCCGATCGGCCGTCGACGCCGACACTGGTCCGACGACCTGCTAAGGCTCCCGTGAATCGCGCACGTCGAGGCCCGACGCGAACCGAGCGGAGTACACGTTCATCATGATGGCAGCCCTGCGGGTGGCGGTAGCCTGGGCGACGGTTCTCGCCTTCACGTGGTTCGGCAAGGACTGGCTCGGGGACCTGTCTCAGCCGCTGTTCGCGGGGGGCCTGTTCGCGTGGCTGCTCGCCGTGATCGTCTGGGCCGCCTTCGGCGTGGTGCACGAGGCCGAAGAACTGGCACACCGCCTCGGCGAGCCCCTCGGGACGCTGGTCCTGACGCTGGCGATCGTCATCATCGAGGTGGCGCTGATCTCCGCCGTGATGCTGTCGGCCAAGGACGCGCCGACCCTCGGTCGCGACACGATGTTCGCGGTGCTGATGATCGTGCTGAACGGCGTCGTCGGGCTGGGCCTCCTGGTCGGCGGCCTGCGCCACCACCAGCAGCGGTACAACCTCCAGGGTGCCTCGGCCTTCATGGCGGTGATCATCCCGCTCACCACGATCGCGCTGATCATCCCGAACTTCACCAGTTCCACCAGCGACGGGACCCTGACGACGCTTCAGGCGGTCACGTTCTTGGTGTTCACCCTCGCCCTCTACGGCGTGTTCCTGCTCATCCAGACCGGGCGCCACAGCGAGTTCTTCATCGACGCGGAGATCCCCGAGGCGACGGAGCCGCCGCACGGCGCGGATCCGGTCTCGGGCGGCAGCGTCGCCAAGCATGTCGGCCTGCTGCTCGCCAACGTCCTGCCGATCGTGATCCTGGCCAAGAGCCTCGCGGTGATCCTCGACCACGGCATCGCGGCGCTCGGCGCGCCGACGGCGCTGGGCGGCGTGCTGATCGCCGCCATCGTGTTCACGCCGGAGGGGATCTCGGCGCTCAAGGCGGTGGCCCGCAACGAGCTCCAGCGGGCGATCAACCTGTGCCTGGGGGCGGCCACCTCCACGGTCGGCCTCACCGTGCCGGCGATCCTGACCATCGGGCTGCTCACCGGCCAGACCGTGGTGCTCGGCCTCAAGCCGACCGAGATGACCCTGCTGGCCGTGACGCTGATCCTCAGCGCCCAGACCTTCTCGGGCTCGCGCACCACCGTGCTGGAGGGCGCGGTGCACCTCGTGCTGTTCTTCGTCTACCTCGTGCTGATCTTCAGCCCCTGATTCGGCTTCCGGCGGAACGCTTCGGTCGGCGCAACCCGCTCCGTCATCGCGAGCGCAGCGAAGCGACCCGGGGCGGCGCGACGTTGGAGAATGTGGCGCACTCTGGATTGCTTCGCTTCGCTCGCAACGACGACAGAGCCGAGATCCTCGACCGGAAAGCGCCAGGCCTCGTTCAGGCGCCGAAGCGCTCGGTGCGGATCAGGCCCGGCGCGACGCCCTGCGCCAGGATCAGGTCCGAGGCCGCGGCCACGAACCGGTTCGAGCCGCAGAGGAACACCTTCCCGGGCGCCCCGATCCGCGCCAGCGCGTCGGCGACGAGGTGCGCGTCGATCCGCTTGCCGCCGGGCTCGCGCGTGGTGGCGAGATGCAGGGAGAAGTTGGGATCCGTCTCGGCGAGCCGCTCCAGCTCGGCGACCGCGATCGCCTCCGCGCGGGTGCGGGCCGAGTAGATCAGCGCCGCCGGGATCGCCCGCCAGTGCTGCGCCCGCCGCCGCAGCATCGCCAGGAGCGGCACCACGCCGGACCCGCCGCCGCCCAGGAGCAGCGGCCCGCCGTCGGACCCGTCCCAGGAGAACGAGCCGCCGATCGGCCCGCGCAGCTCGACCCGGTCGCCGACCTCGGCGCAGTGCGAGAACCAGCCCGAGACCTCGCCGTCCGGCAGGGCCTCGATCATCAGCTCCAGGGTGCCGCTGCCGTCCTGCGCCGAGGCGATGGAATAGCTCCGCTGCGCTTGGTAGCCGTCCTCGGCGGTGAGCCGGACATCGACGTGCTGCCCGGCCCGGTAGGACTCGGCGAGGCCGCAGCGCAGCCGGACGCTCTTCACGTGCGGCGTCACCGGCGCGATCGCGGTGATCTCCGCCTCGTGCCAGCGGAAGACGATGGGCTCGAACGCCGGGTCAGTCACTGTGTCCGTCACCGCGTCAGTCACCACCTCAGGAACCGCCTCAGTCACCGATGTAGCGCTGCTCACGCCAGGGATCCCCGTACATGTGGTAGCCGCGCAATTCCCAGAAACCGGCCGTGTCGGTCTGAGTGAACCGCAGGCCCTTCACCCACTTGGCGCTCTTCCAGAAATAGAGGTGCGGCACGAACAGCCGCGCCGGGCCGCCGTGATCCGGATGGATCGGCTGACCCTCGTAGCGCGTCGCCACCAGGGCGCGACCGCCCACGAGGTCGGCCACCGGGACATTCGTGGTGTAGTCGTCGTGGGATTCCGCCAGGAGGTAGCCGGTCGGTGCCGTGATCCCGGCATCGGCCAGGATGTCGTCGAAGCTGACGCCCTCCCAGGTCGTGTCGAACTTCGACCACTTGGTGACGCAGTGGATGTCGCCGCGCCAGGTGGTGCGGGGCAGCGCCTCGAACTCCGCCCAGCTCCACGCCTTGATCGGCCGGGATCCCTCGCGCAGCGTGAACCGCCACGTCGCCATGTCGACGGTCGGGTTGGGGCCGATCTGGAGGATCGGGAAATCGTCGGTGAGATATTGACCCGGCGGCAGGCGCGCGCCGGTCTCGGGCGGCTGCCTGCGTCCGACGAAGCCCCGTGTCACCATGACGGTCGCCGCTCCTCTCGCTCGCCCTCCGGCTCGCCCCCGGGTTTGGTGCGGCGGAGCACCTCACGTCAAGCCGGCACGTGCGGCCGAACAAACGCCCCAAAGCTCGGGTGTGCTAGCAGCTCTGTGCCGATCGATCGGCACGAATCGCCTGCTTTCAGGGGGATGTCATGAAGTACCTTCTCGCGACGAGCCTTGTCGTCGGGAGCCTCGCCACGCTCGCGCCGGCCGCCCAGGCCCGCGACGGCATCGGCGCCGGCGGCGCGGCCGCCCTCGGCGTGCTCGGCGGCCTGGCCGTCGGCGGCGCCATCGCGTCGGCCAACAACGGCTACTACCCGGGCCGCCCGGTCTACCGCGCCCCGCCGCCGGTCTACGTCGAGGAGGATTACGGCCCGGTCTGCCACTTCGAGCGCCGCCGGACCTACGATGCCTACGGCGACGTCTACATCCGCCGCGTCCGCGTCTGCGAGTAGGCGGCTTCCGGAGTCGCCTCTGCGGCGGGCGCCGGTTTCAGGCGCTCGGCGCAGGCGATCCCGGCCAGCACCAGGGCCAGGGCGACCCCTTCCGTCGCGCCGAACGGCTCGCCGACCAGCAGGACGGCGAGGATCGCGCCGAAGATCGGCACGAGGTTGACGAACAGGCCGGCGCGGTTCGGGCCGATGATCTCGACGCCGCGCATGAAGAAGAGCTGCGCCAGCAGCGACGGCCCGAGGCCCACGAAGGCGACCATCAGCCAGCCCTCGCGGTTGGGCCAGACGGCGTGGCCCGTCGCCCACTCGACGGCGAGCGGCGGCAGCGAGGTGACGAAGGCCGCGACCGCCATCGCGGCGAAGAACACCAGGGCCGGCACCTTCGGGCGCGTCGGCAGGAAGATCGTGTAGCCCGCGTAAAGCAGGCAGGCGCCGAAGACGAGCACGTCGCCGCGGTTGAACGCGAGGGTCGTGAGCACCGACAGGTCGCCGTGCGTGGCGGCGAGGCCGGCGCCGACCAGGGTCAGCGCCACGCCCAGGACCTGCCCCGGCGTGACCGGCACCCGGTAGGCGAGCCGGTTCAGGACGATCACCAGCACGGGGATCGCCCCCTGGAACAGGGCGAGGTTGATCGCGCCGGTATGCACACCGGCCGCGTAGAACAGGCAGTTGAAGGCCGTGTAGCCGAGGCCGCCCATCAGCAGGATGCGCAGCCAGTGCGGCCGCAGGAGCGGCCACGCGGCGGCGAGCCGGCGCGCGGCGAAGGGCATGAGCACCAGGCAGGCGACCGCCCATCGGAGCGTCGTGATGACCTGGGGCGACACGTGACCGGGCGCCCAGCGGCTGGTGACGGCGTTGCCGGCCCAGAGCAGCGCCGTGACGGTCAAGAGCAGGTAGGCGGGCGCGGCCGGGGAAGCCCGGCGCGCGCGCCCGGTCGTCAACGGCGGCGGAACTGACCGCCGCGCACCGGCGGGCGGGGTCCGGACGAGCGCTCGTCCTTGTGGCGGAACACGAGGCGGCCCTTCTCAAGGTCGTAGGGCGACATCTCGACCGTCACCCGGTCGCCCGCCAGCGTCTTGATGCGGTTCTTCTTCATCTTGCCGGCCGTGTAGGCCACGATCTCGTGGCCCTGGTCGAGCTGCACGCGGTAGCGCGCATCCGGCAGGATCTCGATCACGAGACCATCGAACTGCATCAATTCTTCTTTCGCCATGCACCTTCTCCAGTCGGACCGTCCGGCAGCAGGCGTTCCGGCAATGCGTGTTCGGCTGTCATCGAGCTCGGGAAACGCCGCAGGGCGCGGATCCGATCCGGTGGACCGCCCGCGCCAGCTCAGCAGCACCGCCCGCATGTAGTCCCCGCGGGAACCGGCCGCAAGTCACGGACACCGAACACGTTCCGTCATCGACACGATTTGCCGGCTCTCAGGGCTCGGCGTCGTTGCCGGCATAGTCGAGGCGACCGTCCGGCGTCCGGCGCCAGATCCGCAGGGCGATCGGTGCTCCGGCGCGGTCGCCCCGCGCGTCGAAGGCCACCGATCCGAGCAGCGTCCGGGACGGCCCCGTCCGCACGGCCTCGGCCACCTTGTGGCCGTCCGCGATGCGGCCGGTCCTCGGGTCGGCGGCGCGGGTGCGCTCGGTCGCCTGCGCCAGGAGCTCCACGGCCGCGTAGGCGTTGGCCGCGACGCTCTCCGCCTCGGGCGAGCGCGGCACCGGGCGAGCGCCGCGGATCTCGGGCAGGCGCGGCGGATCGGGAACCAGGGTCATGACCGTCCCCTCCCCGTCCCCGTCGACCGCGGCGAAGGCGGGGTCGAGGATGCCGTCGCTCGCCACCAGCGTCGCGCCGAGGCCGGCCTCGCGCATGGCGCGGAGCAGGGTCGCGGCCTCGGGCGCGAGGCCGCCGAAATACACCGCGTCGGGGCGCGCCGCCTTCAGCCGCGCGACGAGGTCCGCGAGGTCGCGGGTGCCCCGGGGGAAGCCGTCGAACAGCACCTCCGGCGTGCCGGCCTCCTTCAGCCGCGCCGCCACCGCGTCGGCGAGGCCGCGGCCGAAGGTCGAGCGGTCGCTGAGGATCCCGACCCGGCGTCCCGCGAAGGCCTTCGCCAGGTAGGCCCCGGCCGCCCGACCCTGCTGGGCGTCGCTCGGTCCGAGGCGGAACAGGTTCCACAGACCCCGGCCGGTCAGCGGCCCGTAGGACGCCCCCGGCGCGACCATGACTGCGCCCGCCTCCTCGTAGACGGGCGCCGCGGCCGCGACCGCCCCGGATTCAAGCGGTCCGACGACGAGGCGCACCCCGTCGGCGGCGAACTTCTTCGCGACGGCGACGGCCTGCCGGGCCTCGCCGCCGTCGTCGGCCGGGACGAGGACCCAGCGCGAGCGGCCGCCCGCGGCGCGGTTGAGATCGGCCACCGCCTGCTCGGCGCCCTGCCGGAGCCCCTGGCCGAAGGCGGAATCCGGACCGGTCAGCGGCGCCGACAGGCCGATCCGCACCGGTGCCTGCGCGACGGCCGGGGCGGCCGCGAGGAGAAGGGCGAGGAACGGGAGGAGGCGACGGATCATGGCGGCACTCTAGGACCGTCTCCGCCCCGACCGGAAGGGCGCCGCTCCCGGATCGCCCGGACTATCGTCGGGCGCAGCGTCGCGCAGATCGTTGAGCGGATCGGGACGCTGATGCGCGCGGAAGCGCTGGCGGGCGAGCGCGATGTGCGGAATAAGGGCGTCGGCCCGGCCCGTCGCCGGGCGTGCCGGCGCCCCTCCGCGCGTCGCCGGCCGAGACCCTCTGGGACGATTGACGATCATGACCTCGCTGTTCGCCGGCATCCAGGACGCGCCGCTCGACCCGATCATGCGCCTGTTCGAGGCCTTCAACGCCGACCCGAGCCCCAAGAAGCTCAACCTCGTGGTCGGCGTGTACACGGACGCGGACGGCAAGGTGCCGCGCCTGCGCGCCGTGCAGACCGCCGAGAAGCGCTGGATCGAGAAGGGCCTGCCGAAGACCTACCGGCCGATCGAGGGCACCAAGCCGTTCCGCGACGCGGTCCAGGAACTCCTGTTCGGCAAGGGCGCGCCGATCCTGTCCCAGAACCGGGCCGCGACGCTCCAGAGCATCGGCGGCACCGGCGCGCTGAAGACCGGCGCCGACCTGCTCGCCAAGCTCTACCCGAACGCCACCGTGGCGGTGAGCAACCCGAGCTGGGAGAACCACAAGGCGCTGTTCAGCCAGGCCGGCTTCACCGTGGTCGACTATCCCTACTTCTCGGCCGAGACCGGCGGCGCCGACTACCCGGCCATGAAGGCCTATCTCCAGGATCTGCCGAAGGGCTCGATCGTGGTGCTGCACGCCTGCTGCCACAACCCGACCGGCGCCGATCTCGGCCTCGACGAGTGGCGGGACCTCGTGCCCCTGATGGCCGAGCGCGGCCTGATCCCGTTCCTCGACATCGCCTACCAGGGCTTCGGCAACGGCCTCGACGCCGACGCCGAGCCGGTGCGCCTGTTCGCCGAGTCGGGCCAGGAATTCCTGGTCGCCTCCTCGTTCTCGAAGTCGTTCTCGCTCTACGGCGAGCGCGTCGGCGCGCTCACCATCGTGGCCGAGAACCCGGCCGCGAAGGCCAAGGTCGAGGCCTTCGCCAAGCGGCTGGTGCGGGCGAGCTACTCGAACCCGCACACCCACGGCGCGGCGATCGTCGAGATCGTGCTCACCGACCCGGAGCTGCGCGCCGACTGGGAGCGGGAACTCGGCGAGATGCGCGACCGGATCCGCGCCATGCGCGAGCGGATGGCCGACAGCCTGCAGCAGCGTCACCCGGAGCGCGGCTTCGACGCCATCAAGGCGCAGAAGGGCATGTTCTCCTACACGGGCCTGAGCCCCGCCGAGGCCACCCGCCTGCGCGAGGACCACGAGGTCTACGCCCTGGAGACGGGCCGGATCTGCGTCGCCGCCGTCAACACCCACAACATCGACCACGTCATCGACGCGATCGACGCGGTGGTGAAGGGCTGAACCGGGTGTCGGCCACCAAGCGCGTCTGCCGATTCAACGTCTGGATCAATCCGGTCTTCGACGCGCGCCTGGGGGCCGAGCCCGACATCGACCTGCAGGTCGGCGACCTGCAGGGACCGGAGGACGCGCTCGCGGCGCTGCTGGCGCGGGCCCACGTCCTCCACGTATCGCCGGCGCGGGACGAGCTGCCGCGCCGCTGGCACGTGACCGACGCGCTGCTCGCCGAATGCCCGAATCTGCTCGCGGTCTCGTCGGCCGGGGCGGGCTTCGACACGGTGGACGCCGCCGCCTGCACCCGGGCCGGCGTCGCGGTGGTGAACCAAGTGGGCGGCAATGCCCGCTCGGTGGCGGAACTGGCGATCGGCCTGATGCTCGCCGTCTCGCGCAAGATCTGCGTCTCCGACCGCCTGCTCCGGACCGCGCGCGGCTTCACCCGCGAATCGCTGATGGGCCACGAGATCGGCGGCGCGACCCTGGGCCTCATCGGGATCGGTCATACCGGCCGGGAGGTCGCCAAGCTGGCCCGCGGCTTCGACATGCGGGTCCTCGCCCACGATCCCCTCCTCCCGGACGCGGAGATCCGGGCCCGCGGCGCGGAGCCGGTGGACCGGGCGCGGCTGCTCGCCGAGTCCGACATCGTGTCCCTTCACTGCCCCCTCGACGACACCACCCGGGGCAGCTTCGACGCCGCGTCCTTCGCGGCGATGAAGCCGGGGGCGCTGTTCATCACCACCGCCCGGGGCCGGGTCCACGACGAGGCGGCGCTCGCCGCCGCGCTCACCGCCGGCCATCTCGCCGGCGCGGGCCTCGATGTCTGGTCGCCGGAACCGCCGTGCCTCGACGCGGCCCTGCTGCAGCTCGACACCGTGGTGGCGACCTACCACACCGCCGGCGTCACCCACGAGGCGCGGCGCAACGTGGCCGCCTGGGGGGCCGAGCAGATCGTCGGCCTGCTCCGGGGCGAGACGCCGCCGCGGCTCGTCAATCCCGAGGTCTGGCCCACGGTCCTCGAGCGCCGGGCGCGGCTGCTCGGCGGCGCCTGAGCGGGAACAGGTCCCGCTCCGCCCTTTCTGGGCGGCGCGCGAACCGGTCACGATCGCTCGGACGACGCGAGAGGCGTCGGCTGTGCAGATGCCCCGCGACCCGGCGTGTTGAGAGCCCGTGCGCCGGAGCGACCCTCCCCTTCCCTCACCGCTCGAACCGGCGACGACGGCGTCTTCGCGCGCTTCGTGCGGGCGCACCGTCGATCCCGATCAGATTGTAGTTATTCAAAATCTAGTCTGGAGGCTCCGCCGGCGATCAAGCTTGACCGTGAATGTTTCCGCACCGTATCTGGCGCCACTCGAAACAGAATGGTCGACATCGTGGTACGGCGTAACTGTGCAAGGTCTTGCACGCGGGCTTCGCGCGGCGTTTCCGGGCGCGCAGCCAGAATCTCCCTCTTCCTCGCTCCGGTATTGCTCCCGTCTCCAGGCTGGGCTCAACTTGCCATTGACAGTTCCCAGGAAGTCCAGCTGGAGGAGCTGTCGGTGGCGGGGACCGGCGACGGGACGTCCCGCGTCGACGGTTACCGGGCCACGCGGGCAGTGAGCGCCACGCGGACCGACACGCCCGTCCGCGAGGTGCCGCAGACCATCGTGGCGGTGCCGCAGGAGGTGCTGGAGGACGCGGCGGCGACGCGGATCGACAGCGCCCTCGACCTCGCGGGCGTCGGCCGCGGCAACAATTTCGGCGGTCTCGGCCTGACCGAGTTCACGATCCGCGGCGTGGCGACCGGCGAGTATTACCGCAACGGGTTCCCGATCAACCGCGGCTACCCCAACAGCCCCGACATCGTCTCCATCGAGCGCATCGAGGTCCTCAAGGGCCCCTCGGCCTTCCTGTACGGTCGCGGCGATCCCGGCGGCACCTTCAACATCGTGACCAAGCAGCCGCTGGCGGCGCGCTCCCTCACGGTCGGCACGCAGTACGGCAGCTTCGGCGCCAAGCGGAGCACCTTCGACGCCACCGGCGCCCTCGATGAGAGCGGGCAGGTGCTGGCCCGCGTCACCGGCGCTGTCGAGGACAACGGCAGCTTCCGGGACTTCGTCACCAGCGACCGCTACGCCCTCGCCCCGGTCATCGCCTGGAAGCCGACGACGGACACGACCGTCACCCTGGAGGGCGACTTCGTCAGCACGGCGCAGACCTTCGACCGCGGCATCGTCCCGCTGGGGGGCAACGTGCGCGCCCTGCCGCGCAGCCGCTTCATCGGCGAGCCGGGCCTGCCGCCGGCCCATGTCGACAACGCCCTCGGCCAGCTGCGCGTCGAGCACCGGTTCGACCAGGACTGGGTGCTGAACGTCGGTGCCCAGGTTCTCGGCGGGAACCTGTCGGGCTACGGGGTCGGCGCCATCGGCCTGCTGCCGGATGGCCGGACCCAGCGGCGGACCCTGGAATGGCGGGACCTGACGTGGTCCGACCTCGACCTGCAGGCGAATCTCGCGGGCAAGTTCGAGACCGGCCCGTTCCGCCACACGCTCCTGCTCGGGCTGGAATACGACAGCTACCGCTACCGGGAGGTGTTCAACCGCTCGAACGTGGCGACGAACCCGTTCCTCCTCGACCTGCTGGCGCCGCGCTACGGCCAGCCGCTGCCGCCGATCACCGCGCAGGTCACGAACTTCCTGCAGAAGACCGAGAGCTACGCCGGCTACGTGAAGGACCAGATCGACCTCACGCCCCGCCTCCACGCCCTCCTGGGTGTCCGGGTCGAGGACCTCGGGCTGGTCTCGACGAACAACCTCACGAAGAGCACCACCAGCCTCCAGGGTCTGGTTGCGACGCCGCGCTTCGGCCTGCTCTACGACCTGACCGACACGGTCGCGCTCTACGGCAACTACGCGCGCTCGTTCCGGCCCAATATCGGCACGGATCGCAGCGGCCGGCCCTTCGCGTTCGAGGAGGGTGAGGGCTACGAGGCCGGCGCGAAGGTCAGCCTGCTCGACGGGCGCCTCGACGCCACCGCCGCCCTGTTCGAGATCCGGCGCTCCAACGTCCTGAGCACCGATCCGGTCGACCCGAACTTCAGCGTGGCCACCGGCACGGTGCGCAGCCGCGGCTTCGACCTGACCGCCGCCGGCTACCTGGCCCCGGGCTGGCGCGTGATCGGGACCTACACGCGCGTCGACGCGGCCGTCGCCCGCGACAACACCCTGCCGGTCGGCACGCGCATCGCCAACGTGCCCGCCAACAGCCTCGCGTTCCAGACCGTCTACGAGTTCCAGAGCGGCGACCTGAAGGGGCTCGGCCTGGGCGGCGGCCTCGACTTCGTCGGCCGGCGCGCCGCGGGGACGGCGCTCGCGACCTTCAACCTGCCGCAATACACGCTGGTCAACCTGATCTCGTACTACCAGATCGCGCCGGGCGTGCGGATCTACCTCAACGTCGACAACGTGTTCGACGCGACGTTCTACGACCGCGCGTTCCAGAACCGCTACGCGACGCCGGGGCAGCCCCGCACGATCATCGGCGGCGTCGCCGCCCGGTTCTGAGGCCCCGGCGCTACGCCGCTGCCGCCCGCATCCAGCCGAGCCCTGCCTCGGTGCCGGCCGCGGGATGGTACTCGCAGCCGACGAAGCCGGAATAGCCGACCTCCTCCAGGGCGGCGAAGATCGGGTCGAAGGCGATCGTGCCGGTCCCCGGCTCGTGCCGCCCGGGATCGTCGGCGATCTGGACATGGGCGATGAGCGGCGCGTGCGCGCGGATCAGCGCCGCCGGGTCATGGCCGAGGCACACGCAGTGATAGGCGTCGAACAGCAGCTTGACGTTGTCGCGGCCGATCGCCCGGATCGCCTCGACCGCCAGCAGCGGGTCGTCGATCGCGTAGTCGGTGATCGAACCGGGACCGATCGGCTCGACGATCACCGTCATGCCGCGCGCGCCGGCGGCGTCGGCTGCGAAGGCGAGGTTGTCGAGATAGGTGTCCCAGAGCCGCGCCCGCTCGACTCCCGCGGGCCGGACGCCCGCCATCGGGTGGACCATCCGGCAGCCGAGCTGCGCGACGTAGTCCAGGGTCGGCTCGATCGTGGAGCGGAAGTAATCGATCCGGTCGGGCAGCGCCGCGAAGCCCTTCTCGCCCTTGGCGGCGTCCCCCGCCGGGAAGCCGGTCTGGACCAGCGGCACGCCCGCCCGCTCCAGCCAGCCCGCGACCTCCCGGGCCGGCGTCGCGAACAGGTTGGGATGCTCGACCGCGCGGAACCCGGCACGGGCCGCGGCCGCGAAGCGCTCGGCCAGCGGCAGCTCCGTGAACAGGAAGCCGCAATGGCCGCTGAGACGATCCTTGTAGGCACCGAGCTTCATGGGTCAGGCGCTCCCGCCGGTCTCGATCATCGCCCGCATCCGGTCCACCGCCGCGTGGGGCGCGGTCAGAACCGGGACGTCGACGGCCTTCCGCACGGCCTCGGCCGCGCGCGAGGTGGAGAAATGCGCGAGCATGATCGCGTCGCAGTCGCGCAGGTCCGGCGCCCGCTCGGCGATCAGCCGGTTGTGGGTCTCGGCGTCGCCGGCGCGCAGCCGCGCCATCGCGTCGTCCACCAGGACCGTCCGCAGACTCGCCGGGCGCCCGGACTCGGCGACGAACTCCTCGAACTCGTCCGTCATCGTGCCGACCGAGGGCCCGAAGGTCGCCAGCATGCCGATGCGCGCGCCCTGCGCGATCGCCGCGCGGAACATCGCCTCGTTGGGCTTGAGCACCGGGACCGGTACGGTCTCGATCAGCCGGTCGATGGCCGGACCGAAGGCCGAGCAGGTGATCAGGATGCCGTCGGCGCCCATGTCGTGGCCGTAGCGGCCGAACCGCACGAAGCGCTCGATCATCGTCTCCGAGATCGCGCCCGGCTCCCTCGCCCGATCGAGGGACAGGCCGTCGTCGAGCAGGTTGACGGTCTCGGCCTCCGGCCAGCGCTCGGCGAAGGCGGCCTGGATCGGCGCCATGGCGACCGGCGTCGCGTGCAGGAGGACGATGCGGGGAGCCATGCTGTGTTCCGGAGAGTCTACGGAGCCGGACGGGGCCGGTCCGCATGTTGTAAGCGATTTCAACTGGGTGGCAAGATAGCGCAGGTCAGGCGTCGGCACGCCGCGGCGGAGCCGTGCTGGCGCGCAGGATCAGCTCGGCGTCGATCTCGGTGAGACGGACCATCGGCCGCCCCTGGATCCGGGCGATCAGGTGGTCGCCGGCGGCGTGGCCGATCTCGGCGGAGTGGATGCGGATCGTCGTCAGCGCCGGGTCGAGGAAGGGCGCGAAGTCGGAATCGTTGTGGCCGATCACCGACAGGTCGCCGGGAATGGAGAGCCCCCTTGCCCGCGCCTCGATCATCGCCCCGAAGGCGATCTGGTCGGTGCCGCAGATGATCGCGGTCGGGGGCGGGCCGCCGGCCAGCATCTGGCGGAACCCGTCGCGGCCGCCGCCGATCCCGTAGGAGATCTCGATGTCGTGCTCCGGGGCGAGCCGCAGGCCGCGGGCCGCGAGCGCCGCCGCGATGCCCGTCACCCGGGCGCCGCCGCGGTCGTTGTCCTTGCGCAGGCCCGAGATCACCCCGATCCGGCGATGGCCGAGATCCATCAGGTAGTTGGCCGCCCGGGCCGCCGAGGCAGCGTTGTCGAAGCCCACGCAGGGGCGCTCGCGGGACAGACTGAAGGTCTGCACCATCGGGATGCCGGCGCGGGCGATCCGGGCGTGGAGGTCCGGGTGGTGGATGTCGCCGACCAGCATCAGTCCGTCGACGCCGCGCTCCAGCAGGAAGGTCGCCTCGCGGAGCTCGTCCTCCAGGTCGTAGCCGGCATTGGCCGCCACCAGGGTGTAGCCCGCCTGCCGCAGCCGGTCCTGGAAGCTCGACAGGACGCGCACGAAGGCCTCGTTCTCGATGTTCGGCACGACGGCGCCGACGGCCATGAAGCGGCGCGTCGAGAGCGCCCGGGCCGCCCCGTTGGCGACGAAGCCGAGATCCTGCGCGGCCCGCATCACCGCCGCGCGCTTGTCGGCCCGGACGCCGGCGGAGCCGTTCAGCACCCGGGACACCGTCGCAGTCGAGACGCCGGCGCGGCGGGCGACGTCCCGGGCAACCGGGCTGCGCGTCGGCGGCTCGAGGATCTCCTCCGGCAGGTCCAGCACTGAGATCGATCCTCCTCCCGAACGGCCCCGCGGGGCAGCGCGTCGGCCCCGGATACGCGACGCGGCGATGCCCGGCCAGCAGAAGCGGGCCGAACCGGCAGTATATTGACACCCCACCCGACCGCTGGCTATCTGAAAGCGCTTTCAAGAGGCTGCTCGATCGGGCGGCCCACAGGAGGATCCGATGGCGACGCTCGACCGGCCGGCCTCCGGACTGGGAGCCCCAGAGCGCGCCGCGCCGACCGTCGGCGGCGCGGACGCCGCGGCGCCGGGCATCGCGGCCCCGCAGGCCATCATCACCAGCCTGAAGCGCAGCGACGCGGTCACGCCCTACCGGTTCCGCGACCTGCTGGCCCTCGACGATTTCGAGCGGCACGCCCGCAAGCTCCTGCCGCCGATGATCTTCCAGTACGTGGCCGGCGGGGTCGAGACCGGCTCGGCCCTGGCGCAGAGCCGCGGCGCCTACGCCGACTACGCCCTGGTCCCCCGCCTGATGCGGGACACCTCGGCGCGGGACACCGCCACCACGCTGTTCGGCCAGACCTACGCGGCGCCGTTCGGGATCGGGCCGCTGGGCGGGGCCGCCTTCATCGCCTACCGGGGCGACCTCGTGCTCGCCGAGGCGGCCCGGCGGATGAACCTGCCGATGTGCCTGAGCGCGTCCTCGCTGATCAGGCTGGAGGACGTCCACGCCCAGAACCCGCAGGCCTGGTTTCAGGGCTACCTGCCGGGCGACCAGAACCGGATCGACCGCCTCCTCGACCGGGTCGAAGCCACCGGCTACCGGACCTTCGTGGTGACCGCCGACACGCCGACCCTCGGCAACCGCGAGCACAACATTCGCAGCGGCTTCTCCATGCCGATCAAGGTCACGCCGAAGGTGGCGTGGCAGAGCGCCACCCACCCGCGCTGGCTGCTCGGAACCGTCGCCCGGACCTTCCTCAAGCACGGGGCCCCGCACTTCGAGAACACCGAGGCCGAGCGCGGGCCGCCGATGATGTCCCAGGGCGCGGTGCGCAACACCATCGCCCGCGACCAGCTCTCGTGGAAGAACCTGGAGGCGATCCGCAAGCGGTGGTCCGGCAACCTGCTGGTGAAGGGCCTGCTGGCGCCCGAGGACGTCGACATCGCGCGGGAGTGCGGCGCCGACGGCGTGATCCTGTCGACCCACGGCGGCCGCCAGCTCGACTACGCCGTCGCCCCCCTCGACGTGCTGCCGGAGATCGCCGCCCGGAAGGGCGGGCTGAAGATCATCGTCGACAGCGGCATCCGCCGGGGCACCGACGTGATGAAGGCGCTGGCGCTGGGCGCCGACTTCGTCCTGCTCGGCCGGCCCTTCATGTTCGCCGCGGCGCTCGGGGGCGCCGCGGGGGTCGAGCACGCGATGCGGATCCTCAAGGAGGAACTCAACCGCGACATGGCGCTGATCGGGGTGAATCGCCTGTCCGAACTCAATCCCGACTTCCTGCGCCGCACCCCGCGGCGGGCCTGAGCCGATGGCGGGAGGATCGACCGTGATCGGCTTCCCGGACACGCGCGGCGCGCCGGCGAGCGGCAGCGGGACAGCCGCCCGGGGCGCCGGGGCCGCCGCGCCCGGGCGCCCGGCATCCCTGCACCGTCGATCCCGCCGGCTGTCCCCGCAGCCCCGTCCCCGATCCGGATGCTCCGCATGACCGACCCCGCCCCCCGCGGCCTCGCCTTCGTGGGCTGCTTCACCACCGAGCGGCGCCGGGCGCGCGGCCGGGGCATCGACATCTACCGGACCGGTCGCGACCTCGGCGACTGGACGCATCTCGGCCGGGTCGAGAACCTGACGAACCCGTCCTTCCTGGTGACCGACCCGGCGCGCGCGATCCTCTACACGGTCCAGGGCGACGGCGAGGCAGCGAGCGCCTTCGCGCTGGAGCCCGACGGCACCCTGCGTGGCCTCGGCAGCGCCGCCACCGGCGGCACCAACAGCGTGCACCAGGCCCTCGACCCCGGGGGTCGGTTCCTGATCGTGGCCAACTACGCCAGCGGATCGGTCGCCCTCATGCCGGTGCGCGCCGATGGCGGCCTGGAGCCCGCGTGCCAAGTGCTGCCGCTCCCGGGCGAGCCGGGCCCGCACCGAACCGAGCAGGCCTGCGCCCACCCGCACCACGTGGTCCTGTCACCCGACGGTCGCCACGTCATCGTCCCCGACAAGGGCCTCGACCGCGTCTTCGTCCTGAAGCTCGCGGGTGAGCGGCTCGCCATCGTCTCGGAAACCGCCATGCGTCCCGGCGCCGGCCCGCGCCACATCGCGTTCCACCCGCATGAGCCGCTCGCCTTCCTGGTCAACGAGCTCGACTCGAGCGTCGCCACCTGCCGGTGGGACGCGGACGCCGGAGCGCTGACGCCCCTGCACCTCGTCTCGACCCTGCCGCCGGACTTCTTCGGCGCGAGCACCGCCGCGGCCATCGCGGTCACGCCCGACGGACGATTCGTCTACGCGTCGAACCGCGGACAGGACGGGATCGCGCGGTTCCGGGCGGACCCGGCCGGGCGCCTCGAACCCGCGGGCTGGACGTCCTCCGGCGGCCGCGACCCGCGCTTCATGGTCCTGGCACCGGACGGAGGCCACCTGCTCGTCGCCAACGAGCAGGGCGACTGCCTCGTCGCCTTCGCCATCGATCCCGAGAGCGGAGACCTCACTCGGACCGGTTCGCGCCCGAGCCTCAGTCCCTGCACGATCGCGTTCCTGTAGGAGGCGCCGACGCGTTCAGGCCCGCGCCGCGCGCGGGCCCGACCATGCCCCTCGAAGGGGCAAGAGAGGCGGAACCGGCGGCGGTCGAGCCGTGACCTCTGACCGCCGGGCCGCACCAAGCAAACAAGAAAAGAAAATCATAAATATTCTGGAGGATGCCCATGTTCGCCAAGCGTTACAGGTTCCTGATCGCGTTCCTGCTGTTCATCGCCGGTATCATCAACTACATGGACCGAGCCGCGCTCGGCGTCGCCGCGCCCTTCGTCAAGCAGGACCTGAACCTGTCGCCCTCGGAGCTGGGGGTGATCTTCAGCACGTTCTTCTTCGGCTACGCGCTGTTCGCCTTCGTGGGCGGGCAGCTCGCCGACCGCTACGGGCCGCGCAGCGTCTACAGCTGGGCGGCGGCCTCCTGGTCGGTCCTGTGCATGCTCACAGGGGCGGTGACCGGCTTCGCCCAGATGTTCATCGTCCGCGCCCTGTTCGGCTTCGCCGAGGGGCCGATGAACTCCACCACGAACCGCACCATCACCACGTGGTTCCCCCGCGAGGAGACCGCTCGGACCATCGGCTTCACCTTCTCGGGCCAGACGGTGGGCAGCGCCATCGCGGCGCCGGTCGTCGGCCTGCTGGCGATCCAGTACGGCTGGCGCGTGGCGTTCGTGGCCATCGGCGCCGTCGGCCTGCTGTGGGTCGTGGCGTGGCGGATGCTGATGACCGACCGGCCGCAGGACAACCCGCGGGTCCATCCGGAGGAGATCGCCCTCGTGGAGCGCAGCCGGGCGGTCACGCACCTCGCGCCCTCCGACCATGCCCGCTCGCTGAAGGAGTACCTGTTCCTGCCGAGCACCCTGTCGCTCGGGCTCGGCATGTTCGCGGTGAATTACACCCTCTACATCTTCCTCTCGTGGCTCCCGAGCTATCTCACCGACGCGCTGCACATGCCGGTGAAGGAGATGGCGCTCGTGGCGTCGATCCCCTGGGCCTGCGGCTTCGTCGGCTATGTCGGCGGGGGCGTGGTGGCGGACTTCGTCTACACGCGCATGGGCGACAAGCTCGCCGCGCGGAAGATCACCACGATCGTGCCGCTCGCCATCGCGGGGGTGGCCCTGATCATGGTCAACGCCGCGACCAGCACCGCCATGGCGGTCTCGCTGATCGCGCTCGCCGTGCTGATGCTGACCAGCTCGGTGCAATCCTGCTGGGCGACGATCCACGAGCTGGTGCCCGAGGCCCGGGTCGGCGGCGTCAGCGGCTTCATCCACCTCCTGAGCAACATCTCGGGCATCATCGGGCCGACTGCCACGGGACTGGCCGTGCAGTATCTCGGGGGCTACGCCAGCGCCTTCGTGATCGCCGCCCTGATCGCGGCGGCCGGCGTCGTCGCGATGGCGATCTTCGTGCGGCGGCCGCGCAACCCGGCGGAAGCCGGCCCCCTCACCGCGGCCAAGGCCGTCTGACCGAGGCTGTCCGATCAAGTCCGCCGGAATCTGGAGCAGCGTCCCATGAGCCCCGAGACCGTCCCGCCCAAACCCGTCCTCCTGACCGGAGCCTCCGGCGCCCTCGGGCGCGTCCTGACCCGCGCGCTCGGCGCGCAGGGCTGGACGCTCCGGCTCACGGACCGCGTCCCCTTCCCCGACCCGTTGCCGGAGGGGGCGCGGTTCCAGGTCGCCGACCTGGAGGACGGGCCGGCGATCCTCCGGCTGGCGGAGGGCTGCGGCACGATCCTCCATTTCGGGGGGATCTCGGTGGAGCACCCGTTCGAGACCGTGATCGGCCCGAACATTCGCGGCCTCTACCACGCCTACGAGGCGGCCCGGCGCGAGGGCGCCCGGATGATCTTCGCCTCGTCGAACCACGCGATCGGCTTCCACCCGCGGTCCGAGGTGCTGGACGACGATTGCGGCCTCGCGCCCGACGGCTATTACGGCCTGTCCAAGGCCTACGGCGAGCTGATGGGCGGCCTCTACCGCGACAAGCACGGGGTCGAGAGCGTCTTCCTGCGGATCGGCTCGTGCTTCCCGGAGCCGACCGACGCGCGGATGCTGGCCACGTGGCTGTCCTACGCCGACCTGACCCGGCTGATCACCCGCGCCACCCTGGCCCCGGACCTCGGCCCGACGGGCTCGGTGGTGATCTGGGGCGCCTCGAACAACAGCCGCATGACCTGGTGGCGGAAGGACGGGCGCGCCGTCATCGGCTGGACGCCGCAGGACAGCGCCGATTCCCACGCGGCGGCGCTGGAGGGGAAGACCAGCGGCAACCCGGTGGTGGAGCGCTACCAGGGCGGCGGCTTCACGGCGATCGACTATTCCCGCGCCGCGCCGCCGCGGTGACGGACCGCTTCTTCGGCGCGCGGCCGCCCGACCGCTCCTCCCGAGACGAGAGACTGGACACACGATGCCGAACGAGCGACCCGAGACACGCCTCAAATGCGCCCTGGTGGTGCGCGGCGCCTTCGACGCCCACGTCGTCCCGGCCTTCGAGGCCGCGGGGGGCCGGACGGCGATCCACTGGGCGCCGACCACGGTCATCATGAAGACCCTCGCCGAGGGCGAGACCGCCGACGCGGTGCTCGTCCTGTCGGATGCCATGGATCGGCTCGTCGCCGAGGACCGCGTCGAGCCCGAGAGCCGGGTCGACGTGGTGCGCTCGCGCTACGGCATCGCCGTCAAGGCCGGGGCTCCGCATCCGGACATCGCGACCGTCGAGGCGCTGAAGCGCACCCTGGTGGAGGCGCGGTCGGTGGCCTACTCGCGGACCGGCGCCAGCGGGATCTACTTCGCCGGCCTGCTGCCGCGGCTCGGCCTTGCCGACGCGGTGAACGCCCGGGCGACGATCATCCCGCAGGGCTTCACGGCCGAGAAGCTGGTCTCCGGGGAGGCCGACATCGCCGTCCAGCAGATCAGCGAGCTGATGGTCGTGCCCGGCATCGAGGTGGTCGGCCCCCTCCCCGACCCGGTGCAGGAGATGACGACCTTCGCGGCGGCGATCCTGCGCGGCGCGACGGACCGGGACGGCGCGGCCCGATTCCTCGCCGGGCTGACGACGCCGCAGGCGGCCGAGGCCTATCGGACCAGCGGGCTGGAGCCGGCCTACTGACGGCGGCCGACGCCCCCGACCGCGCGCATTCCGGCCCCGCTCTGCGCCGCTTAAGTTGAAGCGGCGGGGTGGGACCGGGGTTCGCGACCGCAAAAAAGTCCTTATGCTCGTGCTGTCCGGACGCCCAATCCCGTCCGACCGGATCGCTCCATTCATGCTGAAGACAGCCTTCGTTGCCGCCCGCGACCGCCAGCGGCTGTCGGAGATCGCGACGATCCTCATCGGCTTCGGCGTCACCCGCGTCGTGGACCGGCTCGGCCTGCGCTACCTGCCGCTCCTGCCGCGCCGGCAGCCCCGGGTCGACGTCACGCGCCTGTCCGAGCCGGAGCGGCTGCGCCGGGCGATCGAGGCGCTCGGGCCGACCTTCATCAAGTTCGGGCAGGTGCTGGCGAGCCGGCCGGACCTCCTGTCGCCGGCCTGGACCGAGGAGCTGCAGAAGCTCCACAGCCAGGTCGTGCCGGTGACGTGGGAGCAGATCGGCCCGCAGCTCGAGCTCGATCTCGGCGCCTCGCCCATGGAGGTGTTCGCCGAGTTCGACACCAACCCGATCGCCTCGGCGTCGATCGCACAGGTCTACCGGGCGCGACTGCACTCGGGCGAGGACGTCATCGTCAAGGTGCTGCGGCCGAATCTGCGCAAGATCATCGAGGCGGATCTGCGCCTCATGGCGCACGGTGCCCGCATCGTCGAGAACGAGTGGCCCGACATGGCCCGCTACCAGCCGCGGGAGCAGATGCGCCACCTCGCGGAGGGTCTCAACGGCGAGCTCGACCTGCTCAACGAGGCGCGCAACTGCGAGCTGCTGGCCCAGATCTTCGAGGACCGCGACGACATCGTCTTCCCGAAGATCCACTGGGAGTACTGCTCCGAGCGGGTGCTGGTGCAGGACTTCATCCACGGCATCCCGCCCAACGACGAGGCGGCCCTCCGCGCGGCGGGTATCGACAAGAAGCTGCTCGCCCAGAAGGGAACCGACGCGTTCCTGCAGATGGCGCTGATCGAGGGCGTGTTCCACGCCGACCCGCATCCCGGCAACATGCTGGCCCTGCCCGGCAACAAGATCGGCTTCATCGATTTCGGGATCATCGGGCGGCTGTCGCAGCGGCGGCGCTCGCAGCTGCTCGTGCTGATTGGCGCCATGCTCAAGCAGGACGCCGACGGCCTCATGGCCGTGCTCCTCGACTGGACCGGCACCAGCAACCCGGACCTCACCCGCCTCCAGGTCTCGGCCCAGTCCTTCGTGGAGAGCCACTCGTCGATCCCGCTGAACCTCGGGCTGGTGCTGACCGACTTCATGAACATGGCCCGCGAGAACGACCTCGCGATGCCGACCGACCTGGCCATCCTGTTCAAGGGGCTGGTCACCGCCGACGGCGTCATGCGCCACCTCGACCCGAATTTCGACCTGTTCGCCGCCGCGGGCCCCACGGTCCGGGCGAGCATGCAGACGCAGTTCTCGCTCTCCGCCCTCAAGCAGAAGGCCGAGGCCCTGGGCGTCGGCCTCTACGGCGCCGCCTCGGAGCTGCCGACCCTGATCCACCTGATGCTGGTGCGGCTGAAGCAGGGCCGCGTCACTGTCGAGATCGAGGTGAAGGGCCTCGACAAGGTCACCCGCGGCATCGAGCGCGCGGCCGCGCGGGTCGCCGTGGCCCTGGTGGTGGCGGCCTTCGCCACGCAGCTCGCACCCCGCCTCATCGATCTCGGCACGCCCGTCTTCGTCTCGATCGGATTGATAATTTTTATCCTCGGGATCGGCTGGCTCGTGCTGCTGATGCGAAACAAGTAACCGTCTTCGCATCCGCACAGGGCTCCAACATAAGTTTTCACCCGCAGGCGAATACCGAGCTGATTTGATAATCCTGCGCGCCATGCTAGCGTGAGACATCCAACGATTCGCTCGGCTGCGGGCGGGGAACCGGCACCAGAAGCGGTCTGAACCGCCGGTGCGGCCCTGCCATCGACATCCGTTGCCGCGCCGCGCGGTCGGGGAGCTCCGACGGCGCGCCGCGCACGGGCGCCCCGTCGGGATGACGAGGGGGGCGGGCGATGGAAGTGGACATCGTACGGCCGCGGATCGACGGGGCGGAGCGCCGCGTCGAGACGCTCGAGGCGGAGAACATCCGCCTGCGCAGCCTGCTCAGCCAGGCGACCGCCCAGGCCGACTGGGAGCGGCAGCGGAGCCGGCGGCTCGGCCGAATCATCGAGACGGCGAGCCGCGTCGAGGCCGGTCGCATGGCGGCCGAGCGGGTCGAGGCGCCCCGCGGGCCGTCGCCCCGCGAACCGGCCGGACTCGGGCTCGAGGCGAGGCCGCGCCCCTCCGGCCGCGCGCGCGCGATCGGCCTGCCGCAGGCCCCGAACGATTACCTGGAACTGCTGGACCGCGACGGGCGCCTGATCACCGCCAGCGAGGACGGTCCGGCCCTGTCCGCCGCCGGGGACGAGGCGGACGCCATCGGCCGGCCCTGGATCGACGCCTGGACGCGCCCCGAGGACCGGGAGGCGGTGGCCGAGGCGCTCGATCGGGCCCGGATCGGCCGCCCGAGCCGGTTCCAGGCCCAGTCGGAATCCGGCGGCGCGCTCCGCTGGTGGGACGTGGCCGTCACGCCGATCGGCGCGGCGCCGGACCGGCCCGAGCGGATCCTGGCGGTGTCGCGCGACATCACCGACCAGAAGCTGTCCGAGGCGCGCCAGACGCTGTTGATGCAGGAACTCGCCCACCGGATGAAGAACACCATGGCCATGGTTCAGGCCGTCGCGACGCAGACCATGCGCAACGCGCCGTCGCTGGAGGCAGCCGGCGAGGCCCTGGCCGCGCGGCTCCTGGCGCTCGCGAAGGCGCACGACGTGCTGCTCCAGGGCTCCTTCACCCGGGCCTCCCTGAGTGGCCTGGTCGAGGGCGCCGTGTCGCTCCACGGGGACGGCGTCGCGGGCCGGTTCCGCATCGCCGGTCCCGAGCTGACGCTCGGACCGCGCCACGGCATGACCCTGGCGCTGATGCTGCACGAGCTCGGAACCAACGCGGCCAAGTACGGCGCGCTGTCGGTGGCCGCCGGCTGGGTCTGCATCACGTGGAACGTGGCCGAGGCAGAGGGCGGCCAGACCCTCCGGTTCCGCTGGGAGGAGAGCGGCGGACCGCCGGTCACGCCACCGACCCGCACGGGGTTCGGCACACGGCTCATCGCCCGCAGCCTCGCCCACAGCTTCGGCGGGACCGCCCGCATGAGCTACCCGCGCGAGGGGGCGGTGCTGACCTTCGAGGCGCCCCTCGACGCGGTGATGGTCGCCTGATCCCGACGCGGCCGCGCGGCCCTAGGCGCTCAGCCGGGTCTCCGCCTGCAGGTCCCGCAGGGCCGCGACGGTCCGGTCGCGCAGGGTCCTCAGGTCGACCAGCGAACGGGTCAGATCGTCGCCCGACAGGGCCGATTCCTCGAGGCCGCGGCAGGCCCGGGACAGCTCGGCGCAGCCCAGCATGCCGGACATCGAGACCAGTGTGTGCGCCTCGCGGCCGTAATCGTCGTTCGCGCGATCCGGTCCCTCGAAGGCGGTGGTCAGGCTGACGACGAACCGATCGAGGATGCGGACGAGCTTTTCCGTGCCGATCACGGCCGTCAGTTCCTCGAGCGCGTCCCGGTTCACCAGGGAGTGCGACACCGTCGGTCTCCAAGTACGGATCCGCGACAGCGATCCGAGAGAGGCGCGCAACCGAGGCGCCGCCCAACGGCCCAGTTTGCAGCGAAGTGTTTACACCGCGTTGCGTCAGCTTTTCAACGAAGCGTGACCGTTCCCCAGGCTCCGCAGGGTTGACCCGGGTGCATGGATCGGCCGTCGCGACTGGCCGAAGCTTCGCGATGGTCGTTGCGAATCAGTTCGGGCTCTCCTAGCCTCGTGCTCCTGTCGCGCTCGTACCAGGGAGGGAGCTGCATGATCGCTGTGTTTGCCACCCTCCGAGCAGGATTCGTCGGCGCCCCCGCGCGGGTCGGCTAGCCGCTTCCCGCTCTCGCCCGGCCCTGCCGCCCGGCGCCTCTGAACCCGATCCTGCCTGATCTCGCCGGCGCGCATCGTTCGCGATGGGACGCGGCGTCACCCGGAGCCGACGCTCGCCCGCGTCGGGCACTCGCATGTCTCTGTCGTCTCCCCGGAAGGCGGACGCGGTCCGTCGCGTCCTGGCCTTCGTCGTCCGCAGCTGGCGCAGGCGCTGGCCCCTCGTCGCCGGTCTCACCGGCGCGATCACGCTCGCCACCCTGGCGGAGGTGCTGCTGCCGCTCTTCGCGGGCCGCTTGGTCGACGCGCTCTCCGGGAGCGACCGACGCGCGGCGCTGGACGCGGCCTGGCCGGCCTTCCTGGCGATGACCGGGCTCGGCCTCGCCACCGCGCTGCTGCGGCACGTCGCCTGGAGCCTCGTGGTGCCGCTCTCCCTGCGCACCATGAGCGACATCGTCGGCAACGGCTTCGCCCGGGTCCAGCGCTTCTCGACGGAGTGGCACGCCAACACCTTCTCGGGCTCGACCGTCCGGAAGATCTCCCGCGGCATGTGGGCGATCGACGGGCTCAACGACACGCTGCTGCTGTCGCTCCTGCCCGCGCTCGTCGTCCTCGTGGGCACGGCCCTGGTCCTCGGCCTGCACTGGCCGGCCCTCGGCGCGACGGTCGCGATCGGCGCGGGCGCCTATGTCGGCGCGACCGCGCTGCTCGCGACCCGCGTCATCGCGCCCGCGGCCGCGCTCTCGAACGCCCTCGACACCCGCCTCGGCGGCGCGCTGAGCGACGCGATCGGCAACAACGCCGTCGTCAAGGCCTTCGGCGCGGAGGCGCGGGAGGAGGCGCGGCTCGGCCGGCTGCTGGCGAAGTGGCAGCGGCGGACCCGGCGCACGTGGATGATCGTCACCTGGGGCGGCACCGGCCAGCTCGGGCTGCTGCTCGTCCTGCGCACCGCCATCGTCGCCATCGCCCTGTGGCTGTGGTGGCGGGAGCGGGCGAGCCCGGGCGACGTCGCCTACGTCCTGACCGCGACCTTCGTGGTGCACGGCTACCTCCGCGACATCGGCGGCCACATCAACCACCTGCAGCGGGCCATCAACGAGATGGAGGAGCTGGTCGCCCTGGAGGCCGAACCCGTCGGCGTCGCCGACCGGCCCGGCGCGGTCCCGCTCGCGGTCACGGGCGGGGCGATCCGGTTCGAGACCGTGCGCTTCCACTACGGCGACCACACGCGGCCCCTCTACGACGGGCTGACCGTGACGATTCCGGCCGGCCAGCGCGTCGGGCTGGTCGGGCGCTCGGGCTCCGGCAAGACGACCTTCGTCAAGCTGATCCAGCGGCTCTACGACGTGTCGGGCGGGCGCGTGACGATCGACGGGCAGGACGTGGCGTCGGCGAGCCAGGCGAGCCTGCGCGCGCAGGTCGCCATCGTGCCCCAGGAGCCGGTGCTGTTCCACCGCTCCCTGGCCGAGAACATCGCCTACGCCCGGCCCGGCGCCTCGGCGCAGGAGATCGAGCGGGCGGCGCGCCTCGCCAACGCGCACGACTTCATCGCGCGGCTGCCGAAGGGCTACGCGACGCTGGTGGGCGAGCGCGGGGTCAAGCTGTCGGGCGGCGAGCGCCAGCGGGTGGCGCTCGCCCGCGCCTTCCTGGCGGACGCGCCGATCCTGATCCTCGACGAGGCGACCTCGAGCCTGGATTCCGAGTCGGAAGCTCTGGTGCAGGAGGCCATGGCGCGGCTGATGCGCGGGCGAACCGCCATCGTCATCGCCCACCGCCTGTCCACGGTGCGGGCCCTCGACCGGATCCTCGTCTTCGACCGCGGTCGCATCGTCGAGGACGGGCCTCACGCCGCCCTGCTGCGCCGCCCGAACGGGGCGTACCGCGCCCTGTTCGAGCGGCAAGCCGACCTCGCGGAGAGCGCGTGAGGATCCTGTTCGTCTGCGGCCGGGCGCGTGCCCGCAGCCCGACCGCGGAACAGATCTTCGCGCGGCTGCCCGGCATCGAGACCGCCAGCGCGGGGGTGTCACCCGACGCCGACGAGCCGGTGGACGCCGATCATCTCGCCTGGGCGGAGATCGTCGTCGTCATGGAGCGCGCGCACCGGCGCAAGCTGATGCGCCGCTTCGGGGCCGCCCTGCGCGGGACCCGCCTCGTCTGCCTCGACATCCCCGACGTGCACGACTTCATGGCGCCGGCGCTGGTGGCGCTGCTCGACGCGCGCGCCGGCCGCTTCCTGCCGCGCTGAGACCCGCCGCGCCGACACCCGCCACGCCCGGCGGCGCATTGCCGTTCTTTAATCTTCCGGTCATGCGACCAAATGGCGGCCGATCTATTATCTGAACACGGAATGAATGAGGCCAATGCAGATGAAGGCCTTATCTCCGGCACTAGAGGGAGATATTACTATGTCCTATCGCAAATCTATGGCTGCGGCTCTCGTGCTCACCACAATCCTCGGTGGAACCGCCTACGCGGCGGAGCAGGCCGCCCAGACCAACGGCACGCAGATCAGCGCGAGCCAGGCGGCGGTCGACAAGGATGTCGGCAAGCTCTCGAAGGACGGCGCACAGGGCTTCAGGGATCTTCAGCTCACCCGCCTCGCGATCTTCGAGGCCAATCCCGGCCAGGCCAAGGACATGATCGCCAAGGCGCAGGCCGCCTTCGCCAAGGCCAAGACCGACGACGCGGTCTTCACCAAGGCCGAGGCCGACCTCAAGTCGCCGGCCGACATGGCCGCCCACAAGGCGACTGCGCCGAGCGCCAAGGCCGACACTAAGGCCGATACCAAGACGGCCTCCAAGGAGCAGGTGGCCTGGGTCCCGGTCGACGCGCAGCTGACCCTCGGCGACGACTTCGTGGCCACGCCCGCCAAGGCCTCCGCGGTGACCGAGGCGAACAAGAACCTCGCTCAGGGCGACCAGAAGGGGGCCCTGGAGAAGCTCAAGCTCGCCCATGTCGACGTCAACTTCACCATGGCGGTCCTGCCCCTGAACAAGACCATCACCGACGTCGATCAGGCCGCGACGCTGATCAATCAGGGCAAGTATTACGAGGCCAACGCCGCCCTGAAGTCGGCCCAGGACAACATGCGCTTCGACGTGATCGACGCGATCGCGGTGCCCCAGAAGGCGGCCGCCGCGACGGCCGACAAGGGCGCGCCGCAGGCCACCGGCACGACGGCGGGTGCCAAGACCAGCAAGTGACCGAACGCCGACGACGGCCGCGCCTGACGGATCTCGGGCGCGGCCCGGTCGGCGCACAGGAGGGAGGGTCGCGTGCGGCGATTCTGGATCTCGACCATCCTGGGACTCGAACTGCTCCTCGGCGGGACCCTGGCGGCCTCCGCCCGGACGGCGGGGGTTCCGGACTTCAACATCCGGGCGATCTGCGCGCCGGAGCACCGGGCGGGATCGACCGCCGTCGACCGGGCGAGCTACCGCGGCTGCCTGTCCGACGAGGCCGCCGCCCGGCGCACCCTGATCAAGCGCTGGGCGACGTTCGACGTGGCGGAGCGCCGGACCTGCGCGACGGAGAGCCAGATCGGCGGAGCGCCGTCCTACGTGGCGATGCTGACCTGCGTGCAGCTCGGAAGCGACGCCCTGCCGATCAACCCGTCGGGCCAGCCCTGAGACGAGACCATCCGCGCGACGGATCGCACGCCCGTGATCCGCGCATGAGGAACCGGCGGCATCGCCAAGACGTCCTGCAATATCGATTGAGTGGAGGAGGCATCATGTTCAAGACTACGGCGCGCGCTGCTCTTTGCCTGGCCTGTCTCTGGTCGGTCACGCCGGCCCTGGCGGCCCCGAAGGAGATGCCTCAGGGCAAGCGTGACGAGATGTCGATGAAGGACACCAAGCACGAAGTGGTGATGCAACGGAAGGAGAATAAGGAAGCCAACAAGAACGTCGACAGCCTCATCACGAACCGCAAGTGAGCGCGCGCGCCGACGACTGATCGATCGTACGTCCGAGAGGGGTGCCGGACGCGGCGCCCCTCTCCCGGCGGTCCCGGGCCCGGCCCGGGGCCGTAAGCGCGCGTCGCCCCGTCACCGTGGGACCCGCGCAGTCTCCGCGTGGTCGGGGACCGGACAATGGCTTAGGAACGGGGTCCGGGCGCGCGACGCCGCCGCAGGAGCCACCGCCATGCCGGGTCGGACACCGCCGTGACGGCCTACAGCCTGCGCGCCCGGCTGCTCGCGCTCTGGGTCCTGCTGGTCGCCTCCGCGGCCGCCACCGCCTACCTGATGCTCGGCGTCTACGATCAGTCGACGGGCGTCCAGGTGGCGCAGGCCGATCTCGCGGTCGGGCGGGCCTGCCGCGAGATCATCGACCGGTACGCCGCTCTGGTCCGAGCCCGCGGCCCGAGGATCGCGGAGGCCGATCTCGTCGGCACCGTGTCGGCCGCGCTGACGCGCTTCCCGGGGATCGAGGGCGGGATCTGGAGCACCGCGCGCGGGTCGGTGGCTTACGCCTATCCGACCTACGAGGGATCCGGGCCGAAGACCGACTTTCCGGCGGCCGAGCGCGACGCCATCGCGGCGCTGAACGCGCAGGCTCTGCGGGTCGACCACGCGGCCTCGGAGCGGCGGCCGAGCCGGACCCAGGTTCTCATGCTCCAGGCCTGCCCGCTGCACGGGCCGGAGGCCGGCCTGACCGCGTGGTCGATGACGCGCGCGCACGTGAACGACGGCCCCACCTACACGCGCTTCCTCGCGGGCCTGGGCTTCCTCGCCGCCACGGTACTCGGATCGGCCGCGTTCCTGAGCTGGTTCCTGTACGGGTTCTCGGGGCGGATCGCCCGGCTCGAGGCCGCGCTCGCCGCGCCGCGTCCGGACGGCCAGGACCTGCCCCATCTCGACCGCACCGGCGAGCACGAGCTCGACCGGCTGGTCGACGCCCTCAACGCCGCCGGCGGGCGGCTGCGGGAGGCCCAGGCCCGGATCGTGGCGACCGAGCGCCTCGCCGCCGTCGGCCGTCTGGCGGCGAGCATCGCCCACGAGATCCGCAATCCCATCGCGGCGATGCGGCTGAAGGCCGAGAACGCCCTCGTCAGCGGTGATCCGCAGCGCGCCGCCGTCGCCCTCGAGACCGTTCTCGGCCAGATCGCCCGGGTCGACACGCTGCTGCGCGACCTCCTCAACCTGACGCAGGCGCGGCCGCTCAATCGGATGCCCACACCCGTGGCACCGCTCCTGGCCGAGTGCGCGGGCCTGCACGAGGACCTGGCGCGCGCGCGCGCGGTCCGGATCGCGGTCGAGGCCGACGGGCTGCCCGCCGCGGACCACCCGCATCTCGACCGGGCGCAGGTCGCCCGCGCCGTCGACAACCTGCTGCTGAACGCCCTGCAACACGCGCCGCCGGGCGGGCGGGTCCGCCTCGGCGCCGAGCGCGTGACGGTCGACGGCGCGCTGCGGCTGCGCCTCAGCGTCGCCGACACCGGCGGCGGGGTCGACCCGGCGATCCGCGCCAGCCTGTTCGAGCCCTTCGTCACCGGCCGGCCCGACGGGACCGGTCTGGGGCTCGCGATCGTGCGCGAGATCGCCGTAGCGCATCGGGGCGAGGCGAGGCTGGTCGAGGGCGCGCCGGAGACCACCTTTGTCCTGGATCTGCCATGGCAACCATCCTGATCGTCGACGACGACAGAGCCCTGCGCGACGGGCTCGCCGAGACGGTGACCGATCTCGGGCACACCGCGCTCCCGGTCGCCTCCGGGTCGGAGGCGCTGGCGCGGCTGGGCGAGGGTCCGGTGGCGGCGGTGCTCCTCGACCTGCGCATGCCCGGAGACCTCGACGGCATGGCCACGCTGGAACGGATCCGGGCCCTGCCGGAGCCGCCGCCCGTGACGGTCCTGACGGCCTTCGCGAGCCCGGCCAACACGATCGAGGCGATGCGCCTCGGGGCGCACGACCACCTGACCAAGCCGATCGGCCGGGCCGACCTCGCCGCCGTCCTCGACGCGATGCTGCGCGATGCCCGCTCCGATCCCGTCGGCGCTGCCCCGCCGCCGGACCACCCGGTCCTGATCGGGTCGAGCGCGGGCATGCGGAAGGTCCAGAAGACCATCGGTCTCGTCGCCGACAACGCGTCCACGATCCTGGTCCAGGGCGAGACCGGCACAGGCAAGGAGGAGGTCGCCCGGGCCCTGCACGCCTTCTCGCGGCGGCGCGCGCGGCCGTTCGTCCCGGTCAACTGCGCGGCGATCCCGGCCGAGGCTCTGGAGAGCGAGCTGTTCGGCCATGTCCGGGGCGCCTTCGCGGTCGCGACCGCCGACCGCGCGGGCGCCTTCCACGAGGCCCAGGGCGGCACCCTGTTCCTGGACGAGATCGGCGACATGCCGGCGGCGATGCAGGCGAAGATCCTGCGGGTGATCCAGGACGGCGTCGTGACCCCGCTGGGGGGCCGGCCTGCCCGGGTCGATGTCCGCCTCGTGGCGGCGACGCATCGCGACCTGCCGGCGCTCGTCGCCGCGGGCGGGTTCCGCGCCGACCTGTACTACCGTCTGAACGTCGTTCCGATCACCCTGCCGCCCCTGCGCGAGCGCCTGGCCGACATCGTGCCGCTCGCCGAGCACTTCCTGGTCCCTTCGGGCAAGCGCCTGAGCGGTGGGGCCGCCTCGCGCCTGCTCGCCTACGAGTGGCCCGGCAATGTCCGCGAGCTGCGCAACGTCGTGGAGCGCGCCGCCATGCTGGTGCGCGGCGGCGTGATCGCGGCCGAGGCCATCGATCTGCCGGCCGCGCGACTCGACCGCCGCGGCGAGGACGGCGCGGCCGACTGGCTCGCCGGCGACCTGCCCGGGGCCGTGGCTCGCCTGGAGCGGACCATGATCGCGGCCGCGCTCCGCGAGGCCGACGGCAACCGCGCCCGGGCCGCCCGCCGGCTCGGCATCCAGCGGCAGCTCCTCTACGCCAAGATCGAGCGCTACGGCCTCGGCGCGCCGGGCACCGATCTGTCGGAAGAGACGACAGACGCTGTCGGGAATTCCGACGCTTCGGCCGGCACCGACACGGCCTGAGGCCCGTGCGGGCCGGAGAACCGTTCACATCCCGCATGAGGCCCGCGCCGCGCGGGAACCGATGGCGCGCGCGGGCGTCGAGCCCCGCATGCGACGGTACGGCTTGGATCGGGGCCGCGCCGTCCGTCGGTCGGGGGATCGCGGCAGGATGAACAGCATCGAGACGGGCGCCCGCGGCGCCGGCGGCCGGACACCCTCGGCCAAGGCCCTGCGCGGCCTCGACGCGCTCAACTTCTTCCTCGCCGACGTGCGCGACGGCCTCGGCCCCTACCTCGCCATCTACCTGATCGCCGTGCGCGGCCCCGACCAGGGCTGGAACGAGGCCACGACCGGCCTCGTGATGACCATCGCGGGCATCCTCGGCCTCGTGGCGCAGACGCCCGCCGGCGCGCTGATCGACGCCACCAACCACAAGCGCGCGGTGGTGATCGGCGGCGCCATCGCGGTGACGGCCAGCTGCCTCGTCCTGCCGTTCATCACGAACTTCTACCTCGTCACCGCCACCCAATCGATCGCCCACGTCGCCGGGACGATCTTCCCGCCGGCGCTGGCCGCGATCACGCTCGGCCTCGTCGGGCCGAAGATGTTCGCCAAGCGGATCGGCCGGAACGAGGGCTTCAACCACGCCGGCAACGCGGTCTCCGCCGCCCTGGCGGGCGGGCTCGCCTACTTCTTCGGGCCGGTGGTCGTGTTCTGGCTGATGGGCATCCTGGCGGCGCTGTCGATCGGCGCCATGCTGATGGTGCCGGCCGACGCCATCGACAACGACCTCGCCCGCGGCATGACCGAGGCGGAGGAGCAGGCGCAGGAGAAGCCCTCCGGCCTCGCCACCCTGCTACAGAACCGGGCGCTGCTGATCTTCGCGGTGCTCTGCGCGATCTTCCACCTCGCCAACGCGGCGATGCTGACCTCGGTGGGCCAGCTCCTGACGCACATCTCGGGCAAGGACCACGCGACCTCGCTGATCGCGGTCTGCATCGTGGCGGCGCAGTGCGTGATGGTGCCGGTGGCGATCTTCGTGGGCGCGAAGGCCGACGTGATCGGCCGCAAGCCGATCTTCCTCACCGCCTTCGGCATCCTGGCGCTGCGCGGCGTCCTGTACACGCTGTCGGACAACCCGTTCTGGCTGGTGGGCGTCCAGCTCCTCGACGGCATCGGGGCCGGCGTCTACGGCGCGCTGTTCCCGATCGTCGTCGCCGACCTGACCCACGGCGGCGGCCGGTTCAACGCGGCCCAGGGCGCCGTGGCGACGGCCCAGGGGATCGGCGCCTCCCTGAGCGCGACGCTGGCCGGCGTGATCATCGTGTCGGCGGGTTACTCCACCGCCTTCCTGGCGCTGGCGGCCATCGCGGCGCTCGGCTTCGTCCTCTACTTCGCGCTGATGCCAGAGACCCGCGAGGCGGTGCGCGCGGGCAGCGAGCCCGAGAGCGGCGCCGGCATGCCGCCGGCCGTGCCGGCGAGCGCCTGAGCGCCGCGATCGGATCCGGAGGCCGGGCTCAGGACGCGGCGGCCAGCTCCGGCACGACTTCGCCCGGCACGACTTCGCCTGACCCGAGTTGGCCCGGCACGGTCGCCTCCGGCGGGGCCTTCCGCGAGACGTAGTAGATGTCGACGGCGCGCCAGAACGCGCCCTGCTCCTCCGTCGAGCGGCGCGCGAGGGAGGTCTCGAGGATCGACATCGCGGCCCGCGCGGGCTCGCTCCGCTCGAGTTCCTCGAGCAGGCCGGCGAGATGCAGCATGGGATCTATCTCCGAGCGGACAGCAACCCCCATCAACGCCCGAGCTTGCGTAACGATCCGTCGCGCCCTGCACGTCGGCGCCCTGCATGATCCTTGCCTCGGGCCGGGGCACGGCTACCATCCCCGCGTCGAGTCCGACTCGCTCTCCCGTCAACCATCGAGGATCTCCGATGTTCTCCTGCCGAAGCGGCGCGGCTCTTCCCCTGCGCGGAGCGGTCTTCGCCCTGGCCCTGGCCAGCGGATTCGGCGCGGCGCCCCTCGTCGCGCGCGAGATGCCCGAGGCCGGCACGGCCGCCGCGGCGAAGAAGCCGAACGTCGTGATCCTCGCCACCGGCGGGACGATCGCGGGCGCCGGCGCCGACGCCGCCAACAGCGCCACCTACACGGCCGCCAAGGTGCCGGTCGACAAGCTGATCGCCGCCGTGCCGCAGGTGAACACCATCGCCAACGTCCGCGGCGAGCAGGTCTTCCAGATCGCCTCCGAGAGCTTCACCGACGCCCAGCTGGTCCAGCTCGGCAAGCGCGTGTCCCAGCTCCTGAAGCAGGACGACGTCGACGGAATCGTCGTCACGCACGGGACCGACACGCTGGAGGAGACCGCGTTCTTCCTCGACCTCGTGGTGAAGAGCGACAAGCCGATCGTGGTGGTCGGCTCGATGCGGCCGGGCACGGCGATCTCGGCCGACGGCGCCCTCAACCTGCTCGACGCCGTCACGGTCGCCGCCAGCAAGGAGGCGATCGGCCAGGGCGTCACCGTGACGATGAACGACTACATCCAGTGCGGCCGCGACGTGAACAAGCGGACCAACATCGTGCCCAGCGCCTTCTACAGCCAGTGGGGGCCGCTCGGCATGGTGGTCGAGGGCAAGACCTACTTCTTCCGCTCGCTCACGAAGCGGCACAACATGAGCTCCGAGTTCGACATCGACCAGATCGACAGCCTGCCGCTGGTCGGCATCGTCTACGGCTCGGGTAACATGATCCCGGGCGTCTACGACGCCGAGCTCCAGGCCGGCGCCAAGGCGATCGTCAATGCCGGCACCGGCAACGGCTCAGTGCCCGGCTACCTCGTCGACAAGCTCAAGGACATCCGCTCCAAGGGCGCCATCGTGATCCGCTCGTCGCGGGTGCCGGACGGTTTCGTGCTGCGCAACGCTGAGCAGCCCGACGACAAGTACGACTGGGTGGTCGCCCACGACCTCAATCCCGCCAAGGCCAAGATCCTCGCCGCCGTGGCGCTCACCAAGACCAACGACACCAAGGAGCTGCAGCGCATTTTCTGGGAGTATTGAGGCCAGGGACGTGCTGGGTCTCTGAGGTTCGACCCCATCCTGCAGCATGCCTCGAACGAGCGCTTCGAGGCGTGGCGACGTCGGGCGTCCGGGCAAAGGCGGGCGGTCACCGTCTTTGCGGGCGCGGCGAAGCACTCCAGGGTCGCGCTGCCCTGGGTCACTTCGCTCCGCTCGTGATGACGATGCGGGCGGCATCGGTCGAACGCGACAGCGACCGCGGCCTCGGACTTGGGGTTTCCTGAGCCGGCGGGCAGACCTCATGTCAGCGTCGGCGCCCGCCCCGGGTTACATCCCGCGGCGCACTCCTTAGATACCGGCCACCGACGCGGGCGCGCGGCCGATCCCGACTCGCGGCCTCGGCCGCGCGCCCGTCGGCACCGAGCCTGGAGGAACGAGCATGACCGAGCTTCATCCCGAGGTCGCGGCGGTCACCGAGCGCGTCGTGGCGCGCTCCCGCGAGACCCGGCGCGCCTATCTCGACCTGATCGCCCGCGAGCGCGAGGCGGGGGTCCGGCGCGGGAAGCTCGCCTGCGGCAACCTCGCCCACGGCTTCGCGGCCTCCGGCGAGGACAAGGCGGCGATCCGCGACGAGCGGACGGTGATGAACATCGGCATCGTCACCGCCTACAACGACATGCTCTCGGCCCATCAGCCGTACGGGCGCTACCCGGAGCAGATCAAGCTGTTCGCCCGAGAGCGCGGCGCCACCGCGCAGGTCGCGGGCGGCACGCCGGCCATGTGCGACGGCGTCACGCAGGGGCAGAGCGGCATGGAGCTGTCGCTGTTCTCCCGGGACACGATCGCGCTCTCCACCGCGGTCGCGCTGAGCCACGGCATGTTCGACGGCGCGGCGCTGCTCGGCATCTGCGACAAGATCGTGCCGGGCCTGCTGATCGGGGCGCTCCGCTTCGGCCACCTGCCGACGATCCTGATCCCGGCCGGGCCCATGCCGTCGGGCCTCGCCAACAAGGAGAAGCAGCGGATCCGCCAGCTCTACGCCGAGGGCAAGGTCGGCCGGGCGGAGCTGCTCGAATCCGAGTCCGCCTCCTACCACGCGGCCGGGACCTGCACGTTCTACGGCACGGCCAACTCCAACCAGATGATGATGGACATGATGGGCCTGCACATGCCGGGCTCGTCCTTCATCAACCCCGGCACCAAGCTGCGCCAGGCCGTGACCCGGGCGGCGATCCACCGGCTCACCGAGATCGGCGGCGCCGGCAACGACTACCGGCCGCTGGGCCTCTGCGTCGACGAGAAGGCGATCGTCAACGCCGCGGTCGGCCTGCTCGCGACGGGCGGATCCACCAACCACGCGATCCACCTGCCGGCCATCGCGCGCGCGGCCGGCATCGTCATCGACTGGGAGGACATCGACCGCCTGTCCAGCGCCGTGCCGCTGATCGCCCGCGTCTACCCGAACGGCGCCGGCGACGTGAACCACTTCCACGCCGCGGGCGGCATGAGCTTCGTGATGGCGGCCCTGCTCGACGCGGGCCTCCTGCACGACGACATCCTGACCGTGTCGGGCCAGACGCTGCGCGACCACGCCCGCGACCCGAAGCTCGACGGCGAAGAGCTGGTCTTCGAGGACGCCGTGCCGGAGAGCCTGGACGACACGATGCTGCGCCGGCCCGGCAACCCGTTCCAGCCCGACGGCGGCATGCGGCTCGTGAAGGGCAATCTCGGCCGGGCGACGTTCAAGACCAGCGCCGTCGAGGAGCATCGCCGCACCATCGAGGCCCCGGCCCGGGTCTTCTCCGACCAGGACGAGGTGCTGAAGGCGTTCAAGGCCGGTGAGCTGGAGCGCGACGTCGTGGTCGTGGTCCGGTTCCAGGGCCCGAAGGCGAACGGCATGCCGGAGCTCCACAAGCTCACGCCGCCGCTCGGCGTGCTGCAGGACCGCGGCCACAAGGTCGCCCTGGTGACGGACGGGCGGATGTCGGGCGCGTCCGGCAAGGTGCCGGCCGCCATCCACCTGAGCCCCGAGGCGCTCGGCGGCGGCCCGATCGGGCGGATCCGCGACGGCGACATCGTCCGCCTCAGCGCGGCCGACGGGCTGCTGGAGGTGCTGGTCGACGAGGCAGAGCTTGCCACCCGCCCCGAGGCCGAGGCGCCGGAGCCCGCGCAGGGCACCGGGCGGGAGCTGTTCGCGTTCATGCGTCACGGGGCCGACACGGCGGAGCGGGGCGCCTCCGCGATGCTCGCCGCCGCCGGCCTCTGAAAGCGAGAGGGAGTTGCCGACCATGAACGATCTGACCAGCATCGACGCGCTGATGCGCTCCGTGCCCGTCATTCCGGTCCTGGTGATCGACGACGCGGCGCAGGCGCGGCCCATCGCCGAGGCCCTGGTGAAGGGCGGCCTGACCGCCCTGGAGGTCACCCTGCGGACCCCGGCCGCCCTCGACGTCATCCGGGAGATGACCCGGGTCGAGGGCGCGGTGGTGGGCGCCGGGACGGTGCTCAACCCGCGCGATCTCGAGAAGGCCCTGGCGGCGGGGGCCGAGTTCATCGTCTCGCCGGGCCTCACCGAGCCGCTGACCGACGCCGCCAAGGCCAACGGCGTGCCCTACCTGCCCGGCGTCGCGACGGCGGCCGACATCATGCGCGGCCTCGACCACGGGCTCGACCGGTTCAAGTTCTTCCCGGCGGAGGCCGCGGGCGGGATCAAGGCGCTGAAGGCGCACGCGGCGGTGTTCGGCGCGGTGCGGTTCTGCCCGACGGGCGGGATCACCGAGCTGAGCGCCCCGGACTGGCTGTCGATCCCGTCCGTGCTCTGCGTCGGCGGCAGCTGGGTGGTGAAGCCCGGCACGCCGGATCCGGCGGCGATCGAGCGGGCGGCCCGGGCCGCCGCGGGGTTGCGCAAGGCGTAAGCCTCACGACCGACGTCCTTGCGAGCGGAGCGAAGCAATCCAGGGTCGCGCCACATCTCCAGGATGTCGCGCGACCCTGGGTCACTTCGCTGCGCTCGTGATGACGGAGAGGGCGCGGCCCCGCCCGCAGAGAGGTGGGAGCTGTTGCAGCCCCTCACTCCGCCGGCAGCGGCTGCCTCTGCACCCGCGGGACGAAGACACCGCTTTCCGGCTCGAGCGCGATGCGCCGGTCGTGGAAGGCGTCCAGCGTCGAGCGGTGGCCGATCGACACGATCGTCGTGCCGGGGAGCTGCTCGCGCAGCATCCGGTAGAGGGCGGCCTCGGAGGGCTCGTCGAGGGAGGCCGTCGCCTCGTCGAGGAACAGCCATTCGGGCTTGGCCAGCAGCGCGCGGGCGATGGCGAGCCGCTGCTGCTCGCCACCCGACAGCCGCCGCTCCCAGGTGTCGCTCTCGTCGAGATGGTCGACGAGGTGGGGGAGCTGCGCGGCCGTCAGGGCGTCCCGGATCGCCGCGTCCGAGAACTGGTCGGTGGTGTTCGGGTAGACAACGGCGCCGCGCAGGGTCCCCTGCGGAATGTAGGGCCGCTGCGGCAGCAGCAGGGCCGACTGCCCGGCGGGCACGTCGACCCGGCCCTTGCCGAACGGCCAGATCCCCGCGATCGCCCGGAACAGGGTCGACTTGCCGGAGCCGGAGGGACCCGTGACCAGGGTCGCGCCGCCGCGCGGCAGGGTTAGCGCGTCGGCGGTGACGATCGGCTTCCCGTTCGGCAGGGCGAGGACGAGGCCGCGCGCGGTGACGTCGCCGGTGCTCTCGTTCCCCTGGACGAGGCCGTAGCCCGCCGCCTCCAGCGCCTCGGCCTTCGTCATGGCCCTTCGGAACGAGCCGAGACGGATGGTATTGGCCTTGTAGGCGGCCAGCGTCGTGTACGAGTCCACGAAGAACGACAGCGAGCTCTGCACCTGGCTGAACGCCTGGGACGTCTGCTGGAGCGCGCCCAGCGTGATCTTCTTGGCGAAGAAGGACGGGGCCGCCAGCACCATCGGGAAGATGACGCTCGCCTGCCGGTAGCTGAACGTGAAGGCGATCAGCTTGATGCGGCGGAAGATGATCCCGACGTAGTTGTCGATCACGCTGTGGAACAGGCTCGAGAGCCGCGAGGCTTCCGCCCGCTCGCCGCGCAGCAGGGCGATCTGCTCGGAGTAGATGCGGTTCCGGGCCAGCGCGAAGCGGAAATTCGCCTCGACCTGCTCCTGCCGGAAGTCCAGCCCGATGAGCGGCCGGCCGATCAGGTGGGTGAGCCACGTGCCGACCACCGCGTAGGCGATCACCAGCCAGACCAGGAAGCCCGGGATCACCGTGTCGGTGAACGGCACGACGAAGTCGCGCGACAGGGTCCAGAGGATCACGATGAACGACACGAGCTGCGCGGCCTGGCTGAGGAGCCGGATCGACAGCGTCGTGGTCTGCACGATGAAGCTGTTGACGTCGGCCTGGATGCGCTGGTCCGGGTTGTCCGCTTCCTCGTCGGTGAACGGGATCCGGTAATGCGTGCCGTTGCCGAGCCAGCGCTCGTACAGGCTGTGGGTCAGCCACGTGCGCCAGCGGATGAGCAGCGAGGAATCGACGAACAGGTCGAACATGCCGATGGCGATGTTCAGCGTGGCCAGCGGCACGAACACCCAGAGCAGCTGGTACCAGAACGCGTTCGCGTCGTATTCCTGGAGCGAGTTGTAGATGTCGCGGTAGAAGAAGTTGAACCGCAGCGTCAGCGCCACGTCGGCGAAGTTCACGAAGATCGACAGCGCCACGAGGTTGCGGCCGATCCGGCCCTCGGTGGTGCCGAACCAGCGGAACAGGCCGATCTCCTTGGTCGGCTTGTCGCGATTGGCGAAGTACGGGTCGGCGATGTTGGTGATCGCGCGGATCGGCTCGAGATGCGAGATGCCGAGCACGATGGCGGCGAAGACCACCGCGCCGGTGGCGGCGAAGGCCGGCGGGAGCAGCGCGGCGATCACCGGCGGCAGCAGTCCCATGGCGGCGATCGTCTTCGATCCGGCGAGCAGCAGGTAGCCGACGCCGTAGACCGAGACGAAGACCTTCAGGTAGGCCGAGATGCCGTTCGCGGCGATCAGGATGCCCGCCATGGCGAAGCCGGCGAGGGAGACGTAGAGCGGCGGGCTCGGGATTCCGGGAAACGCCAGCAGGATCAGCGCGGCCAGGGCCGTGAGCACGGCCTGGATGCCCAGTCCGGTCCTGAGTGCTGCCACCGTCGATCCCCCATCCGTGCGCGCCCGCCCGGGGCGCCGCCGGCGGCCTTGGCCCCGGCAGATGGCCAGATAGTGGCACTCGGCCCGCGCTGTCGCGTGAAACTTTGGTCACGTTCCGGCGGTGCGGCGATTTACGCGGGCACCGCGGCTACCAGTTCCACTCCTCGAAGCCGGGCTCGCGGCAATGGTAGCCGATCGGGCATTGCGGGTTGTCGCGCGTCGGGGCGAAGCGCAGCTCGGCGATCTCCGCGCCGCTGCACTGGCCGGGATTGCTGACGAACCGCTCCGGCGCCGCCCCGGCGGCGATGATCACGTCGCCCTCGTTCTTCACCAGGGCCATCGCCTCGGAGCAGGTCATGCGGGCCGTCATCGAGCCGCGCGGCGGCCGCGACTGCGCACGGGCCTCGACCCCGGCCGCGACGGCGGCGAGGTGGGCGAACAGCAGAGCGAGGGCCAACGGCCTCATCGGTTACGGGTTCCGGTACACACCCGGGAAGAAAGCCCGCGGGTCTGGCGCCATCCTGCACAAGCGGGCCGCCCGAGACTGTCACCGGAATGCGCCACCGGGCCGCTTTCGCCGTCGGACCGCCGCAATCGGCGGATTAGGAGATTCCGGGATCGCCGGAAGCAGCAGTAGATTTGTGGTCGTGGACGCCTGCGCGGGCGGCCCCGGCACGACGGCTGGACCGGCCCCCCGGCACGCGTCTCCGGCGCCCCGCGTGCCGGCCGACCGGCGCCGGAGCCAAGGGACCCAGCGATGTCCGCTCTCTCGATCCTCGACATCTCCGCCGTGCGCGCCGCGCCCGTCTCCCGCGAGCCCTACGCCTACACGCTCGGCAGCAACGTCCTGAATCCCGACGCGATCGACGACATCCGGCGCGACTTCCCGGACATCGCCAAGCCCGGCTACCTCACGGTCGACGAGATCACCCTGAAGGGCCGGTTCAAGGCGCTGATCGACGAGCTGGAGAGCGACGCCTTCTCGAAGATCCTCGGCGAGAAGTTCGGCATCGACCTCGTCTCCTGCCCGCGCCTGACGACCATCATGCGCCGCAGCCAGCTGAAATACGGCTCGATCCACACCGACGGCCCGTCGAAGGTGCTCACCCTGCTCGTCTACATGAACGACGCCTGGGACGCCCCGGCGGCCGGCCGCCTGCGGGTGCTCTACGACGGCCGCAACTACGAGCCCTTCGCGGTGGAGGTCCCGCCGACCATGGGCACGATGTTCGCGTTCCTGCGGGCGGACAATTCCTGGCACGGCCACGAGCCCTTCGAGGGCGAGCGGCGCGTGGTCCAGGTGGCGTGGCTCAGGGACGCGTCGGAGCTGGAGCGCAAGCGCAAGCGCAACCGCACGGCGCAGTTCCTGAAGGGCATCTTCGGCCGCTGAGCGGACGAGAGGGGGGCAGACCATGGGGGCGGTCGTTCTGGCGGATCCGGGCGACGGGGCGCGTTCCGGCTCCTGGCGTCGCTTCGCCTTGCCGACCCTCCTCGTCCTCGGCTGGGTGGGCCTCTTCGCCTACAGCGCCGCCTACCTCACCGAGGACCTGCCGTTCCGCCCGTCCCCGCCGGAAGCGAGCCCGTCCGCGGCGAGGTCCGCCGCGCCGCGCCCCGCGCGCCGCGTCGTGATGCTCGACGAGCCCGACCCGCTCACCGCCCCGGCCGAGCCGCCCGGCCAGACCGCCATGGCGGCCTCGCCGGCGCCGGCGGCCCCGCAGAGTGCCGCGGCGCCGCCCGCGACCACGGCGAATGCCCGCCCCGCCCCGGGCGCCGCTCCGGCCGCCGCCGTGCCCGCCGCCGAGTATGTCGGTGTCTGGGGCCCGACGCCCGAGGCCTGCGGAGCGCGCTCGCGCCGCCGCGGCTACATCCCGGCCACGATCACGCAGGACCGCGCCCGCGCGGGCCGCACGCTGTGCCTGTTCCACGACGTGCGGCGAAGCGGCGGCGCCTGGGTCACGGCCGCCGAGTGCAGCGATCGCGGCCGCCACTGGTCGTCGCAGGTCCGCCTGCAGGTGGATGGCGAGCACCTGACCTGGTCGAGCAGCCGCGGGACCTCGACCTATATCCGCTGCGGCCGCCGCGCCGGCTGAGCGGCGCCGTCACGCCGCCGGATCCGCTCCCTGCCCCTCGGCCGCGCGCAGGACGATCCGCGCCGCGGCCCGGCTCGGCGTGTCCGCCGCGGCGAGCCGCATCCGCCCGTCGATGCGGCCGAGGGCGGCGAGCTGGACGTCGCGCTCGGCACCGCCGGCCAGGAGCGGCCGCAGGGCGCCGGCGAGGCGCTCCGGGGTGCAGTCGGCCTGGACGAATTCCGGCATCGCGTTCTCGGCGAGGATCAGGTTCGGCAGCACGATGCTCGGGACCTGGATCAGCCGGCGGGCGATGAACTCCTCCGCCCGCGAGACCTTGTAGGCGACGACCATCGGGACGCCCGCGAGCGCCAGCTCCAGCGTGACCGTGCCGGAGGCGGCGAGCGCCGCCCGGGCCTCCCGGAAGGCCGCGTATTTCGGCGCCTCGCCGGTGACGATGCGGACCGGCACCGGCCACCCGGCCGACAGCCGCTCGATCAGGGCCCTGTGCCGGGTCACGGCGGGCAGCACCGCCTCGACCGCCAGGCCCTCGGCGACGCGGGCCAGCGCCGCACCGAAGACCGGCATCAGCCGCTCGATCTCGGACCGGCGGGAGCCCGGCAGGACCACGAGGCTGTAGGGAACGGCCTCGCGCCGCCCCCGCTCGGCCGCGCCGGGCCGCAGTTCCGGGAGGCGCTCGATCAGCGGATGCCCGACATAGGTGCAGGGGGGACCGCCGAGCCGCAGATGCGCGTCGGGCTCGAAGGGGAGCAGGGCCAGCACGTGGTCGATGAACGGCCGCATGCCCTTCGCCCGCCACGGCCGCCACGCCCACACGCTCGGGGACACGTAGTCGATGATCGGGATGCCGGGGGCCGCCCTGCGCACGCGCCGCGCCACCGCGTGGGTGAAGCCCGGGCTGTCGATGATCACCAGCACGTCGGGCCGCGCGCGGATCGTCGCCTCGACGGTCTCGCGGATGCGGCGGAGCAGGGTCCGCGCGCGGGCGAGGACCGGCAGGTAGCCCATCACCGCCACGTCATCGAGGGGGAACAGGGACGCGAACCCCGCCTCCGCCATGGCCTCGCCGCCGACGCCGCCGAAGACGGTGTCGGGCGCGGCCTCGCGCAGGGCGCGCATCAGCTTGGCGCCGAGCTGGTCGCCGGAATCCTCGCCGGCCACGAGCCAGATCGTGCGGGGCCGGCCGGTCACGGCGCGCCCCCGTACCCGACCACGAACAGGCCGAGGCGGTCGGCCTCCGCGGCCGTCGCCGCCCGGTCGATGACCAGGGTCCCGCCGGCCTCCAGGGCGAGCCCGGCGCAGCCCGCCCGGGCCGCGTTGCGCACGGTGCGGGCGCCGACGGCCGGGAGATCGATGCGGCGGTCCTGGCCGACCTTCGGGGCCTTCACCAGCACGGTCGCGGGCATCGCCCGGCCGAACCCGAAGGGGCGCCGCCCCAGGGCCCGGGCCCGGGCCAGCATGCGGTCCGTGCCCTCCGGCCCCTCCACGGCGAGGATCCGGTCGCCGGCCAGGACGACCGCCTGCCCCAGATCGTAGGGCGAGAGGGCGTCGAGGACGCCGCGCCCGGTGCGGATCGAGGCGGCCGCCTCCGCGTCCGGGGCCCGGCGCCCGAGCGGGCCGTCCGGGCAGAGCAGGTCCGGCGCGGCCTCGTGGACGCCGACGACCCGGTGGCCCGCCTCCTCGACCAGCGTGACCGCCGCCCGCAGCAGGCGGTCGTCCCCGCCGCCGGCGATCGCCAGCAGGGCCTCGCGGTTGCGCAGGGCGGCGCCCGCGTTGAGGATCGCGGCCGGGCTCGGGCGGGAGACGCCGCCCGCCGGCACCACGGTCGCCGGCCCCCAGAGCCGCAGCAGCTTCAGGGTGGCCGCGAGATCGAGGAGGTCGACCGTGGCGTCGGCGCCGGCGCGCAGGGCCGGGCCGGTGAAGCCGCGCAGCGCGATCACCCGGAAGGGCCGGCGCGCCCGGCGGAGCGACTCGGCGACGAGCTCCGGCAGGCGCCCCGCCCCCGCGATCAGGACCAGGGCCCCCTCGGGGGCGGGATCGGCCTCGGTCACGGCCCGGCCGCTCAGGCGGCGCTGATCGGGGTCGGGACCTCGCGCGGCGTGCAGATCGAGCGCTTGCCGCCGAGGCGGATGAAGTCGAGGATCTCGGCGACCGCCGCGTGGGACTCGAAGGTCGCGGCCACGTCCTCCACCCGCTCCATCAGCGTGCCCTCGGGGGCGAAGAGCAGGCGGTAGGCGCGCCGCAGCGCGTGGATGTCCTCGCGGGCGAAGCCGCGGCGCTGCAGCCCGATGATGTTGAGCCCCGACAGGTAGGCCCGGTTGCCGAGCACCATGCCGTAGGGGATGCAGTCGTTCTCCAGGCCCGACAGGCCGCCCACGAAGGCGTGCGCGCCGACCCGCGCGAACTGGATCACGGCGGCGCCGCCGCCCAGGATCGCGTAGTCGCCGACGCTGCAATGGCCCGCCAGCATGACGTTGTTGGAGAAGATCACGTGGGCGCCGACCCGGCAATCGTGGCCGACATGCGAGTTGGCCAGGAAGGTGCAGTGGTCGCCGACCACGGTCTCCAGGCCGCCGCCGCTGGTGCCCGGGTTCATGGTGACGCCCTCGCGGATCAGGCAGTCGGCGCCGATCGTCAGGGTCGAGGCCTCGCCCCGGTATTTCAGGTCCTGCGGCTGGTGGCCGATGGACGCGAAGGGGAAGATCCGGGTGCGGGGGCCGATCGCGGTGCGGCCCGCCAGGACCACGTGGCTGATGAGTTCGCAGTCCGCGCCGAGCACGACCTCGGGCCCGACATGGCAGAAGGGGCCGATCCGCGCCCCGTCGCTGATGCGGGCGCCGGTCTCGATCACCGCGCTCGGGTGGATGACGGGGGCGGTCACTCCGTCACCAGCATGGCACTGATCTCGGCCTCCGCGACCAGCGTGCCGTCGACCCGGGCCTCGCCGCGGAACCACCACATGGTCCGGCGCTGGTTCAGCTTCGTCATATGGAAGCGCACTTGGTCGCCGGGGGTGACGGGCTTGCGGAACTTGCACTTGTCGATGGTCATGAAGAACACCTGCTTGGTGTTCCGCCCGTCCGCCCGGATGTGGCGGCAGCAGATCGCCCCCGCCGTCTGCGCCATACCCTCGATCAGGAGCACGCCCGGGAAGACCGGCATGTCGGGGAAGTGGCCCATGAACTGCGGCTCGTTGGCCGTGACGTTCTTGATGCCGACGCAGGATTCGTCCCGGTCGATCTCGACGATGCGGTCGACCATCAGGAACGGGTAGCGGTGCGGCAGCAGCTCCAGCAGCGTCTGGATATCGGCTATGCCCAGCTCGCTGCCGGTCTCGCGCGCCGCCTCACTCATCGAAATCCGCACCTCGACTTGCCGCCATCGGCGGCCCGCAATCCGGCCGCCACCGGGGCGCCGACCGCCCTATTCGGAAGAAATCGCCGGAAGCGCAAGGCCTTCCCGGTCAGGCGTCGTCTCCGGCGGGCTCCTTGCCCGAGCGTTCCGCGAGCCGCGCGAGCGTCGTCAGCTCGCGGAACCAAGCCCGCACCGGCTTGGCGGGCGTCCCGCCCCAGCGGCTGCCCGGCGGCACGTCGCGGTTGACGTTGGACGAGCCGGCGATCTGCGCGCCGCGACCGATGCGCAGGTGGCCGACGACGCCGACCTGCCCGCCGAGGACGACGTAATCCTCCAGCGTGGTCGAGCCCGAGATGCCGACCCCCGACACGATGACGCAGTGGCGCCCGATCACGACGTTGTGGGCGATCTGCACGAGGTTGTCGATCTTGGTGCCCTCCCCGATCACCGTGTCGCGCGAGGCGCCCCGGTCGACCGTGGTGTTGGCACCGATCTCGACGTCGTCCTGCACGATGACCCGCCCGACTTGCGGCACCTTGAGGTGGGTGGCGCCCATGGCGAAGCCGAACCCGTCCTGTCCGAGCCGGGCCCCCGGATGCAGGATCACCCGGTTGCCGAGGAGGGCGTGGCTGAGGGTCGTGCCCGCGCCGATCGCGCAGTCGCGCCCGATCCGGACCCCCGGCCCGATGACGGCGTTCGGCCCGATCACCGTGCCGGCGCCGATCTCGGCTCCCGGCCCGATCACCGCGCCGGGATCGACCGTGACCCCGTCCTCGAGCCGGGCCTCGGGATGGACGTGGGCGCCGGAGGCGACGCCGCGGACCGCGAACTGGGAACCGGGACGCAACGCGTCCGGGTGCAGGCGGCCGAGCAGGGCCGCGTAGGCGCGGTAGGGATCGCGGCTGACGAGGGCGACGGTTCCGGCGGGGCAGCGCGCCGCGAAGCGGGGCGAGATGAGGCACACGCCCGCACGCGTCGCCGCGAGGGCGTCGCCGTAGCGGGCATTGTCCATGTAGGCGAGGTGGTCTGGACCGGCACTCTCCAGGGAGGCCGCGCCGCTGAACCGGCGATCCGGATCCGCTCCCTCGGGGAGGCCGAGGCCGGCGGCGGCCGCGATCTCGGCCAGGGTGAGGCCGGTGGCGGCGGTGAAGAAGACGGGATCTGTCATGTCCGACAACGCGCCGGCCGGGAGAATCCGGCCGGCGCGCGTGTTTTTTATCAGAAGCGCGAGCCGCCGGAGAAGCGGAAGGCCTGGACCTGATCCGCGCCGATATGGCCGAACTTGCCGAGGATCGGGACGAACACCTTCTGACCCTCGTCCTTGGACAGAGCGTAGGCGTAGTCGAACCGGATCGGGCCGAGCGGCGAGTTCCACAGGATGGACGCGCCGATCGAGGAGCGGATCGCCGCCGTGTCGCGGACGTTCACGCATTCCGGCTCCACGCCGATCGTGAAGGCGTTGAAGTTGCACTTCCCGGTCGTCGGCGAAATGCCGTTGATGAAGGCGTCGCCGTTCACGTTGAAGTTCCGCTGGCCGTGATAGCCGAACAGCGTGCCGGCATCGGCGAAGAGCGCGCCTTTCAGGCCCAGATCCCGCGGAACGAGGGGCAGCGGGAACTGCACTTCGAGGGTGCCGCCGACGTAGGTCGAGCCGCCGATGGCGTTCGAGCGGGCGTCGGCGATGCCGACGTCGCGCGGACCGATGCCGTTCGGCGCGAAGCCGCGGACCAGCGACGGGCCGAGGAAGAACTGGTCGGTCACCCGCAGCGGGTCGTTGTTGAGCGACGAGATGTGGCCGCCCTGGAAGCGGATGAAGCCGACCACGTCCTCGAAGATCTCCTTGTAGTACCGCGCGTCGGCGGTCACGCGGAAGAACTTGGAGTCGCCGCCCAGGCCCGCGACGTCGGGCTTCAGCTCGGCGTAGAGACCGTTGCGGGGCGCGCCGATCACGTCGAGGGTCGAGTAGGCGAGCGTCAGGCCGGCCAGCGAGGTCAGCGTGTTGCCCTGCGAGCCCTTGATGGCGATCGAGGCCTCGCCGTCATACGCGCAGTTCGGGTAGATCGACTGGCCGCCGATGTTGCGGCCGGTGTTCGGGTCGATCGTGCCCGCCGCGTAGGTGGCGGTGTAGCCGGGGATCGGGATCGAGCAGTCGTTGTACGGCCGCTTGAGGGTGTTCGGCACCTTCAGCTCGGTGTTGTACAGCGAGTAGCGCAGCGTGATGCCGAACTCCTCGGTGATCGGCAGGCCGAGGCGCAGCTGACCGCCGTACACCGTGGTCTCGTAGCGCGAGTACCGGGTCAGGTCGGAGTACTTGTAGAAGGCATCGAAGCCCGCCGCGAGGCGGTAGCCGAGGAAGTACGGCTCGGTGAACGAGAAGTCGACGCCGCGCGAATACTGGCCGCCCGTACCGGCGAGCCGGACGTACTGGCCACGACCGAGGAAGTTCGACTCGGAGACCGAGACCTCGCCGATGATGCCGTCCTGGGTGGAGTAGCCGCCCGCCACCGAGAACGAGCCCGTGGGCTGATCCTCGACATCGATGTTGATGACCACCCGGTCCGGGGCCGAGCCCGGCTCGTTCGAGAAGCGGACCTTCTTGAAGAAGCCTAGGCCGTTCAGGCGCCGCTCGGCGCGGTCGGTCAGCACGCGGTTGTAGGCATCGCCCTCCGCGATATCGAGCTCGCGGCGGATGACGTAGTCGCGGGTGCGGGTGTTGCCGCGGATGTTGATGCGCTCGACGTAGACGTGCGGGCCGTCCTCGACCACGAAGCCCAGGGAGACTTGGTGGCTCGCCGGGTCGCGCTGGCCGGTCGGGCGGACCTGCGCGAACGGGTAGCCGGCGCGGTTGACCTGGCGGGTGACGTTGTTGAGCGTCTTCTCGACGTCGTCGGCGTTGTAGACGTCGCCCACGGAGGTGGCGATGTCGCTGTCGAGCTTCGCGGTGTCGAGGCCCGGCAGGCGGGAATCCACCTGGACGGCGCCGACCCGATACTGCTCGCCCTCGCTCACCGTGATGGTGATGACGTAGCCGGACTTGTCGCCCTCGACGTAGCGCGCGTCGGCGCTGACCACCTGGAAGTCGGCGTAGCCGTTCTTCAGGTAGTAGCGGCGGACTTGGTCGAGGTCGTTGGTGATGCGGTCGGGATCGTAGACGTCGGAGGTCTTGATGAACGACAGGAAGTTCATCTCCGAGGAGCTCATCAGCCCCTTCAGCGTCCGCTCCGAGTAGGCGTTGTTGCCGACGAAGTTGATCGAGAGGATACCGGTCTTGTCGCCCTCGTCGATCTGGTAGATCACGTCGACGCGGCCGTTGGGCAGGTCGACGGTCCGGTAGGTCACCTTGGCGGTGCCGCGGCCGAAGCGCTTGTAGACGTCGCGGATGCGCGCGAGGTCGGCGTTGATGATCGCCTCGCTGTAGGGCCCGCGCGACTTGGCCTCGACCACCCCTTCCAGGGTGGCCTTCTCGATCTTCTTGTTGCCCTCGAAGACCACGCGGTTGATCAGGTTGTTCTCGCGGACGGTCACCACCGTGCGGCCACCCGACTGGGCGACCTTCACGTCGGAGAACATCCCGCTCGCGAGCAGGTTGCGGCGGGCCTCCTCGGCGGAGCCGGACGCCGTCCCGGTCACGTAGGACCGGATCGTGTCGGCATCGACGCGCTGGTTGCCCTGGACGACGATCTGCTGCGCCTGGGCAGCCCCGCTCAGGACGACACCCAGACCGGCAGTGACTAGGACGATGGTTTTCCGCACCGACTTACGTCGGGGCTTCCCCGTCAACGACATCATGCAATCGCCCGTTTCTGTTCTGGTCGCGGGGGTTAGCCCGTCACGGGCGACCGTTGATCGGCCGTCCCGTCACCTGGTCCAAGCGTGGCTTCGGTCCAAGCGTAGCTCTTAGCGGGATTCCCCTGCCAAGCAAACGCGCGGGAGGCCATCGTCAGGGGATTTTGGGGGGTCGTGGCCTTCGCGCCACTTAACGGTGCGGTCAGCTTACGGGCAAACCGCGGATCATGGTGAACCCGCCGTAAACGCCTGAGCGACCGGCCCTTTTTCGCGCCGCTCACGGTCGCGTGAACGTCCCGTTAACCCCGTTTCGACGCTTCGGCGGGGCGTCATCCGGGCGGTGTCCGGGCGAGATCGCGGCGGGATTGGGGCAGTGTTTCCGGTGGAGATCCGGCGGCGATCCTCGGATCCCCGCCGGCCCCGGATCAGGTGTTCCGCCAGGAGGCGCCGAGGTTGAGGATGTCGTTCCAGGCGGCGAACAGCATCAGCATCAGCACGAGGGCGAGGCCGATGCGGAAGCCGATCTCCTGGGCCCGCTCGCTCAGCGGGCGGCCGCGCACCACCTCGAAGGCGTAGAACAGCAGGTGGCCGCCATCGAGCAGTGGCACCGGGAACAGGTTGAGCAAGCCGATCGAGACGGAGAGCAGGGCGATCAGCCCGACCAGGCCGCCGACGCCGCCGGTCTTGGCGACCTCGCCGGAGACGCGGGCGATGCCGATCGGACCCGAGAGCTGGTCGGCGGATTCCCGCCCGGTCACGAGCTTGCCGAGATACGAGAAGGTGCGCTCGACGACGAAGTAGGTCTCCTTCACGCCGAGATTGAGCGAGTCGAGCGCCCCGTACTGCACCAGTCGCGCCTCGGAGCCCGCGGGCGAGCGGATGCCGAGCCGGCCGATCCGGTGGCGGCCGAACGGCGTCTTCTCCTCGAAGGTGGCCGGCGTCGCCTGGATGGTGATGGGCTGGTCGTTGCGCTCCACCGTGAAGGTCAGCGGCGTCCCGGCGCTGCCGGTCACCGTGCGGTACATGGCGTTGAAGTCGCCGATCTTCTCGCCGTCGATCGCGGTGATCACGTCGCCGGGCTGGAAGCCGGCCTGGGCGGCGACGCTGTTCGGCTCCACCGACGAGACCCGGGCGGGCAGCTCGTAGCGGCCGCCGAGCCAGATGGCGCCCGCGAAGAGCAGGATCGCCAGGATGAAGTTGGCCACCGGGCCCGCGGCGACGATCGCGGCGCGCTTGGACACGGGCTGGGTCGGGAAGCTGATCGCCCGCTCGTGCGGGCTCATCCGGGCGACCGCTTCGGGATCGGGCATGCTGGCGCCGTTCACGTCGCCGTGGAACTTCACGTAGCCGCCGAGCGGGATCGCGCAGACCTTCCAGCGGGTGCCGCGCCGGTCGTTGAACCCGAACAGCTCGGGACCGAAGCCGAGCGAGAAGGCGTGCACGCCGACCCCGCACCAGCGCCCGACCAGGAAGTGGCCCATCTCGTGTACGAACACCACGACGGTGAGCACGAACAGGAACGGGATCACGGCGCCGAAGAAACCGCCGGCGGTTCCGCCCATCGCGTTGAGGAAGTCCATAAGCCGTATCCTGGCCGTCTCGGCGCCGGCTTCTCGGGCCGGCCATCCGCCCTGTCTAGCAGATCGGCGGTGCCGACCGCCAACGCAATCCTGCGGCCCGGCCGCGGAAGGTCGCACGCGCCGTCCGATTCCGCACCGGCCGATCGCGCGGGGTCGGTCCCGCCCGTCGGGGACCGCCCGTCAGTGGCCGCCGCCCCCGCCCGCGCCGGCATTCGGCCGCCGGATCATGGGGACCGCGCAGGCCATCGCGAGGAACAGGACGGTGAGGGACAGGAACACGTCCTCGAAGGCCATGACGAGCCCCTGGATCCGCACCGTGTTGGTCATCGCCTTCAGCGCCATGTCGGAGGCGGCGCTGCCGTAGGCGTCGAAGCCGCGCTGCATCGCGTCGAGCCGCTCCAGCGCGGCCGTGTTCGCCCAGGTGAAGCGCTCGTGCAGCCGGGCGAGGTGCAGGTCCCAGCGGTCGTTGAGGATCGTGTTGATCAGCGCGAGCCCGACCGCGCCGCCGAGGTTGCGGGTCAGGTTGAACAGCCCCGACGCGTTCTTCATCCGCGCCGGCGGCAGCGTGCCCAGCGCGATGTTGTTGATCGGGATCATGCACAGCATCAGCGAGCAGCCGCGCAGGATCTGCGGCACGAGCAGCTCGTAGAAGTCCCAGTCCTTGGTGAGCCCGGTGACGATCCACGTGCCGCAGGCGAAGCCGACGAAGCCGATCCCCATCATGATCCGGGGATCGACCTTGCCCGAGAGCCGGCCGGCGATCGGCGCGGTGGCGAACATGCACAGGCCGGAGACGAACATCGTCTCGCCGATCATCAGCGCCGAGTAGCCGCGCACCCGGGCGAGGTAGACCGGGTAGATGTAGGTCAGCCCGTAGAGGCCGATGCCCAGCACGAAGCTCGCCACGCAGCCGCTGGCGAAGTTCCGGTCCGAGAAGGCCCTGAGATCGACGATCGGCTGCTTCGCCGTGAACACCCGCCAGAAGAACAGCAGCGCCGACGTCCCGCAGACGACCGCGCAGGCGAAGACCGCCTCGTCCTGCAGCCAGTCGTGGTTGGGCCCCTCCTCCAGCACGTATTCGAGGCAGCCGAGGAAGCCGGCCATGAAGGCGAGTCCGGCCCAGTCGAACGACCGGATCAGGCCGTAATTGGGCTCGTCGAAATCGACTAGGATCCAGGTCGAGACCGTCACGAAGATGCCCGGCACGACGTTGATCAGGAACAGCCAGTGCCAGGACATCAGGTCGGTCAGGTAGCCGCCCACCGTCGGCCCGATCGTCGGCGCCAGCGTCGCCACGAGGCCGATCATCGGCGAGACGATGGTCCGCTTCGAGGGCGGGAAGATCGTGAAGGCCGCGGCGAAGACGGTCGGGATCATGCCGCCGCCGATGAAGCCCTGGAGCGCCCGCCAGACGATCATCTCGCCAATCGACGAGGAGGTGGCGCACATCAGGCTCATCAGGGTGAAGCCGCCCGCCGAGATGGCGAACATCCAGCGCGTCGAGAGCACCCGCGACAGGGTGCCGGAGAGCGGGATCGAGATGACCTCGGCGATCAGGTAGCTGGTCTGGACCCAGGGGATCTCGTCGCCGGAGGCCGAGAGGCCGGCCTGGATCTCGTTCAGGGAGGCCGAGACGATCTGGATGTCCAGGATCGCCATGAACATGCCGAAGACCATGCAGACGAACGCCACCATGCGGCGGCGGTCGAGGGGCGGCTCGGCGGCGCGGATCGGCGCGCCGGGCGCGAGGGCGGCACTGGCGGCCATCGCCGGTCTCAGCGGCTGGCGGTGCTGACCGGCCGCGGCGCGGAGGCGCGGTCGAGGACGGAGCGGTCCGCGCCGGTGCGGGTATCGACCCGGACCACCGCCGACAGGCCCGGCCGCAGCAGGCCCTCGCGGGCGACCTCCTCGGGCACGCGCACCCGCACGGGCAGGCGCTGGACGATCTTGGTGAAGTTGCCGGTGGCGTTGTCGGGCGGCAGCAGGCTGAACACCGAGCCGGAGGCCGGCGAGAACGATTCCACCACGGCGTGGATCTCGCGGTCCGGATAGGCGTCGACCGTCACGGTCACCGGCTGGCCGGGACGCATGCGCTCGACCTGGGTCTCCTTGAAGTTCGCGTCGATCCGGACGCTCTGGAGCGGGACCAGGGCGGCGATCCGCGTGCCGGGCCCGACATAGGCGCCGGCCTCGACGGCCTTGTTGCCGACCACCCCGTCGAAGGGCGCGCGGATCGCCGTGAAGTCGAGGTCGCGCCGGGCCCGGTCGACGGCGGTGCGGAGCTCCGCCGCGAGGCTCTCCGCCTCGCGCTTCTGCGCCTGGAGCACGTCCACGTTGGCGCGGGCCGCGAGGAGGCCGGCCTCCATGGCCTTCACGGAGGCCTCGGTGCGGTCGCGGTCGGCGCGGGTCTGGTCGATGCGCGACTTGGCGACGTAATCCGCCTGCATCTGCGTCGACCGGGCGAAGTCGGCCTGGGCGCGGACGGCGTCGGCGCGGGTCGCGTCGAGCTGCGCGGCGGCCTGGGCGACCTGGGCCTGCGCCGCCTCGGCCTGCCGGCCGATCCGCGCGATCGTGCTCTCCTGGGTGGCGAGCTTGTCCTGCGCCGCCTGCAGCGCGAGGCGGTAGTCGCCGTCGTCGAGCTTGGCGATGACGTCGCCCTTCTTCACCGCGAGGCCGTTCACGACCGGGACCGACTGGAGATAGCCCGGGATCTTGGCCGCCAGGACCGAGATGTCGGCCTGGACGTAGGCGTCGTCGGTCGAGACGAAGAACCGCCCGACGGTCCACCACTGCCATCCCTGATACGCGCCGCCGCCCAGGGAGGCCGTCAGCAGTCCGAGCAGGACGAGCCGCTTCACGGAGCGCTTGCGGGCGGGCGGCGCCTCGACCGGCACGGGTGTCGGCAGGGACGCCGCGGCGGGGGCCGGCGCGGCCGGCGCCGTGCGCTCGGCGCGCGCCTCGTCCCCGGCCTCGATTCGGGCCTCAATAGCGGCATCGAGACCGGAATTCGGCCGATCGGCGTCCTCGCGGAGGGACATATCAGCGCCTCGACATCAATGACCGAACCGTTCGGTCAATAACGAGGCACGGCTTGACGCGCCCCCGAAGAAGCCGCAGGTTATTTTGACCGAACGGTTCGGTCAAGCGTGACGGTGTCACGGTGCGGAGCGGGATCATGGCTCAGGGTGCGGCGTTGGAGCGGGGTCAGGCCCAGCACGAGGGCGACAAGCGGCAGCAGATCCTCGAGGGCGCGCGGACGGTGTTCCTGGCGGCGGGGTTCGACGGCGCCAGCATGGGCGAAATCGCGCGGGCGGCCGGGGTCTCGAAGGGCACGCTCTACGTCTACTTCGAGAACAAGGAAGACCTGTTCGAGGCGCTGACCATCCAGGAGAAGGCCAGCCTCGCCGAGGCCCTGTTCACCCTGGACGCGGACGATCCCGACGTGCCGGGCGTCCTGACCCGGCTCGGAAGCAGCTTCCTGACCGAGATGTGCCGGCCGGCGCACGTCTCGCTGGTCCGCATGGTCATCGGCGCGAGCGAGAAGTTTCCGCGCTTCGGGCAAGTCTACTACCAGGCCGGTCCGGCCTGCGGCGTCGAGCGCCTCTCGCGCTACCTCGACGCGCAGGTCCAGGCGGGACGCCTGACGATCGCCGACACCGAGCTCGCGGCCCGGCACTTCCTGCATCTCTGCCAGGCGGGTCTGCTGACCCGCCTGCTGTTCGCGGCGGGCGGCATCGCCGGCGAGGCCGAGATGCGCCATCAGGTCGACGAGGCGGTGCGGGTGTTCCTGGCCGGGTACGGCCCCGCGCGCTGAGGCGCGGCTCAGGCGGGAAACGTCTCTGCGAGCGCAGCGAAGCAACCCAGCGGCGCCACGCTCGCAGAATGTTGCGCCGCCCTGGGTTGCTTCGCTACGCTCGCAATGACGGCTCAGCCGGCGGCGCGCAGCTCCGGCAGGGCCTCGGCGCTCCAGATCCGCACGTGGGCGTCGATGGCGAGCGCCTCGTCGACGTCGGCGGGTGCGGCCCGGTACTGGCCGGCGAAGTGGGTGCAGGCGCGCTCGACCAGATCGCTGATCCCGTAGAAGCCGATCCGGCCGGCGATGAAGGCCGCCACCGCGATCTCGTTGGCGGCGTTCATCACGGTGGGCGCCGCGCCTCCGGCGGCCAGGGCCGCGCGGGCGATCCGCAGGCACGGGAAACGCGCCTCGTCCGCGGCCTCGAAGGTCAGCGAGCCGAGCTTCACGAGGTCGAGGGGCCGGCCGCGCTCGATCGTCAGCCGGTCGCCGAGGCCGAGGCAGTGCGAGATCGGCACGCGCATGTCGGGCAGCGCCAGCTCGGCGGTCACCGCCCCGTCGAGCCAGTAGACCAGGCCGTGGATCACCGATTGCGGGTGCACGACCACGTCGAGGCGCTCGGGCTCGATGCCGAACAGGTGGTGCGCCTCGATCAGCTCGAGCCCCTTGTTCATCAGGCTGGCCGAATCGATGTTGATCTTCATGCCCATCGACCAGGTCGGATGGGCGGCGGCCTCGGCCGCGGAGGCGGCGGCGATCCGCTCGCGGGTCCAAGTCCGGAACGGGCCGCCCGAGGCCGTGATCATCATGGTGCGGACGTCGGCGAGCGGCCGGCCGGCCAGCGCCTGGCTCAGCGCGTCGTGCTCGGAATCCATCGGCAGGATCGTGGCGCCGTAGCGGGCGGCGTCGCGCATGAAGGCGTCGCCGGCGCAGACCAGGCTCTCCTTGTTGGCGAGCGCGACCTTGCGGCCGAGCCGGAGGGCGGCGTGGGTCGATTTCAGCCCGGCCGCCCCGCTCACGGCGGCGACGACGATGTCGGCGTCGCGGGCGGCGGCCTCCATGACGGCCGCCTCCCCCGCCCCGCTCGGGATGCCGGAGCCCGACAGGGCCTCGGCGAGCGCCGGGCCGGCGGCCTCGTCGGCGAGCGCCGCGAAGGAGGCGTTGAGCTCGCGGGCGACCTTGGCCAGGGCGACGGGATCCTTGCCGCCGACCAGGGCGCCGACGCGGAACCGGTCGGCGTGCTGCGCCAGGAGGTCGGCGGTGGAGCGGCCGATCGAGCCGGTGGCGCCGAAGACGGTGACGACCTGGGTCACGGGTTCAACTCCCTCATCGTCACGTGATCAGACCGCCGCCGCGCAGGGCGAGATAGACGGCCGCCAGCACGGCGACCGCGAAGAATCCGTCGAGCCGGTCCATGACGCCGCCATGGCCGGGGATGATCTTGCCCGAATCCTTGACGCCGTAATGGCGCTTCAGTCCGGATTCGATCAGGTCGCCGGCCTGACTCAGCACCGAGGCGAGCGCGCTCACGCCCGCCACGACCGGGAGAGAGGCGGCGCTGGGCAGGGTCATCCCGGCGAGGTCGGCGACCACCGGGACCAGCGTCCCGGCGGCGACCGCGCCGACGAGGCCGCCGAGTGCGCCCGACCACGTCTTGTTGGGCGAGACCCGGGGCATCAGCTTGGGGCCGCCGATCTTCCGGCCGGCGAAGTAGGCCGCGATGTCGGTGGACCAGACCACCGCGAACATCCAGGCCGGCCCGACCAGGCCGATGGCGGGGTCGTCGCGCAGGGCCACCGGCACCGCCGCGATCGCCGCCGCGCCGAGCACGCCGAGGAAGGCGCGGAGCCGGCCCCGTCCGGTCCGCGCCACCGTGGCGCAGGCCGCGGCGCCGAGCAGCAGGACCGCGAGGCAGGCCGGCGTCGGGGCGCCGCCGCGCTGGCAGAGCAGCAGGGCGCCGAGCGTCGCCGCGCCCAGCGCGATCAGCACCTCGCGGGGCTCGGTGCGGCTCATCACCATCCACTCGGCGAAGCCGACGATGCCGGCGGCGAGCCAGATCCCCGCGAAGGGCCAGCCGCCATAGACCAGAGCGGCCAGCACGCCGGCGCCGAGCACGAGGCCCGAGGCAACGCGCAGCCACAGCTCGCGCCGTCCCGAGGGACGCGCGGCCGGTGCGGCGGCGGAGGTCACGCGCGTCCTGCCCTTCGCCTCAGACCTGCATGATCTCCTTCTCCTTGGACGCCAGCACGCCGTCGATCTCGGCGATGTACTGGTCGGTCGCCTTCTGCACGTCGGTGGCCTGACGCTTCTCGTCATCCTCCGAGATGGCGCTGTCCTTCAGGAGCTTCTTGAGATGGTCGAGGCCGTCCCGGCGCACGTGGCGCACGGCGACGCGGGCCTCCTCGGTGTACTTGTGGGCGACCTTGACCATCTCCTTGCGGCGCTGCTCGTTCATCTCGGGGATGCGGAGCCGGATGGTCTGCCCCTCGGTCTGCGGGTTGAGGCCGAGGTCGGATTCGCGGATCGCCTTCTCGACGGCCGTGACCATGCTGCGGTCCCAGACCGAGATCGACAGGAGCCGCGGCTCCGGCACGCTGACGGTGGCGACCTGGGCCATCGGCATCATCGAGCCGTAGGCGTCGACCTGGATCGGGTCGAGGAGCGACGGCGTGGCGCGCCCGGTGCGCAGCGAGCCGAGATCCTTCGAGAGCGAGGACACAGCGCCCTGCATGCGGCGCTTGATGTCGTTGAGATCGAATTCCGGTGTGGCCATGAGGGTCGTCCCGAGACGTCTGACGTGGTCTTGAGCCCGGCGCGGGCAGTCGCGGCCTCAATGGACGAATTTTTTCAGGGCCGCAAACGGTCGCGGCCCGGTCGTGCCGCGCGTCAGGGCGCCACGAGGGTCGAGGGCGCGTCGCCCGACAGGATCGCGGCGATCGAGCTCGGCGGGTGGAGCGAGCCGACCACGATCGACAGGCGGCTCTCCCGGGCCAGCGCGAAGGCGGCGGTGTCCATCACCTTCAGGTCGCGGGCGATCGCCTCGTCGTGGGTGATGCGGTCGTAGCGCGTGGCGCTCGGATCCTTCTTCGGATCCGCCGAGTAGACGCCGTCCACCTGCGTCGCCTTGAGGACCGCGTCGCAGCGCAGCTCGGCGGCGCGCAGCACCGCGGCGGTGTCGGTGGTGAAGAACGGGTTGCCGGTGCCGCCGGCGAGGACGACGACCTGGCCCTTGTCCAGGTGGTGCAGGGCCGGCTGGCGGGCATAGGTCTCGCAGATGGTCGGCATCGAAACCGCCGACATGGTCCGCGCCTGCACGCCCGCGGCGTTGAGCGCCGTCTCGATCGCCAGCGAGTTCATCACCGTGGCCATCATGCCGAGCGAATCCCCGGTCGCCCGGTCGATCCAGCCGGCCGCGGAGATCCGCGCCCCGCGGATCATGTTGCCGCCGCCCACCACGATGGCGATCTCGGCGCCCGACTCGATCGTGCGGGCGATGTCCTCGGCGAGCGCCGCCAGCGTCGGCGGATGCAACCAGTAGCCGTCGGGAGCGGCGAGCGCCTCCCCCGACAGCTTCACGAGGATACGGCGAAACGGCGTCGTCTCCGGCATCTGGGCCCCCGGCTCCATCCCGCATCGCGTGAGCGGGGAGGCTTCTACGTCAACCGCCCGAGCGCCGTCGAGGGGCCCGGCCCGGATCCGGCGGGGATCGTGGGTACAAGGCCTGCGCCGCGCGAACGGCGCGCGGCCGTGGAGGATGTCTGCGCCGCCTTCGCGGTCCGGGTCCGGAACGGCGGGATCCCGGTCGATGCGGTGCCGGCGTGACGGCGATCCGCCGCGCCGGCGCCCGTTCTCAACTGCCAGCCAGGACGCCGACGGCGCCGAAGACGGTCATGGCGAGGCCGGAGGCGAACACGCCGATCATGAGGTAGGAGAAGGGCTTCAGAGGCATGCCCGGACCTTAGCGCGGCGCCGCACGGCGGGGTGTGCGGCGCAACACGACCCCGCGCGGATCGATCGGGCGCCTCCGGAAACGCGAAGCCCCGCCCGGCGCGTGCCGGACGGGGCTGATCTCACGATGACGGCCCGGCAAACCGGGCGTTCGCGGTCGGTGTCAGGCGCGGCCGGCCTGCTGGGCGACCTCGGTGGCGAAGTCCGGACCCTCTTCCTTCTCGATGCCGTCGCCCAGCGCGTAGCGGACGAAGCCCGTCAGGGTCACGGGGCCGCCGACCTTGGAGCCGGCCTCCTTGAGGACCTGGCTCACGGTCTTGGAGCCGTCGTGCACGAAGGGCTGCTCCAGGAGGGTGACCTCCTTGTAGTAGCTCTTCAGGCCGCTCTCGACGATCTTGGCCATCACGTGGTCCGGCTTGCCGGCGTTCTTCTCGCGCAGGATGTTCGACTCGCGCTCCACCGTGGCGGCGTCGACGCCCGAGGCGTCCAGCGCCACCGGGTTGGTCGCCGCGATGTGCATGGCGATCTGGCGACCCAGCGCCGAGAGCGCGTCGACGTCGCCCTCGGACTCGAGCGCCACGAGCACGCCGATCTTGCCGAGGCCCTCGGAGATCTGGTTGTGCACGTAGGAGGCGATGACGCCCTTCTTGACCTCGAGCTTGGTGACCCGGCGCAGGTTCATGTTCTCGCCGATCGTGGCGATCAGGGCCTGCAGCTTCTCCGAGACGGTCTCGGTGGCGCCCGGGAAATGGGCGGCCTGGAGGCCCTCGAGCGTGCCGTCGGTGTTGAGCGCGATCTTGGCGGCCGCGCGGGCGAAGGCCTGGAAGGCGTCGTTGCGGGCGACGAAGTCGGTCTCGGAGTTCACCTCGACCACGGCGGCGTGGCGGCCGGCGGACTCGACGGCGACGAGGCCCTCGGCGGCGACGCGGCCGGCCTTCTTGGCGGCCTTGGCGAGACCCTTCTTGCGCAGCCAGTCGACGGCGGCCTCGATGTCGCCCTGCGTCTCGTTGAGCGCGCCCTTGCAGTCCATCATGCCGGCGCCGGTCTTCTCCCGGAGCTCCTTCACCATCGCGGCGGTGATGTTGGCCATGGCGGTCCCTTTCGTGTGGTCTGGATGCGAGAGGCCCGGCGCGCGGGTGAGCGGCCGGGCCCGGTATGCCTGGATCCGCGACGGCCCGATGACGGTGCCGCCGCGAAGCCCCGTTGGATCAGGCCGCGGCGGCGGCCTCGACGAAGCCGCGGGCCTGCGAGACCCACGAATCGCGGTCGATGCGGCCGTTGAGCTTCAGGTCGGCATCGACCTTGGCGACGTCCTCGGGGGTCATCGCGGCGAGCTGCCAGTAGTGGTAGATGCCGGCGTCGTTGAGCTTCTGCACGATCTGCGGGCCGGCGCCGTTGAGCTTGGTCAGGTCGTCCGGCGCGCCGCGCGGGGCAGCGAGCAGCTCGAAGTGCTCGGTCGACTCGGCGAGCATCGCCACGTCGGCCGGGTCGAGGGCGTCGGACTCGACCGTGACGGCCGCGTCGTCGTTCGCCGGCAGCTCCTCGGCCATCGGCTCCTCGGAAGCGCCGATATCCATGCCCGACGAGCCCTGGGCGCGCGAGATGCCGTCGATGGCGGCCTTGGCGATCAGGTCGCAGTACAGCGCGATCGCGCGGCCGGCGTCGTCGTTGGCCGGGACGATGTAGCTGATGCCGTCCGGGTTGCAGTTGGTGTCGACGATGGCGGCGACCGGGATGCCGAGGCGGTTCGCCTCCTTGATCGCCAGCTGCTCCTTGTTGGTGTCGATCACGAACAGCAGGTCCGGCACGCCGCCCATGTCCTTGATGCCGCCGAGCGCCTTCTCGAGCTTCTCCTTCTCACGGGAGAGCATCAGGCGCTCCTTCTTGGTCAGGCCCGGGCCGCCGGTCTCCAGCGTCTCGGTGACCTTGCGCAGGCGCGAGATCGAGCCCGAGATGGTCTTCCAGTTGGTGAGCATGCCGCCCAGCCAGCGGGAGTTGACGTAGTACTGGGCCGAGCGCTTGGCCGCCTCGGCGATCGTGTCGGCCGCCTGGCGCTTGGTGCCGACGAACAGCACACGGCCGCCCTTGGCGACGGTGTCGCTCACCGCCTGGAGCGCCTGGTGCAGCGCCGGCACGGTCTGGGCGAGGTCGATGATGTGGATGTTGTTGCGGGTGCCGAAGATGTACGGCTGCATCTTCGGGTTCCAGCGGTGGGACTGGTGACCGAAATGGGCGCCCGCCTCGAGGAGCTGACGCATAGAGAAATCGACGGCCATGGCTCTTGTGCTCTCCGGTTATATCCGCCGCGGAGGGATGCGGTCGGCCGAGAGTTCGGACGACCACCGGAAACGCCTCATTCAGGCATGAGGCCGGCTCCGCGTGTGGGATGGGCGGGCGCTTAGCAGAGGGCGGGTCCGAAGGCAAGAAGCGCCGGGGCGGCGCGGGCCAGCCCTCAATCACAGCCTGCGTTCAGACCGCTTGCAACACGCGGGCTCGCCTCGCGAGAGTTCGGACCATGGCGGCGGTCGCCTTCGACACCCTGAAATTCGCCCGGGTCCTCCGGGAGAAGGCCAAGCTCTCCCCGGAACAGGCGGAGGGCCATGGCCGATGCCATGGCGGAAGCGTTGCAGGGCGATCTCGTCACGAAGGCGGATCTGCGCGCCGAGCTGGCGGATACGCGGTCCGAAATCGTGCGCTGGGTGGCGGGCCTGATCGGCCTCCAGACACTCGCTGTGATCGGCGCGGTCGTCGCCCTCGCCCGGGCGCCGCACTGACAGGCCCGCAGCCCGGATCACCCGCCCGCGAACACCGCCGCCACGTCGTCGGCCGTCATCACCCGGTACGCCCCCGCCGGCAGGTCCGCCGGCAGAGCGAGACCGCCGACCCGGTCCCGGTGCAGCGCCGCGACGTGGTTGCCGACGGCGGCGAACATCCGGCGGACCTGGTGGTAGCGGCCCTCCGTCAGCGTCACCGCGCAGCGCGTGGCATCCTCGACGTCGAGCCGCACCGGCAGGAGCGGCCGCTCCTCGCCCTCCAGCACGAGCGTCCCTGCGGCGAACACCTCCGCCTCGCGGCCGGTCAGCGGCCGGTCGAGGGTCACGCGGTAGCGCTTCGCCACCTGGGCCTTCGGGCTGATGATCCGGTGCAGGAGCGCCCCGTCGTCGGTCAGCAGCAGCAGGCCCGAGGTCTCCTTGTCGAGGCGCCCGACCGTGGAGAGGGGCGGGTCGCGGCGGCGCCAGCGCTCGGGGAGCAGCCCGTAGACCAGCGGGCCCGCCTCCTTGTGCGAGCAGGTGACGCCCAGCGGCTTGTGCAGCATCAGGCACAGGCCGGGGAGCGGGTCCAGGGCCTCGCCGTCGATCGTGAGGCGCTCCGGCAGGTCCGGCGCGAGGGCGATCCGGTCGCCGGCCTCCGCGAGCTCCGCGCCGTCGAGGCGGATCGCGCCGGCGCGGGCGAGCGCCTGGATCTCGCGGCGCGAGCCGTAGCCGAGATTGGCGAGGAGCTTGTCCAGGCGGACGGATCTCGCCGCGCTCATGGAAGCGGCGCGCTCACCGGCGGGCCTCGTAGACCCGGTAGCCGTTCGCCTGGACGGCCACCGCGACGTGCCGGAACGCCTCGCGCAGGCTCGCCTCGTAGGGCAGGTGCGCGTTGGCCACGAGCCACAGCGCCCCCCCGGGGCGCAGGGCCTCGGCGGCCCGCGCGATGAACGCCCGGCCGAGGGCCTGATCCTCGCTCCCGCCCTCGTGGAACGGCGGGTTCGTGACGACGAAATCGAGGTGATCCGGCACGGCGCCGGACGCCCGGATATCCGCCCAGAGGATCGTCGCCCGCGGGTCGGCGACGTTGCGGCGCGCCATCTCGACGGCGCGCCGGTCGATCTCCAGCAGGGTCAGGGCGGTCACGGCCTCGGAGCCCAGGACGGCCCGCGAGAGGACCCCGAGCCCGCAGCCGAAATCGGCGCCGCGGCCCTTGAGGGCCGGGAGGTTCGCGAGCAGCAGCGCCGTGCCCGGATCGAGCCGGTCCCACGAGAAGATGCCGGGCTGCGTGCACAGAGCGAGGTTGTCGACGTGGCGCGGGCCGCCCTCGTCGATCGCCTCGGCGAGGCCGGCCGGCGCCGTTGGCCGCTCCGCCGTGCAGATCCGGTGGTGCCGGCGCGGCTGGTCCGCGGCCGCGCAGCCGAAGGTCGTCAGCTCCTTGGCGAGGCGTGTGCCGCCGCGATCCTTGGGCGCCAGGGCGACCATGCGGCCGCCCGGCCCGAGGGCGCGCAGCACCTGGGCCAGCACGTAGCGCCGCTCGACCGTTCCGGGCGGCGCCAGCACGGTGGCCGAGTCGAGGCTGTTCTCGGACAGATCCTCGAGCCGCGCAGCGCCGGGGATCAATGGGGAGAGCTGGACGGCGTCGCCCGGGACCTCGGCGAGGTCCACCGGCGGCAGGCCGTAGACGGCGTGGCGCATAGACGATTCGGGATTTGGAGTGCCGAAACCGGAACGCGAATCCGCGGCGGAGCGGGGTAAACCCGCGCCCGACTCGATTCATCCGGGGGAACACCGCGTTTATACCGGAACCGGCCGCGAAGCCCAGCCTCCCGCGCGGCCCGGCGCGTCAGCCCCGCGGAAATTCCAGGCCCATCTCGCGGTAGCGGGCCGGGTCGTCGGCCCAGTTCTCCCGCACCTTCACGTGCAGGAACAGGTGGACCTTGGCGTCGGCCGCCTCGGCGATCTCGATCCGGGCCGCCTGCCCGATCGACCGGATGGTCTGGCCGCCCTTGCCGAGCACGATCGAGCGCTGGCTCTCCCGCTCGACGAAGATCGTCTGCTCGATCCGCACCGAGCCGTCGGGCCGGATCTGCCACTGGTCGGTCTCCACCGTGGAGCGGTAGGGCAGCTCCTCGTGCAGCCGGTCGTAGATCTTCTCCCGGGTGATCTCGGCGGCGAGCATGCGCAGGGGCGCGTCCGAGACCTGATCCTCCGGATACAGCCACGGGCCCGCCGGCATGCGGGCGGCCAGCGCCCGGCGCAGGTCGGCGACGCCGTCGCCGTTGAGCGCCGAGATCATGAAGGTCTCGGCGAAGGGCGCGGCGGCGTTGAGCTTGGCGGCGAGATCGAGCAGCCGTTCGCGCGGGATCAGATCGATCTTGTTGAGGATCAGCAGTTTCTCGCGCTTCACCTCGCCGAGCCGGCCGAGCACCGCCTCGACTTCCGCGTCGACACCCTTGCGCGCGTCGACCAGCAGGCAGACGGCGTCGGCGTCGGCGGCGCCGCTCCAGGCCGAGTGGACCATCGCGCGGTCGAGGCGGCGCTTGGGCGCGAAGATGCCGGGGGTGTCGACCAGCACGACCTGGGCCGAGCCCTCGATGAGGATGCCCCGCACCAGGGCCCGGGTCGTCTGCACCTTGCGGGAGACGATCGAGACCTTGGTGCCGACGAGGTTGTTGAGCAGGGTCGACTTGCCGGCATTCGGCACGCCGATCAGCGCGACGAAGCCGGCCCGGGCGTCGGCGGGCGTGCCGGGAAGGGTGGACGGGTCGCGCGCGGGGTCCCGGGCCGGCGCGATGCCGGGCCCGTCCTGCGCGTCGTGATCGTCCTGCTCGTGCGCGCTCATGCTGTCTCCGTCGGTTCCGCGTCCGCGGAGGCCCCGATTCCCTCCCGCTCCATCAGCGCCCGCGCGGCGGCCTGCTCGGCGATCCGCTTCGACGTGCCGTCGCCGAGACCGGGCTCCAGGCCCTCGACCTGCACGGCGATGCGGAACCGGGGCGCGTGGTCGGGACCGGTGCGCTCCACCACCTCATAGGTGGGGATCGGCAGGCTGCGGCCCATGGCCCATTCCTGCAGGGCGGATTTGGCGTCGCGGCCCCGCGCCGCCGCGGTCGGCTCGCCGGGATGGAAATGCGCCTCGACCACCGCCCGGGCGGCGTCGAACCCGGCATCGAGGTAGATCGCACCCAGGATCGCCTCGCAGACGTCGGCCAGGATCGTCTGGTTGCGCCGGCCGCCGCCCATGACCTCGCCCTGGCCGAGGATCAGGTGCGGGCCGACCTCCCAGGAGGCGGCCACGGCCGCGCAGGTCTCGCGCCGGACCAGGGCGGCAAGGCGCCGGGAGAGGTCGCCCTCGTCAGCCTCCGGGAAGGCGCCGTAGAGGCGGTCGGCGACCGCGAGCCCGAGCACGCGGTCGCCGAGGAATTCCAGGCGCTGGTAGCTGCCGCCCCGGCCGCTCGCCTTGCTGGTGTGGGTCAGCGCGCGGGTGAGCAGGTCCTGATCGCCGAAGCTGTGGCCGATCCGCTCTTCGAGCGCGGTCAGCGGCGGGCGCGGCTTGTGGGCCCGCCGGGATCGGGCGTTGGCCCGGGGCTGCGCGGCGTCGTCCAAGTCCGGGCCGGTCAATGGATCGTCGTGAACAGGCGCGACCAGCGCACGTGGGCCGGCCAGTTCCAGACCTGCCAGGCCGGCGTACCCTCGTCGATCGAGAAGAAGATCATCTCGGCGCGCCCGACCAGGTTGGCGAAGGGCACGTAGCCGACATTGGCGAGATCGCGCGAATCGGTGGAGTTGTCGCGGTTGTCGCCCATCATGAAAAAGTGACCGGGCGGGACCGTGTACAGCTCGGTCTTGTCCCAGAAGCCGTTGTCGCCGTCGCGCTCGATCACCCGGTGGACCACGCCGTTGGGCAGGGTCTCCAGGTACTGGGGCACCTTGGTCGGCTGGCCGTAGGGATCGGTGGTCTCGTAGTCGGCGATCCGCTCGCGCTTGACCGCCTTGCCGTTGATGTTGAGCACGCCGTCGATCATCTGGATCTTGTCGCCCGGCAGGCCGATCACGCGCTTGATGTAGTCGGTCGAATTGTCCTTGGGCAGCTTGAACACCGCGATGTCGCCGCGCTTCGGGTCCGCGCCCCAGATCCGGCCGTCGGCCTGGATCGGGATATACTCCGAGAGCGGCAGCGAGTACTTGGAATAGCCGTAAGAATATTTTGACACGAACAGGTAGTCGCCGATCAGCAGGGTCGGCACCAGCGAGCCGGACGGGATGTTGAACGGCTGGAACAGCAGGGTCCGCACCACGAGGGCGATCAGCAGCGCCTGGATGCCGACCTTCAGCGTCTCGCGGATGCTGGCCCAGGTGCCGGTGTCGGCAGGTTTCCTGAGCGGCTTGCCGTCGTAATCCACGCGCGCGTTCCGTCTTCGATTGAGGTGCGACGCCCGCGATCCGCGGGGCGCGGCCCCGCCGCGCGCGGCCTGATGTGCGGTTGTCCCGAGGAATGCGCCGCAATCGTGTCCGCCGTGTCCGGCGGTCTAGACCATGCGCGAGCCCCCCGCAACGCGCGACCGGCGCTGGCTAATCCGCGACGGCGGCCTCAACCGGCGACAGGGACCGGCAAGGCCTCGATGATCACGAAGGCTTGCGCCATCGGCGGATCGTCCGTGAGGCTCACGTGGAGCCGCGCCGCGTGCCCCGCCGGCAGGAGTTCCGCGAGCCGCTCGGCCGCGCCGCCCGCGAGCCGCAGGGTCGGCTGCCCGGAGGGCAGGTTCACCACCTCCATGTCGCGCCAGAACACGCCGGCGCTGAGGCCGGTGCCGAGCGCCTTGGCGCAGGCCTCCTTGGCGGCGAAGCGGCGGGCGTAGCCCTCGGCGCGGGCGGCCCGGCGGTCGCAGCGGGCCCGCTCCCCGTCGGTGAAGACCCGGTGGGTGAAGCGCTCGCCGTGCCGCTCCAGGGTCCGGGCGATCCGGCGGATGTCGCAGAGATCCGAGCCGATCCCGACGATCATGGGTGCCGCGCCCGGTCCATGGCGGCCCGCATGTCGCGCACCGCCCGGTCGAGCCCCACGAAGATCGCGTCGGCGATCAGGGAATGGCCGATATTCAGCTCCCGGATCTGCGGCAGCGCCGCCACCGGCCCGACGCTGCCGAGGGTAAGCCCGTGGCCCGCGTGGATCTCGAGGCCGAGGCCGGCCCCGTGCTCCGCCGCGCGCCGGATGCGGGCGAGCTCGCGCGCGGTCCGGGCGTCGTCGTCCTCCAGCGCCGCCTCGCAGTAGCTGCCGGTGTGCAGCTCGACGACGGGCGCCCCGAGGGCGCGGGCGGCGTCCATGACGGCGGGCTCGGGCTCGACGAACAGCGAGACGCGGATGCCGGCCTCCGCGAGGGCGCGGATGCGCGGCGCGAGATGCGCGCGGCCGCCGACGATGTCGAGGCCGCCCTCGGTGGTGCGCTCCTCGCGCTTCTCCGGGACGAGGCAGGCGGCGTGCGGGCGGGTCTCGAGCGCGATCGCCACCATCTCGTCGGTGGCGGCCATCTCGAAGTTGAGCGGCACGGACAGGCCGCGCTTGAGCGCCGCGATGTCGGTGTCGCGGATGTGGCGCCGGTCCTCGCGGAGATGCGCGGTGATCCCGTCGGCGCCCGCCTCGACGGCGAGCAGGGCCGCCCGCACCGGGTCCGGATAGTCGCCGCCGCGGGCGTTGCGGACGGTCGCGACGTGATCGATGTTGACGCCCAGGCGCAGTTTCTCGGAGGTCATCCGCTCGTTCGTCCCCGTGTCGGCGCGGCGCGACAGGCTCACCGGGGGGTCGGAAGGCGCCGCGCGCCCTCACCCCGTGCCGGCGATATGCGGAGGATCGCGCGCGCCGGCAAGACGGTCGGGGTTCGGGGGCGGGCTCCGGCGGCCGACCCGCCCGGTCAGGCGAGCCGCAGGCGCGACCGGCTGTCCTTCCGCTCGGGCAGTGTGTCGAGGGCGGTCCTGACGATGGTCGTGGCGTCGAGGCCCGCCTCGGCGTACATCTTCTCCGGGCTGTCGTGGTCCTGGTAGGCGTCCGGCAGCGTCATCGTCCGCACCCGCACCCCGCCCGCGTCCAGAGCGCCCCGCTCCGCCAGCAGGTGCAGCACCATCGCGCCGAACCCGCCCCGCGAGCCCTCCTCGATCGTGATCAGAACCTCGTGGTCGCGCGCGAGCTCCAGGATCAGCGCCTCGTCCAGCGGCTTGGCGAACCGCGCGTCCGCCACCGTCACCGCCACGCCCTGCTCGGCCAGCGTGTCGGCCGCCTTCAAGGCCTCCGACAGGCGCGTGCCGAGCGACAGCAGCGCCACCCGCGCCTCCGCGTCGCGCCGCACCACCCGGCCCTTGCCGATCGCCAGCGCCTCGCCCCGCTCCGGAAGCTCGACGCCCACACCCTCGCCGCGCGGGTAGCGCAGCGCGATCGGGCCCGTGTCGTGCGCGTGGGCGGTCGCCACCATGTGCACCAGCTCGGCCTCGTCGGAGGCCGCCATCACGGTCATGTTCGGCAGGCAGCACAGGTAGGCCAGGTCGAACGCGCCCGCGTGCGTCGCCCCGTCGGCGCCGACCAGCCCCGCCCGGTCCAGGCAGAACCGCACGGGCAGGTTCTGCAGCGCCACGTCGTGCACCACCTGGTCGTAGGCCCGCTGCAGGAACGTCGAGTAGATCGCCACGAACGGCCGGTAGCCCTCGGTCGCCAGACCGCCCGCGAACGTCACCGCGTGCTGCTCGGCGATGCCGACGTCGAAGGTCTTGTCCGGGTGCGCCTTGCCGAACAGGTCGATGCCGGTGCCCCCCGGCATCGCGGCGGTGATCGCCACGACCTTGTCGTCGGCGTCGGCCGCCTTGATCAGGCTCTCGCCGAACACCCGCGTGTAGGCCGGCGCGTTCGGCTTGGCCTTGGCCTGCACGCCTGAGACCACGTCGAACTTGACCACGCCGTGGTAGCGGTCGGCCGAGGCCTCGGCCGGGGCGTAGCCCTTGCCCTTCTGGGTGACGACGTGGAGCAGGATCGGGCCGTGCTCGGCGTCGCGGACGTTCTTGAGCACCGGCAGCAGGTGGTCGAGGTTGTGCCCGTCGACCGGGCCGACGTAGTGGAAGCCCATCTCCTCGAACATGGTGCCGCCGCCGACCACGAGCGAGCGGGCGTATTCCTCGGCCGCGGCGGCGCGCTGGTAGAGCGCCTTGGGCAGGAGCTTGCCGAGCTGCTTGGCGGTCTCGCGCAGGGACTGGTAGGCGCCGCCCGAGGCGAGGCGGGCGAGGTAGGCCGACATGGCGCCGACGGGGGGCGCGATCGACATGTCGTTGTCGTTGAGGATGACGATCAGGCGCGAGTGCAGGGCGCCGGCGTTGTTGAGGGCCTCGTAGGCCATGCCGGCCGACATCGAGCCGTCGCCGATGACCGCGATGGCGTTGCGGCGCTTGAGCGGGCGGTTCTTCGACTTGGCGGCGGCGTTGTCGAGGTCGCGGGCGACCGCCATGCCCAGCGCGGCCGAGATCGAGGTCGAGGAGTGGGCGGCGCCGAAGGGGTCGTAGACGCTCTCGCTCCGCTTGGTGAAGCCCGACAGGCCGCCGCCCTGGCGCAGCGTCCGGATGCGGTCGCGGCGCTCGGTGAGGATCTTGTGGGGGTAGCACTGGTGTCCGACGTCCCAGACGATGCGGTCGTCGGGGGTGTCGAACACGTGGTGCAGCGCCACGGTCAGCTCGAC